>NZ_JBFBGR010000006.1:229727-311311 GCF_040684755.1 Streptomyces sp. NPDC089799 | reverse complement strand
ATCCTCGAAGCCGCCGAAGAGCACCGGGCCGACGTCATCGGCATGTCCGGCCTCCTGGTCAAGTCCACCGTGATCATGAAGGAGAACCTGGAGGAGCTCAACCAGCGCAAGCTGGCCGCCTCCTACCCGGTCATCCTCGGCGGCGCCGCCCTGACCCGTGCCTACGTCGAGCAGGACCTCCACGAGATCTACGAGGGCGAAGTCCGCTACGCCCGCGACGCCTTCGAGGGCCTCCGCCTCATGGACGCCCTGATCGCCGTCAAGCGCGGCGTCCCCGGCGCCTCCCTCCCCGAGCTCAAGCAGCGCCGCGTGGCCAAGCGCGACGTCGCGCTGCCGGAGGCGGAGGAGCCGGAGAGCGGCGTGCGCTCCGACGTGGCCGTCGACAACCCGGTGCCCGCCCCGCCGTTCTGGGGCACCCGCGTCATCAAGGGCATCGGCCTGAAGGACTACGCCTCCTGGCTCGACGAGGGCGCCCTCTTCAAGGGCCAGTGGGGGCTCAAGCAGGCCCGCGCCGGCGGCCCGACGTACGAGGAGCTCGTCGAGACCGAGGGCCGGCCGCGGCTGCGCGGCCTGCTGGACCGGCTGCACACCGAGAACCTGCTGGAAGCCGCCGTGGTCTACGGCTACTTCCCGTGCGTCTCCAAGGGCGACGACCTGATCATCCTGGACGAGCGGGGCAACGAGCGCACCCGGTTCACCTTCCCCCGGCAGCGCCGCGGCCGCCGCCTCTGCCTCGCCGACTTCTTCCGTCCCGAGGAGTCCGGCGAGACCGACGTCGTCGGCCTCCAGGTCGTCACCGTCGGCTCGAAGATCGGTGAGGCCACGGCCAAGCTGTTCGCGTCCGACTCCTACCGCGAGTACCTCGAACTCCACGGCCTGTCCGTGCAGCTCGCCGAGGCCCTCGCCGAGTACTGGCACGCCCGCGTCCGCGCCGAACTCGGCTTCGCGGGCGAGGACCCCGCCGACGTCGAGGACATGTTCGCCCTGAAGTACCGGGGCGCCCGCTTCTCCCTCGGCTACGGCGCCTGCCCCGACCTGGAAGACCGCGCCAAGATCGCCGACCTGCTCCAGCCGGAGCGGATCGGGGTCCACCTGTCCGAGGAGTTCCAGCTCCACCCCGAGCAGTCCACCGACGCCATCGTCATCCACCACCCCGAAGCGAAGTATTTCAACGCACGCTGAGGCAGACCGGCGTACACTGGTCGGTCCCATACAGGCCGGTCGCCTGTTCCCTCCGGCACGCACCCCGCGTGCCGACCGGGGGAATCGGCGGCCGGCCTTCTCGTCCCTTCAGAGAGGTGCGCCACATGACCAGCGCCGTATCCGCCTCCGTCGCGCGCACGGCCGACGGCTCGGCCCTCCAGGCGGTGCTGCTCGACATGGACGGCACGCTCGTCGACACCGAGGGCTTCTGGTGGGACGCCGAAGTCGACGCCTTCGCAGAACTCGGGCACCGGCTCGACGAATCCTGGCGCGACGTCGTCGTCGGCGGACCCATGAGCCGCAGCCTGGGCTTCCTGATCGAGGCCACCGGCGCCGCCATCTCCCTCGCCGAGATGTCCGTACTGCTCAACGAGCGGTTCGAGGCCCGCATCGCCGAACGCGTACCGCTCATGCCCGGCGCCGAGCGCCTGCTCGCCGAACTCGCCCGGCACAACGTGCCCACCGCGCTGGTCTCCGCCTCCCACCGGCGGGTCATCGACCGCATCCTGTGCTCCCTGGGGCCCGACCGGTTCGCCCTCACCGTCGCCGGGGACGAGGTGGCCCGCACCAAGCCGCACCCCGACCCGTACCTGTTCGCCGCCCAGTCCCTCGGCGCCCACCCCTCCCGGTGCGCCGTCATCGAGGACACCGCCACCGGAGTCGCCGCCGCCGAGGCCGCCGGATGCCGGGTGGTCGCCGTACCCTCCGTCGGCCGGATCGACCCCGCACCGGGCCGGACCATCGTCGGATCGCTGGAAGAGGTCGACCTCCCCTTCCTCCGCTCGCTGATCACCCTGATGAACTGACCGGGCACCCTCCGTACCCGCGCACGCCGAACGGAACGCGGGCCGCGCCCCGATATCGCGGAAGGATCTCCCGCGCAGGGCACCGGAGGCCGAAATTCCATCCCCCACCGGGCGGGCCGCCCGGGTGACCTTGGTCACCCGCGGAAGGCCCGCCCGGGCCCGTTGCGGCCTCCGCACCCTTCCCTTGTGTCCGGATTGATCAGCTCCTGACCGGATCTGTCGAGACCCTTGGATATGCAGGCAGTTCGGACCCATCACCCAGCGATTACAGGCCCGCGGCCGCCGGTTCCGGCCATACCTTCCCGGACCACTAAGGTCGACGCGGGCACTTCACCGCACCTCAGCCGTTCCGGACACATACCCACGTGCCGGAACCACGTGGACCGATCGTCACAACACCGGCCCGATCGTTCCGCCCAGAACGGGCGACGCGCGAAATGCCCTCAGTACCGCAGTGACCAAGTGCCGGTCGAGGGAGAACGTCCAGCATGAACCGCAAGACCCTGGTGCTGACGGCCGTGGCCGGCCTGCTCACCCCCGCGCTGACCGCCTGCGGCAGCACCAGCGGAGCGGGAGCGGGATCCGGAGCCATCGTGGTCGGCACCACCGACCGGTTCGAGGCATCCGAAGCCGCGCCCGCACCTTTCGACCCGGCCCACGCCTACGACGCCGGTGCCTGGAACGTCCTCCGCCAGACCCTCCAGACCCTTATGCGCACCCCCCGCGGCGGCGGCGAGCCCGTCCCCGAAGCGGCCTCCAAGTGCCACTTCACCGACAAGGGCAACCAGACCTACCGCTGCATCCTGCGGCCCGGCATGAAGTTCGCCGACGGCGACCCGCTCACCGCCGAGGACGTCAAGTTCTCCATCGAGCGGGTCCTCGCCATCAAGGACGAGAACGGCCCCTCCTCCCTCCTCTCCACCCTCGACAAGGTCGAGACCAAGGGCGAGGACACCGTCGTCTTCCGTCTGAAGACCCCCGACGCGACCTTCCCGCACAAGCTGTCCACCCCCGCCGCGGGCATCGTCAGCCGCAAGAAGTACGACGCCCGCAAGCTCCGCGACGGCTTCGTCGTCGACGGCTCCGGCCCGTACACCATGAAGGCCGAAGTCAAGGGCAACGAGCTGGTCCGCGCGGTCTTCACCCGCAACCCGAACTACCAGGGCGACCTCAAGCCGCAGAACGACAAGGTCGAGCTGCGCACCTTCGGGGACTCCGGGACCATGGGCGAGGCGCTCAACGACGGCAAGATCCACGTGGTCTCCCGCACCCTGTCGCCCGCCCAGATCAAGGAACTCTCCGCCAACCCGCCCAAGGGCGTCCGGCTCGTCCCGCTGCCCGGCCTGGAGATCCGCTACATCGGCTTCAACACCGACGCGCCGGCCGTCAAGGACAAGGCGGTACGCCAGGCCCTCGCCGCCGCCGTCGACCGCGGACGCCTCGTCAACAAGGTCTACGGCACCAGCGCCCAGCCGCTCTACTCCCTCGTCCCCGGCAGCGTCCCCGGCCACGTCAACTCGTTCTTCAACAAGTACGGCGACGGCGACACCCAGACCGCGGCGAACCTGCTGCGCGCGGCCGGCGTGAAGACCCCGGTCAAGCTCACCCTCAACTACACCACCGACCACTACGGCGACGGCACGGCCGCCGAGTTCGCGGAACTCAAGGCCCAGCTCAACGCCACCAAGCTGTTCGACGTCACCGTCCAGGGCAACGAATGGGCCACGTTCCGCCCCGCCCAGAAGCAGGGCGACTACGCCGCCTACGGGCTCGGCTGGTTCCCCGACTACGCGGACGCCGACAACTTCCTCGCTCCCTTCCTGGAGCAGGACAACTTCCTGGGCACGCCGTACGCGAACAGCACGGTGCGCACCAAGCTGATCCCCGACTCCCGGCGCGCGGCCGACCGCACCCTCGCCGCACCCGCCATCGAGGAGATGCAGAACATCGTCGCCGAGGACGTGCCCGTCCTGCCGCTCTGGCAGGGCAAGCAGTACGTCGCCGCGCGCGACGGGATCACCGGAGCGGAGTGGTCCGTGAACTCCGTCTCCGACCTCCAGCTGTGGGAACTCGGCCAGGGCATGCGGGGCTGACACAGCGGCAACCGGTGGCGGTCCCGCGACCGGCGGAACAAGGCGTACAAGAACTGTGAAGGACACGCGCGTGAAGATTCGTAACCAGTGGCTGGTGGCCCCGCTCGGAGCGGCCACCGCAGCCGCCCTGCTCAGCGGTTGCGGCTCGCAGGACGGCCCCGCCGACAGCGACGGCGGCTCCGTCGTCATGGGAATGTCCGACCAGGTCAAGGCCACCGACCCGGCCTCCGGCTACGACCCCGGCTCCTGGCTGCTGTTCAACAACGTGTTCCAGTCGCTGCTGTACTTCCCCAAGGGCGCCACCACCCCCGCCCCCGACGCCGCCGAGGCCTGCGGCTTCCAGGGCAGCGACAGCAAGGTGTACACCTGCACCCTGCGCAGCGGCCTCAAGTTCAGCAACGGCAACGCGCTCACCTCCAAGGACGTCAAGTTCTCCTTCGAGCGCACGCTGAAGATCAACGACGAGGCCGGCCCGGCCGTCATGCTGGCGTCCATAGCCGGCATCGACACGCCGAACGACAAGACCGTCACCTTCCGCCTGAAGACCTCCGACGCGACCTTCCCCAGCAAGATCGCCTCGGGCGCAGGTTCCATCGTCGACCACAGCGAGTACCCGGCCGACAAGCTGCGCACCGACGGCAAGGCCGTCGGCTCCGGCGTCTACAAGCTGGACTCCTTCGGGGACAAGTCGGCGACCCTCTCCGTCAACTCCTCCTACACCGGCCAGGCCAAGCCGAAGAACAACGGCGTCACCATCAAGTTCTTCGACGGCGACCAGGCCGGGCTCAAGGCGGCCCTGGAGGACGGCCAGGTCGACTTCGCCTTCCGCGGACTGGACCCCAAGGACGTCCCCAACCCGGCCGCCTCCACCGGCGCCGACGGCAAGCCGGCCGCGGTCCAGGGCACCGGAGCCGAGGTCTCGCACCTCGTCTTCAACATGAGCGACCCGGTCGCCGGCAAGCTCCCGGTCCGCAAGGCCATGGCCTACCTGCTGGACCGTGAGGCCCTCGTCCAGAACGTCCACCAGGGCACCGCCACCGCGCTCTACTCCATCGTCCCGGCGGGCATCGGCGGCCACACCACCCCGTTCTTCGACAAGTACGGCTCCTCCCCGCAGCCCGACAAGGCCAAGGAGGTCCTGGAGAAGGGCGGCATCAAGGGCAAGGTCAAGCTGACCCTGTGGTCCACCCCGAGCCGCTACGGCCCCGCCACCGGCCGTGACCTGGAAGCCATCGCCAAGCAGCTCAACACCAGCGGGCTGTTCCAGGTCGACGTCAAGTCCGCCGAGTTCGACCAGTACGAGAAGGACATCGAGGCCGGCAAGTACGGCGTCTACGTCCGCGGCTGGGTGCCGGACTACCCGGACGCCGACAACTTCACCGCGCCCTTCTTCGGCAAGGACAACGTGCTGAAGAACAACTACAACAACAAGGAAATCACCGAGAAGATCCTCCCGCAGACCTCGGCCGTTTCCGACCGCAGCTCCATCTCCACCGACTACGCCCGCCTCCAGGACATCGTGGCCGAGGAGCTCCCGATCCTCCCGCTCTGGCAGAGCAAGCAGTACGCGGTGGCCCGCCCGAACGTCACCGGCCTGCAGTGGTCGCTGGACGCCTCCACCGTCTTCCGCTTCTGGGAGATCTCCAAGGGCTGATCCGCCCCGGGGCACCGAAAGGGGCCGGACCCGCAACCGCGGTCCGGCCCCTTCCGGCCTTCTGCCCACTGCCTGCGCGCCCGGGCCGCCCAGAGAGGCCGTGCACCCCGGAGAGGCCGCCTACTGAGCGCCCGGGCGGACCAGCCCGCTCTCGTACGCGTACACCGCCGCCTGCACCCGGTCCCGCAGCCCCAGCTTGGTCAGCACGTGCCCCACGTGCGTCTTCACCGTCGTCTCGCTCACGAACAGGTCCGCCGCGATCTCCGCGTTCGACAGGCCCCGCGCGACCAGCTTCAGCACCTCGACCTCGCGCTCGGTCAGCGTGCCCAGCGAATCCGGCACCGCCTCCTCGCCCGAGGGGAGGTGCCCCGCGTACTTGTCCAGCAGCCGGCGCGTGATCGACGGCGCCAGCAGCGCCTCACCCGCCGCGACCACCCGGATCGCCTGCACCAGCTCGTTCGCCGGGGCGTCCTTCAGCAGGAACCCGCTGGCCCCCGCCCGCAGCGCCTCCACCACGTACTCGTCCAGATCGAACGTGGTCAGCACCAGCACCTTCGCCGGGCCGTCCCGGCCCGGACCGGTGATCTGCCGGGTCGCCTCCACCCCGTCCATCCGCGGCATCCGGATGTCCATCAGCACCACGTCCGGCTGCAGAGCCCGCACCTGGTCCAGTGCCTGCAGCCCGTCCCCGGCCTCACCGACCACCGCGATGTCCCCCTCGGCCTCCAGGATCATCCGGAAGCCGGTGCGCAGCAGCGGCTGGTCGTCGACCAGAAGGACGCGGATCGCCACAGGAACTACCTCGTTTTCGTATCGGCGGACGACGCACGCCCATTCTGCCCCGGCCCGATGATCAGGATTCCCCGGCCGGTGCCCCACCCTCTCCACCCCTGGGTGTGATCATCAGAGGATAGGCCGGGGGAGTGCCCCCGAACTCCGGACACACCGACTGATGATCACACCATCCGCACAGCTTCGTCGGCCGCGGACGCCACTCACCCGTCTCCGTCGCCTCCCTGATCGCCTCCCACAGCGCGTGCAGCTTCCGCTCCACCCGCTCCAGGTCCCCCATCGCCGGGTCGTACGTCAGCACCTCCCCGCTGCCCAGGTACACCAGCTGCAGCCGCCGCGGCACCACGCCCTTCAGCCGCCACACCACCAGCGCGTAGAACTTCATCTGGAACAGCGCGCCCTCGGCGTACTCCGGCCGCGGCGCCTTCCCGGTCTTGTAGTCGACGATCCGCACCTCACCCGTCGGTGCCACGTCCACCCGGTCGATGATCCCGCGCAGCCGCAGCCCCGACTCCAGCTCGGCCTCCACGAAGAACTCCCGCTCCACCGGCTCCAGCCGCGTCGGGTCCTCCAGCGTGAACCAGCGCTCCACCAGCGCCTCGGCCTCCGACAGCCACCCCGCCAGCCGCTCACCGTCCGCATCCTCGGCGAACAGCTCCGCCAGCTCCGGCTTCGACTCCAGCAGCCGGTCCCACTGCCCCGGCACCAGCGACTTCGCCCGCGGCACCGTCCGCTCCTCCGCCGGATGGTCGAACAACCGCTCCAGCACCGCATGCACCAGCGTCCCCCGGGTAGCCGCCGCACTGGGCTTCTCCGGCAGCCTGTCGATCACCCGGAACCGGTACAGCAACGGACACTGCATGAAGTCGCTCGCCCGCGAAGGGGACAGCGACACGGGCCGGGCGGCGGCCACGGCGGCATCGGCCACCGGTTCCGCGCCGGCCGGAACGGGACCGGGGCTCGTCGTCATGACAAAGACCCTACGACCCGCCACCGACAGCACCGCAATACCATCGACGGCAGCGGCCCTCGCACTGCATGATCGGAGCATCACCCCGAGCGACAAAGGGGCCCACCGGACACCGGCCACCGCACCGGCCGACGCACCCGAACGAAGGACAGCCGTGGCAGACACCGACGGAACCGGCGAGCGCACGGCCCGGCGCTCCGAACCGGGCGGCGGACTCCTCATGGGCCGCCCCTTCGGCGTACCCGTCTACGTATCGCCCAGCTGGTTCGTCGTCGCCGCCCTCCTCACCTGGATCTTCGGCGACCGCCTCGACCAGGTCCTCCCCGGGCTCGGCGCCGTCCGCTACCTCGTCGCCCTCTTCTTCGCCGTGGCCTTCTACGCCTCCGTCCTCGTCCACGAACTCGCCCACGCCGTCGCCGGACTCCGCTTCAAACTCACCGTCCGGCGCATCCAGCTCCAGTTCGTGGGCGGTGCCACCCACGTCGACGAAGCCGAGACGCCCGGCCGTGAATTCGTCCTCGCCTTCGTCGGCCCCCTGCTCTCCCTGGTCCTCGCCGGCGCCTTCTACCTCGGCATGAGCGCCGTGGAACCCCGCACCGTCCCCGGGGTGCTGCTCGCCGGCCTCATGATCGCCAACCTCATCGTCGCCGTCTTCAACCTCCTCCCCGGCCTCCCCCTCGACGGCGGCCGCATGCTCCGCGCCCTCGTCTGGGCCCTCACCGGCCGCGCCATGGCCGGCACCGTCGCCGCCGCCTGGGTCGGCCGCGCCATCGCCGTCGCCGTCCTCCTCGGCCTCCCCCTCCTCACCGAGACCGGAACGATCGGCCCCGGCGGAGACCAGACCAGCGGCATGGACACCGTCATGAACGCCCTCCTCGCCGCCATCCTCGCGGCGATCATGTGGACCGGCGCCGGCAACAGCCTCCGCATGGCCCGCCTCCGCGAACACCTTCCCGAACTCCGCGCCCGCACCCTCACCCGCCGCGCCATCCCCGTCGAGGCCGCCACCCCCCTCTCCGAAGCCCTCCGCCGCGCCAACGAGGCCGGAGCCCGCGCCCTCGTCGTCACCGACGGCCACGGCAACCCCACCGCCATCGTCCGGGAAAGCGCCATCGCCTCCGTCCCCGAACACCGCCGCCCCTGGGAAGCCGCCGGCAGCCTCGCCCAGGACATCACCGACGGCATGAAGGTTTCAGCGCACCTGACGGGCGAAGAGCTCCTCGACCACCTCCGCGCCACCCCCGCCACCGAATACCTCGTGGTCGAGGACGACGGCGCCATCTACGGGGTCCTGTCCACCCTCGACGTGGAGAAGGCCTTCTTCAAGGCCATGGCACGGCCCCACTCCTGAACCCAATACACTGGTCACATGTCCGAACCGACCGGTGCCGCCCGCCGACGCGGGCCCTTCAAGGTCGGGGACCAGGTCCAGCTCACCGACCCCAAGGGACGCCACTACACGTTCACGCTCGAAGCCGGGAAGAACTTCCACACCCACAAGGGTTCCTTCCCGCACGACGAGCTGATCGGCGCTCCCGAGGGCAGTGTTGTCCGTACCACGGGGAACGTCGCGTACCTCGCGCTGCGACCCCTGCTCCCCGACTACGTCCTGTCCATGCCCCGCGGCGCCGCCGTGGTCTACCCCAAGGACGCGGGCCAGATCCTGGCCTTCGCCGACATCTTCCCCGGCGCGCGCGTCGTGGAAGCGGGCGTGGGCTCAGGCTCCCTCAGCAGCTTCCTGCTCCGCGCCATCGGCGACCAGGGCATGCTGCACAGCTACGAGCGGCGGGCCGACTTCGCCGAGATCGCCAAGGACAACGTCGAGCGCTACTTCGGCGGCCCCCACCCCGCGTGGCAGCTGACCGTCGGCGACCTCCAGGACAACCTGTCCGACACCGACGTCGACCGCGTCATCCTCGACATGCTCGCCCCCTGGGAGTGCCTCGAGGCGGTCAAGAAGGCCCTCGTCCCCGGCGGCATCCTCTGCTGCTACGTGGCGACCACCACCCAGCTGTCCAAGACCGTCGAGTCCATCCGCGAGATCGGCTGCTTCGCCGAACCGCAGCCGTGGGAATCGATGATCCGCAACTGGCACGTGGAGGGCCTCGCCGTCCGCCCCGACCACCGCATGATCGGCCACACCGGCTTCCTCGTCACCGCCCGGCGCCTCGCCGACGGCGTCGAGCCCCCGCTGCGCCGCCGCCGCCCCGCCAAGGGCGCCTACGGCGAGGACTACGAGGGCCCCGGCAGCGGAAGCGGCTCCGGCCGCGGCTGACCCACCCGCAACCCCAAGGCGCCGTGCCGCACTTCCCGGTCCCGACCGAGAACTGCAGCACGGCGCCTCCATGTTGCCCCTCGACAAAACCCACCCCCGCCGTGTGGGCAGGCGTGCCGACGGCCTGCTCCGCCGTGTGGGCAATCGTGCCGCAGGGCGATGGGGCTCCCCCCTGCTCGACACCCCGCCCCGCACCTGTGCCGGCGCTCCGGCCGAGCCCGGCCGACGCTCCGGCCGAGCCCCGGCTGCGCAGCGCCGAGCGGACCACGGACCCACCAGTTCCGCCGAGCGCAGCGGTGTGGCACGATGCTGGCTCCCCGTCATCCCCCGCGCAGGAGACGCCCCCGTGCACAGCCCCGCCGAGCCCGCACTCCCGCACAACGACGCCCGCCCGCTCCACTGGCTCGCCACCGCCGCCGCCATGGCCGCCGTCATAGCCGGCGCAGGATTCCTCCAGCCCGCCGCGGAAGCCGGCACCCTCAGCGCACCCGCCGGCCCCGCCGCCCCCGGCACACCCCGCACCGCGCCCCGCGTCGCCGCCCCCGACGCCGCACTCGCGCAGTACCCCCTCGACTGCCGCGGCGGACCGCACCAGGTCACCGCCACCGCCCACGGCGACCTCGACGGCGACGGCCGTCCCGAAACCGTGGCCGCCGTACGCTGCGACGCGGGCCTCGGCACCCCGCCCAACGCCCTCTACGTACTCACCCAGGACACCGCCGCCGGCACCCCGCCCCGCGTCGTCGCCACCCTGCTGCCCGCGGCGCAGCGCAAGAACGTCACCGAGCTCGCCGTCTCCGACGGCAAGATCACCGCCACCCTGCTCGGCTACTCCGGCCCCGACGTCCCCCGCTGCTGCCCCGACACCCGGCAGCACGCCAAGTGGGCCTGGACCGGCGGAAAATTCAGCCACGAGCTGACGGACGCCGCGGCGCTCCACGCCTGACGGTCACACCGCGCCACCACGCGGACACCCCGCGTACGCGGAGTCCCCGGGTCCGACCGGTCACCCGCAGTGCCCGGTTCCTCCCTGCATCAGCCGGTGCGCCCGCTCACGCGGCGTCCGGCCCGTAGACCTCGACGCCGTCCGAGGACCGTCGCACATGGATGCACTCGCCCGGGCACTCCCGGGCGGAATCCACCACGTCCTGAAGCAGCGGCAACGGCACCGGAACGGTCGCCCCCGCCTCCTGCAGCAGTTCGTCCTCCGCGCCCCTCACGTACGCCAGACCGTCGATGTCCAGCTCGAACACCTCCGGCGCGTACTGCACGCAGATCCCGTCGCCGGTACACAGGTCCTGGTCGATCCAGACCTCCAGCGGCTCCGCGGCCGCACCGCCGCCGGTCCCCTCGGCCGGAACCTCCTGCTGCACGGTCATATCCTTTGCGCTCCCCTTGTGCTGTGCGCGGGCGTTGAACGTCTCGACCTTACAACTGGCCGCTTTCCGATGTTGAACGGTGGGTATTCCCCTGGCGTGAGGGGATACGCAAGGGTGAAGATCGGACACACCCCTACCGTCTTTGTGATCTAGGGGTTTCAATCACCACCAGCCCAGGTAGGGTCAGGAAGCGTCCAGCTCCCCTTGGAGGAGGTGAGGACCGTGGCAGCCCACGACGACGACATCAACCGCGGCATCCGGCCCGGTCGGGGGTCCGACGACCCCGCCGGTCAGGTTGCCTATCTCGAGCAGGAAATCGCCGTCCTGCGACGTAAGCTCGCCGACTCTCCGCGACACACGAGGATTCTCGAAGAGCGGATCGTCGAGCTCCAGACAAACCTGGCCGGCGTCTCCGCGCAAAACGAGCGGCTGGCCAATACCCTCCGTGAGGCCCGCGACCAGATCGTGGCACTCAAGGAAGAAGTCGACCGGCTCGCGCAGCCCCCGGCCGGCTTCGGTGTCTTCCTCCAGGCGAACGAGGACGGCACCGTCGACATCTTCACCGGCGGCCGCAAGCTCCGTGTGAACGTCAGCCCCAGCATCGACCCGGACGACCTCAGGCGCGGCCAGGAGGTCATGCTCAACGAGGCCCTCAACGTGGTCGAGGCCATGGAGTTCGAGCGGGCCGGGGACATCGTCACCCTCAAGGAGATCCTCGAGGACGGCGAGCGCGCCCTGGTCGTCGGGCACACCGACGAGGAGAGGGTGGTGAGGCTCGCCGAGCCGCTCCTGGACATCACCATCCGCCCCGGCGACGCCCTCCTGCTCGAGCCCCGCTCCGGCTACGTCTACGAGGTCGTCCCCAAGAGCGAGGTCGAGGACCTCGTCCTCGAAGAGGTCCCGGACATCGACTACGAGAAGATCGGCGGCCTGGGCGACCAGATCGAGCTGATCCGCGACGCGGTCGAGCTCCCCTACCTCTACCCCGACCTCTTCAAGGAGCACGAACTCCGCCCGCCCAAGGGCATCCTGCTCTACGGACCGCCCGGATGCGGCAAGACGCTCATCGCCAAGGCAGTGGCCAACTCCCTTGCCAAGAAGGTCGCCGAGGTGACCGGACAGGCAGCGGGCAAGTCCTACTTCCTGAACATCAAGGGCCCGGAGCTCCTCAACAAGTACGTCGGCGAGACCGAGCGGCACATCCGCCTCGTCTTCCAGCGGGCCCGCGAAAAGGCCAGCGAGGGCACCCCCGTCATCGTCTTCTTCGACGAGATGGAATCCCTCTTCCGCACCCGCGGATCCGGAGTCAGCTCGGACGTGGAGAACACCATCGTCCCCCAGCTGCTCGCCGAGATCGACGGCGTGGAGGGCCTGGAGAACGTCATCGTCATCGGCGCCTCCAACCGCGAGGACATGATCGACCCCGCCATCCTCCGCCCCGGCCGGCTCGACGTGAAGATCAAGATCGAGCGCCCGGACGCAGAGGCGGCGAGGGACATCTTCGCCAAGTACCTCAAGGCATCCCTCCCGCTCCACGCGGAAGACCTCGCCGAGCACCAGCACTCGCCCGAGGTCGCGGTCCACAACATGATCCAGACCGTCGTGGAGCAGATGTACGCCGAATCCGAGGAGAACCGCTTCCTCGAGGTGACGTACGCCAACGGCGACAAGGAAGTCCTGTACTTCAAGGACTTCAACTCCGGCGCGATGATCCAGAACATCGTCGACCGGGCCAAGAAGATGGCCATCAAGGCATTCCTCGAACACAACCAGAAGGGCCTGAGGGTCTCCCACCTCCTCCAGGCCTGCGTGGACGAGTTCAAGGAGAACGAGGACCTGCCGAACACCACCAACCCGGACGACTGGGCCCGGATCTCCGGAAAGAAGGGCGAGCGGATCGTCTTCATCCGCACCCTCGTCACCGGAAAGCAGGGCGCGGACACCGGTCGCTCCATTGACACGGTGGCCAATACCGGTCAGTACCTCTGATCGAAAGGGGCGGCTGCGGATGCCCTGAAAAGGGCACCCGCAGCCGCCTGCTTTCCCGGGACACAGCCAGTCGAATCGGCCACCGATTCAATGACTGAAATGATCTCCCCACCAGCGCGGAGCCGCTCTAGGCTCTTCCGTATGGCTCCCGGGACGGGAGCGCCGCCGGGCAAGGAGGGCCGCATGACCGTACGGCGCGTGATGGGGATCGAGACGGAGTACGGGATCTCCGTCCCCGGTCACCCGAACGCCAATGCCATGCTCACCTCGTCCCAGATCGTCAACGCCTACGCCGCGGCGATGCACCGGGCGCGACGCGCCCGCTGGGACTTCGAGGAGGAGAACCCGCTGCGGGACGCCCGCGGCTTCGACCTCGCCCGCGAGGCCGCCGACAGCAGCCAGCTCACCGACGAGGACATCGGCCTGGCCAACGTCATCCTCACCAACGGCGCCCGGCTCTACGTCGACCACGCCCACCCCGAATACAGCTCGCCCGAGGTCACCAACCCCCGCGACGCCGTGCTCTGGGACAAGGCCGGCGAGCGGATCATGGCCGAGGCCGCCGAGCGGGCCGCGCAGCTCCCCGGCGCCCAGCCCATCCACCTCTACAAGAACAACACCGACAACAAGGGCGCCTCGTACGGCACGCACGAGAACTACCTGATGAAGCGGGAGACCCCCTTCTCGGACATCGTGCGCCACCTCACGCCCTTCTTCGTCTCCCGCCAGGTGGTCACCGGCGCCGGCCGCATCGGCATCGGCCAGGACGGCCGCGAACACGGTTTCCAGATCAGCCAGCGCGCCGACTACTTCGAGGTCGAGGTCGGCCTGGAGACCACCCTCAAGCGGCCCATCATCAACACCCGCGACGAACCCCACTCGGACGCGGAGAAGTACCGCCGGCTCCACGTGATCATCGGCGACGCCAACCTCTCCGAGATCTCCACCTACCTCAAGCTCGGCACCACCGCGCTGGTCCTCTCCATGATCGAGGACGCCTTCATCACCGTCGACCTGGCCGTCGACCAGCCCGTGCGCACCCTCCACCAGGTCTCGCACGACCCCGACCTGCGCCACCTGATCACGCTGCGCAGCGGCCGCACCCTGACCGCCGTACAACTCCAGATGGAGTACTTCGAGCTGGCGCGGAAGTACGTGGACGAGCGTTTCGGTTCGGACGCGGACGAGCAGACCAAGGACGTCCTGTCCCGGTGGGAGGACGTGCTGGGCCGGCTGGAGACCGACCCGATGAGCCTGTCGGGGGAGCTGGACTGGATCGCCAAGCGCGAGATCCTCGAAGGCTACCGGCGGCGCGACGGGCTGGGCTGGGACGCGGCCCGGCTGCACCTGGTGGACCTCCAGTACTCGGACGTACGGCCCGACAAGGGGCTGTACAACCGCCTGGTGGCCCGCGGCAAGATGAAGCGGCTGCTGACCGAGCAGGACGTGGAACGGGCTGAGAGCAAGCCCCCGGAGGACACCAGGGCGTACTTCCGCGGCCGCTGCCTGGAGCAGTACGCGGACGACGTGGCCGCGGCCAGCTGGGACTCGGTGATCTTCGACCTGCCCGGCCGGGACTCGCTCCAGCGGGTCCCCACCCTGGAACCCCTCCGGGGTACCCGGAACCACGTCAAGGAACTCCTGGACCGCTGCCGCACGGCCGAGGACCTGGTCCGGGTCCTCTCCGGCGGCAACTGATCCGGGCGGGCACCACTTGATCGCCCCGGGCGCGGCTGAAAGGTGCCGCGGCCGGGAATCATGAAGACATCCGGACGTTGGACAAGTTCCGGGACGAATGCCGGACCCTCCTTGTAGGGTCCGGCGTAGGGTCTGATCTTGAGGGATCCCGATCCGGGGATCCCTCGTCACGGGCGTGCGAACCGAGCGGGGTGAGGTACACATGGCGACCAAGGACACCGGCGGCGGACAGCAGAAGGCGACGCGCTCGACCGAGGAGGTCGAGGAGCAGACCGCCGAGGCGAGCTCCGATCTCAAGGAGCGCCAGGAAAAGCTCTCGGACGACGTGGACTCCGTCCTGGACGAAATCGACGATGTGCTCGAGGAGAATGCCGAGGACTTCGTGCGGTCCTTCGTGCAAAAGGGCGGCCAGTAAGGCCCTCTGGCCTTCGAATCGAAGGTGAATCGGTGTGGGTGCCCGATGATCGGGCACCCACCGCCGCACATGTGGATCTTCGCCGCCGGGCGCGGGTAGGGTCCCTGCCGTATGGCCATCGCATGACCTGGAGGGAAACGCGTGGAAGCGAACAACATGAGCACCGGGCGTCTCCCAGCAGCATTCCTGACGCCGGGGTCGTCGTCCTTCATGGACTTCCTGGGCAGTCACTCGCCGGAGCTGCTGCCGGGGAACCGGAAGCTGCCCGAGGGGATCGTCGAGGCGCCGCACGGGACGACGATCGTGGCCGCCACCTTCCCCGGCGGGGTCGTGCTCGCCGGTGACCGGCGGGCGACCATGGGCAACATGATCGCGCAGCGGGACATCGAGAAGGTGTTCCCGGCCGACGAGTACTCGGCCGTCGGCATCGCCGGCACCGCCGGTCTCGCGGTGGAGATGGTCAAGCTGTTCCAGCTGGAGCTGGAGCACTTCGAGAAGGTGGAGGGGACGACCCTTTCGCTGGAGGGCAAGGCCAACCGCCTGTCGACCATGATCCGCAGCAACCTGGGCATGGCCATGCAGGGCCTCGCCGTGGTCCCGCTGTTCGCCGGCTGGGACGAGGGCAAGGAGAAGGGCCGCATCTTCTCCTACGACGTGACCGGTGGCCGGTCCGAGGAGCACGGGTTCGCCGCGACCGGTTCGGGTTCCATCTTCGCCCGCGGGTCCATGAAGAAGCTGTACCGGCCCGACCTGACGGAGGAGCAGGCGACCACCCTGGTCGTGCAGGCCCTCTACGACGCCGCCGACGACGACTCGGCGACCGGTGGCCCGGACCTGGCCCGCCGGATCTTCCCGATCGTCACCGTCATCACCGACGAGGGCTTCAGGAGGCTGACCGAGGAGGAGTCCTCGGTGCTGGCCCGCTCGGTCACCGAGCACCGCCTGGAGCAGCCCGACGGCCCCCGCGCCGCACTCCTCTAAGTCCTCGTCAGCCCAGAAGAAGAAAGGGGCGGATAGCCGGTGTCGACTCCGTTCTACGTCTCACCCCAGCAGGCCATGGCGGACCGGGCCGAGTACGCCCGCAAGGGCATCGCCCGCGGTCGCAGCCTGGTCGTGATCCAGTACGCCGACGGCATCGTGTTCGTCGGCGAGAACCCGTCCCGTGCGCTGCACAAGTTCAGCGAGATCTACGACCGGATCGGTTTCGCGGCCGCCGGCAAGTACAACGAGTACGAGAACCTGCGGATCGGCGGCGTCCGGTACGCGGACCTCCGCGGATACACCTACGACCGTGACGATGTGACGGCGCGTGGGCTGGCGAACGTGTACGCGCAGACGCTCGGCACCATCTTCTCCTCGGCCGGTGAGAAGCCGTACGAGGTGGAGCTGGTGGTGGCCGAGGTCGGCGAGAGCGCCTCGGGTGACCAGATCTACCGGCTGCCGCACGACGGTTCGATCGTGGACGAGCACGGCTCGGTCGCGGTCGGCGGCAACGCCGAGCAGATCAGCAGTTACCTGGACCAGCGCCACCGGGAGGGGATGTCGCTGCCGGAGGCGCTGAAGCTGGCGGTGCAGGCGCTGTCCAGCCAGGCGAACGGTGCGGACCGGGAGATCCCGGCGGACCGTCTGGAGGTCGCGGTGCTGGACCGTACGCGGACCCAGCAGCGGAAGTTCAAGCGGATCCGGGGCCGACAGCTGGCGCGGCTGCTGGAGCCGGAGGTGACGCCGGCCGCGCAGGCGGACGCGGTGTCCAACGACGAGGCGCCCGACGAGGACGCCCAGTAGCAGCCGGGTGGCAGCCCGGCGGCAGGAAGTGCCGGGGGCCCCGGTCCGTTCCCGTGCGGGAGCGGACCGGGGCTTCGTCGTGTCCGGCCGGCGTCAGCGGTCGGCGGGTGGCGCGGTGGAGCCCCGTACGACGAGTTCGACGGGGAGGTCGGGGGCGGACCACCGGCGGCCTTCCAGCACGGCGAGGAGGGCGGTCATGCCGTGTTCGCCGACGCGTTCGGCGGGAAGGCGGACCGTGGTGAGTTCGGGTTCGACGGCGGTGGCGAGCGCCATGTCGTCGAAGCCGGTGACGGAGAGGTCCTCGGGGATGCGCAGGCCGAGGCGGCGGGCGGCCTTGCAGGCGCCGACGGCGAGGATGTCGTCGTCGGCGATGACCGCGGTGGGGCGGTCGGCGGGGTCGGTGAGGCCGGCGAGGGCCCGTTCCATGGTGGTGGTGGCCGCGTTGACGCCGAGGGCGGAGCGGACGGTGCGGAGCGAGGTGTCCGGTCCGTGGGCGGCGAGGGCGCGGCCGATCTCGCCGGCGCGGATGTCGAAGGTCCAGGAGTCGACGTCGGCGGCGAGGTGGAGGAAGCGGCGGTGGCCGAGGCCGAGGAGGTGGTCGGTGGCCTGCCGTACGCCGTCGGTGATGGCGAGGTTGACGTAGGCGTCGGCGCCGCCTTCGGGGTCGCTGTCGAGCATGACCAGGGGGAGGCGGGTGGTGGTGCCGCTGATGGCTTCGAGGGCGTCGGCGGCCATGGAGGAGGCGATGACGCCGTCGAGGGCCGCCTGGGCGGAGGCGAAGGGGTCGCGGGCGGGGCCGGTGCCGTCGGGGGAGAGGTACAGGACGACGCCGAAGCCGTGGCGGCCGGCGACGGTGGCGGCGCCGGTGTAGACGCGGGCGAAGAATTCGTTGCTGAGGGCGGGTACCACGAGCAGGGCGGTGCGGGTGGAGCCGAGGCGGAGGTTGCGGGCGGCGAGGTTGGGGCGGTAGCCGAGTTCGCCGGCGGCTTCGCGGACGAGTGCGGCGGTGCGCTCGGAGACGCGGCCGCGCCATTTGTCGCCGAGGACCAGGGAGACGGTTGCCTGGGAGACCCCGGCGGCCCGTGCGACGTCGCGGCTGGTGGGTCTCGACACGCGCTGCTCCTGGTCCGGGGGGTGGTGGGGGCGACTGGGTGGACGGTTCGGTTGCCGCCATGGTACGTATGATGAGTCAAGTTATACGTATTACGTCGCCCTCGGGGGCGGAGAGGGGCCGACCATGGCCGCGGGGTACGCGGAGCTGCTGAGGACGCGGCACGCCGCACGGCTGCTGACGGGAACGCTCGTGGGGCGGTTGCCGAACGCGGTCGCCTCCATCGCGATCGTGCTGTTCGTCCGGGCGGAAGGCGGCAGCTACAGCCTGGCGGGCGCGCTGGCCGCCGTGTACGGCGTGTCCAATGCCGTGGGCCAGCCGCTGCTGGGCCGGCTGGTGGACCTGTACGGGCAGCCGCGGGTGCAGCTGCCGGCGGCCGTGGTCTCGGCCCTGGGCATGGTGTGGCTGGCGCTGACGGGCATCGGCTCGCTGGGGTGGGCGTACGCCGCCGTGGTGGTGGCCGGTCTCTTCACGCCGCCGCTGGAGGGCGGTCTGCGGGCGCTGTGGCCGAGCGTCCTGGGCGGCCGGCAGGAGCGGGTGCACGCGGCGTACGCGATGGACGCCGTGGCCCAGGAGATCATGTTCACGGTCGGCCCCCTGCTGGTGACGGTGCTGGCCTCGCTGTGGAACCCGACGGCCTCGCTGCTGGTGCTCAACGTGCTCGGCGTGCTCGGCGCGCTCTCGGTGGTGGTCTCGGAGCCCTCGCGCAGGTGGCGGTCCGAGCCGCGGGAGGCGCACTGGCTGGGTGCGCTGCGTTCGGGCGGGCTGCTGGCGCTGCTGGGCTCGTTCTTCTTCGTGGGTTCGGCGCTGGGGTCGATCACGGTGGCGGGACTGGCGTACGCGGACGGTCACGGCGGGGACGCCGTGTACGGCTGGCTGATGGCCGCGCTGGGGCTGGGTGCGCTGGCCGGCGGGGTGTCGTACGGGGCGCGGACCTGGGCGGGCGTCCCGGAGCGGCGGCTGACCGTACTGGTGGGGCTGCTGGCGGTGGGGTACGTGCCGCTGCTGCTGGTGCCGGGGCCCTGGGCGATGACGGCGCTGGCGGCGCTGGCGGGCGTGTTCCTGGCCCCGGCGCTGGCGTGCGCCTTCATCGTGGTGGACCGGCACGCCCCGACGGGCACGGTGACCGAGGCCTTCTCCTGGCTGGTGACGTTCTTCGGCGTGGGCGCGGCCATGGGTACGGCGATGGCGGGTCCCGCGGTGGAACTGGGCGGGTCGCGCGCCGGTTTCGGTGTGGCGGTCGCGGGCGGTGTGCTGGCCCTGCTGGTGCTGACGGCCACTCAGCGGGTGCTGCTGGCCGGTCCGGGGCGCGGACGCACGGTCGCGGGGTCGGTTCCGGGCGGGCAGTCGGAGGGCGCGGCCGGTGTGTCGCCGGGCCCTGCCGCGGCTTCCTCGGGAAAATGATCGAAACGGGCCTCTCGAACCCGGTTTCAGAACACAGCAGAAGGCGTAATGTTCAGTCATGGACCGCCGCATTTTCGGGCTGGAGAACGAGTACGGCGTCACGTGCACGTTCAGGGGACAGCGCCGACTGTCACCTGACGAAGTGGCGCGCTACCTCTTCCGCCGTGTCGTGTCATGGGGCCGCAGCAGCAATGTGTTCCTGCGGAACGGCGCCCGCCTGTATCTCGACGTGGGTTCGCATCCGGAATACGCAACTCCCGAATGCGACAACGTGACCGAACTGGTCACGCACGACAAGGCCGGCGAGCGCATTCTCGAAGGTCTGCTGGTCGATGCCGAACGCCGCCTGCACGAGGAGGGAATCGCGGGCGACGTCTACCTCTTCAAGAACAACACCGATTCGGCGGGCAACTCGTACGGATGCCACGAGAACTACCTCGTGGCCCGGCACGGGGAATTCTCCCGTCTGGCGGACATCCTGATCCCGTTCCTCGTCACGCGCCAGCTGATCTGCGGTGCGGGCAAGGTGCTGCAGACCCCGCGCGGTGCGGTGTACTGCGTGAGCCAGCGGGCGGAGCACATCTGGGAGGGCGTCAGTTCGGCGACCACCCGGTCCCGGCCGATCATCAACACCCGGGACGAGCCGCACGCGGACGCCGAGCGCTACCGGCGGCTGCACGTGATCGTGGGCGACTCCAACATGTCCGAGACGACCATGCTGCTCAAGGTCGGGGCGACGGACCTGGTGCTGCGCATGATCGAGGCGGGCACGGTGATGCGGGACCTCACCCTGGAGAACCCGATCCGGGCGATCCGCGAGGTGAGCCACGACATCACCGGGCAGCGGAAGGTCCGGCTGGCCAGCGGCCGGGAGGCCTCCGCGCTGGAGATCCAGCGGGAGTACTACGACAAGGCCGTGGACTTCGCCGAGCGCCGGGGCATCCGGACCGGCACGGTGGAGCAGGTGCTGGAGCTGTGGGGCCGCACGCTGGACGCGGTCGAGCAGGAGGACCTGGACCGGATCGGCACCGAGATCGACTGGGTCATGAAGTACAAGCTCATCGAGCGGTACCGGGCGAAGCACAACATGACCATGTCGAATCCGCGGGTGGCGCAGATAGACCTGGCGTACCACGACATCCACCGCCGGCGGGGGCTGTACTACCTGCTGGAGCGGAAGGGCCAGGCGGAGCGGATCTGCAACGACCTGAAGATCTTCGAGGGCAAGTCGGTGCCGCCGCAGACGACGCGGGCCCGGCTGCGCGGTGACTTCATCCGGCGGGCGCAGGAGCAGCGCCGGGACTTCACGGTGGACTGGGTGCACCTGAAGCTGAACGACCAGGCGCAGCGGACCGTGCTGTGCAAGGACCCGTTCCGGTCGGTGGACGACCGGGTGGAGAAGTTGATCGCCGGGATGTAGCCGGGACGCGGTGCAGTCGGCGGTCCGGCCCGGAGGGGCCCTGTGCGCGGTGGCGTGCGGGGCCCCTGTCGTGTGCGGGGGTTGGTCCGGTGCTGCTTCCCCGTAGAGTGGCGGGGACCAGACGGATCATTCCACCTACCCCGAGGACGACAGTGCGACGCCGACTTGCTGCCGCGTTCATCGTGCCTGCCCTGATGCTCACCGCGGCCTGCGGAGGAGGCGACGACTCCGACAAGAAGGAGTCCGAGGCCTCGAAGGCCGCTTCGCCGACGGAGGCCCCGAAGCCGGTCGAGGCGGCCGACCCGATGCCGAGCGTGGCGGGTGAGGCGGGCAAGAAGCCGCAGATCACCGTTCCCAAGGGCGACCCGAGCGGCAAGTTCGTGGTGAAGACGCTGACCGAGGGCACGGGCCCGGTGGTGCAGAAGTCCGACACGGTGGTCACGAAGTACACCGGCAAGGTCTGGAAGAGCGGGAAGGAGCTGACCCCGGGTTCGTACGACGACAAGGGCCAGCCCCTGATGGTCACGCCGAACAACCCGGAGACGCTGCCGATGTTCGCCGAGGCGGTGGCGGGCAAGAAGATCGGCAGCCGGGTGCTCGTGGTGGCCCCGCCGACGGCGGCCTTCGGTGCGCAGGGCAGCCAGCAGCTGGAGATCGGCCCGACCGACAACCTGGTGTTCGTGATCGATCTCGACCGGATGATGGCGAAGAAGGCCGAGGGCGCCCAGGCGGCGCTGCCGGCGGACCTGCCGCAGGTCAAGGCGGACAAGGAAGAGCCCGCCGAGATCAAGATCCCGAAGAACGAGCCGCCGAAGGAGCTCGTCGCCAAGACGCTGATCGAGGGCAAGGGCGCGGAGGTCAAGTCGGGCCAGACCGTGTACATGCAGTACAGCGGTGCCGCCTGGAAGCTCAACGAGGGCAAGGACAAGGCGACCCTCTTCGACAGCTCCTGGAAGGCCGGCAAGCCGTTCATGACGGCGATCGGCCAGGGCCAGGTCATCGAGGGCTGGGACAAGGGCCTGGTCGGCAAGAAGGTCGGTGACCGGGTGCTGCTGGTGATCCCGCCGCAGCAGGCGTACGGGGACCAGGACAAGGGCGCGGACCTGCCGGCCAACTCCACGCTGGTGTTCGTCGTGGACATCCTCGAAGCGGTGTAAGACTTGTCCTTGACGTATCAGTCGGAAACAGGAGTACACAGGTGAGCGGAAAGCTCGAGAAGCCCGAGATCGACTTCTACGAGGACGGCGTCCCGTCCGACCTCGTGATCAAGGAGATCTGGGAGGGCGACGGGCCCGAGGCCAAGGCCGGCGACTTCGTGTCGGTCCACTACGTGGGTGTGGCCCTGTCCACCGGCGAGGAGTTCGACGCGTCCTGGAACCGCGGCAGCGCGCTGCAGTTCCAGCTGGGTGCCGGCCAGGTCATCAGCGGCTGGGACCAGGGCATCCAGGGCATGAAGGTCGGCGGCCGCCGTCAGCTGGTCATCCCGCCGCACCTGGCGTACGGCGACCGCGGCGCGGGCGGTGCCATCGCCCCGGGCGAGACGCTGATCTTCGTCTGTGACCTGATGGGCGTCTGATCGGGTTCTGATCAGGTCCTGATCGCGGCCCGATCCTTCCGGTCGTGACCGGTGTGGGGCCCCGGCCGTTTCGGCTGGGGCCCCTCGCTTTTGTCCGGGCGCGCCGGAGCGGTACGGTCAACGGTCACGGGTAGTAGGTGCCGTCGGGGGCCGTCGGCACATCGGAAGGGTGGGAAGGGCGTCGATGGCGATTGCCAAGGCCGAGCGGCTGATGAACCTGGCGCTGTGTCTGCTGGGGACCCGCCGGCCGCTCAGCAAGCGCGAGCTGCGGGGTTCCATCGAGGCGTACATGGAAGCCGGCAACGACGAGTCCTTCAACCGGATGTTCGAGCGGGACAAGGACGACCTGCGCGAGCTCGGGCTGGTCATCGAGACCGTGGAGAACCTGGACGGCGAGACGGGCTATCTGGCGCGCAGGTCCAGCAACACGCTGCCGCCGGTGTCCCTCGACGCCGAGGAGGCCGCGGCGCTGGGTCTGGCGGCGAAGGTGTGGCAGCAGGCCCGGCTGGCCGGGGCGGCCAGCGGTGCCCTGCAGAAGCTGCGGGCCGGCGGGATGCCGGAGGCCGAGGACCCCTATGAGGGCCGGCACGGTGCGATCGAGCCGCGGATCCCGGTGCACGAGGCGGCCTTCGAGCCGCTGATGCTGGCCTGCCGGGACCGGCGGCCGGTGGTGTTCGACTACCGGAAGTCCAACGCGGCCCGGCCCGAGGCCCGGCAGGTGGAGCCGTGGGCGCTGGAGTGCTGGCGCGGCCACTGGTACCTGGCCGGCTTCGACCGCGACCGCGGCGCCGAGCGGGTGTTCCGGCTCTCCCGGATCACCGGGAAGGTGAAGTCGCGGGCGGGCGCGTACACGGCGGAGGTGCCGGACGTGGTCACCGTACGGGAGACCGTGGCCGAGTGGGCCGGGGACATCACGGACCGGACCGCCCTGATCCGGCTGCGGGCCGGTGCCGGGTACCCGCTGCGGGCGAAGGCCACGCTGGTCCGCGAGGGCGGGGACGGCTGGGACGAGCTGGAGATCCCCTACGGGCACGGGCTGGACGCCTGGCTGGTGGAGTTCGGGCCGGACGTGGTGGTGATGGAGCCCGCTGACCTGCGGGCCGATGTGGTGGACCGGCTCCGCGCCGTGGCGCAGGACTGAGAAGGGGAGGCGTACGGGCGATGGCCGCGAACGCGATCGACCAGACCCGGCGGATGCTGTCCCTGGTGACGTATCTGCGCGAGCGCCCCGGCGCGCACATCGCCGATGTGGCGAGGGCGTTCGGGATCAGCGAGGACGAGCTGATCTCGGACCTCGACGTGCTGCCGATGTGCGGGACGAGTTTCCGGGGCGGGGACCTGCTGGACATCGACACCGACGGTGAGCGGATCTGGTGGCGGAACCCCGACGCCTCGGGGGAGTCGACGGCGGAGCCGCTGAGGCTGGCCGCCGACGAGGCGACGGCGCTGCTGGTCGCGGCGCGGGCGGTGGCGACGCTGCCGGGGCTGCGGGAGAGCGACCGGGACGCGCTGCTGCGGGCGACCGCGAAGCTGGAGGCGGCGGCCGGCGAGGCGGCCGGGGCGAGCGCCCGGCTGTCGGTGACCTTCGAGTCGGAGGGCGGGGTCTTCGCGGACGTCGACCGGGCGATCACCGAGGGCCGTCGGATCTGGCTGCGCTACTACTCGCCGGCCCGGGACGAGCTGACCGAGCGCGAGGTCGACCCGATCCGGCTGGTGGCGGTGGGCCACACCTATCTGGAGGGCTGGTGCCACCTGTCGGAGGCCCGGCGTACCTTCCGGCTGGACCGGGTCGCGGAGATCCGGCTGCTGGACGAGCGGTCGGAGCCGCCCGCGATCGAGCCCCGGGACCTGTCGGAGGGCCTGGTGCAGCCGGCCGCCGAGGACCCGGAGGTGGTGGTCGAGGTGGGGCCGGGCGGCCGCTGGGTCGCCGAGTACTACCCGCACGACAGCGCCAAGGAGCTGCCCGACGGCGGGCTGCGGATCGCGCTGCGCACCCCGGACCCGGCGAGCCTGCGGCGGCTGGCGCTGCGGCTGGGCCGGGACGGGCGGATCGTGGAGCCGGCCGGGCTGGCCGGGAGCGCCCGCCAGGCGGCCCGGGAGGCGCTGGCCGGCTACGGCCTCTAGGCGGTGTCTTCCGGTCCGGGCCGGACGGGCCCGCGGTGCGGGGTGCCGCGGTGCGGGGTGCCGCGGTGCCGGGCCGACGCGGTGCCGGGCCGACGCGGGCCCGGCATGATCCGGAAGCCACGGCCCGGGTCCCGGGAGCGTCCGGCGGCGTGCGGAGCCGGTTTGCGGGGCGGCGCGGTGTGCGGGGCCAGGAACGATGGGGGCGAGGCGGATGTCAGCAAGTGGCGGCCGGTCCGGCGGGGCCGGGGCGGACGGTGCGCCGGGTCCGGTCACGTTCAAGGCGGCCTGTCCGGACTGCCGCGCCCGGCTGGAGCTGGCGGCGGGCGCGCTGCGGCTGGCCATCGGCGGCAGCCGGCGCACCACCTTCTACTCCTTCACCTGCCCGGAGTGCGGGGCGGCGGTCCGCAAGCCGGCCGGCGAGCGGATCGTGGAACTGCTGACCGGCGGCGGGGTGAGCACCCTGCGCAGGGTGTGAGCGCCGGTGCGGTGTCGCGCGGGCGTGAACGGCCTGCGAAATCGCGGAGGCCGCGCGCGGTGCACGAGCCCCTGCGCGCGGTGTGACCGGACCGGTGCCCTAGGCTCGGGGCATGCTGTGGCCGATGCTCGCGATCGCCCTGGGTTTCCTCGGGTGTGCCGTCCTCGCCGTCTTGTCCGTACGGGTCTACGCCGAGGTCAGACGCCTGGCCGGGCAGGTGGCCGAATCGAGCCGCAGGATCGCGGCGGCCTCGGGTGATCTCGAACACGCCGCCGAGGACCTGGCGCGTGCCGGTCACTCGTTGCGCTAGATCCACGCTGGACCTGTGCAATCAGGGGTACCCCAGGGGATTGCCGGGCGTTTACCCCTGCGGGTTACGATCCTTGAAGGGCCGGTGCGGACGTCTGTCCGGTCAGCCCTGAAGTCAGTCCAACCAGCCAGCCGTTTCGGTGAGAAGGAAGTCACACATGATCGGCAATCTGAAGCCTCTTGAGATCATTCTGATCATCGCTGTCATCCTGCTGCTGTTCGGCGCCAAGAAGCTCCCGGAGATGGCCCGCTCCCTGGGCAAGTCGGCCCGCATCCTCAAGAGCGAGGCCAAGGCCATGAAGAAGGACGGCGAGAACGAGGCCGCGGCGGCCGCACCGACCGCCGACGCCCCGCAGCAGGCCGCCCCGCGCACCATCCAGGCCGCGCCGGGTGACGTGACCAGCTCGCGTCCGGTCAACGAGCCCAACCGCACCGCCCAGGGCTGATCCCAGCCCGAAGCGCCGCCAGCCAGCTGCAACGAGACAAGGGACGTGGGTTGCTCAAGTCTGCCCGCAAGCAGGGGAAACCAGGCAAGTCGGAGAAGGACGCCGAAGGGCGGATGCCGCTTGTCGAGCACCTGCGTGAGCTGAGAAACCGCCTGCTGAAGTCGGTCCTCGCGATCCTGGTGATCACGATCGTCGCGGCGTTCTTCTACAAGGACATCATCAACTTCCTGTTGAAGCCGATGCTCGACTCCGTCGGCTGTACCGACGGGGTGGTGACCCAGCGGAACGGCCGTCCCTGCGCCGACATGACCGTCAACGGTCTGATCTCGGCGTTCTCGATCTCCCTGAAGGTCTCGCTGATGGCGGGCGTGGTGCTGTCCGCGCCGGTCTGGCTGTACCAGCTGTGGGCGTTCGCCGCGCCCGGCCTGCACAACCACGAGAAGAAGTACGCGCGGAGCTTCGTCGCGGTCGGCGCGCCCCTGTTCATGGCCGGCGCGGTCCTCGCGTACAAGATCCTTCCGCAGACCGCCGAGATCCTCCTGGAGTTCACGCCGGAGCACGCGCGGAACCTGCTGCCCGTCGACGACTACCTCGACCTGGTCGCCCGCATGGTGATCGTCTTCGGTCTGGCCTTCGAGCTGCCGCTGCTGCTGGTGCTGCTGAACTTCACCGGAGTGCTCTCCGCCCAGCGGCTGGCGAGCTGGTGGCGGGCCTTCATCCTCGGCATCACGATCTTCGCCGCGTTCGCGACGCCCACCGGTGACCCGCTCACCATGCTGACGCTGGCCGCGCCGATCGTGGCGCTCTACTTCGTCGCCCTGGGCATCTGCCTGATCAACGACCGCCGCCGCAGGCGCAACAACCCCGACGCCGAGCTGTCCGAGGACGAGGCCTCACA
Source organism: Streptomyces sp. NPDC089799 (assembly GCF_040684755.1). Taxonomy (NCBI): domain Bacteria; kingdom Bacillati; phylum Actinomycetota; class Actinomycetes; order Kitasatosporales; family Streptomycetaceae; genus Streptomyces; species Streptomyces sp. NPDC089799. The sequence continues at coordinate 284,489 of NZ_JBFBGR010000006.1, read as the reverse complement.
GCTGGACCTGAGCCCGTCCGCGCTCGGCGAGATCGAGTCGGTCGGAGCACCGGCGGCCCTGCCGGAACAGGCCGACGGCGGCCGGCACCGGATCAACGGTTACGACGACGCGACCTGACAGGTACATTCCGTCGGGTGAGTGCTGAGATCACCCTCTTCGTCAATCCCACCGCGGGACGCGGCCGGGGCGCGCAGGGCGCGCAGCCGGCCGCTGCCGCACTCCGGGCCGCGGGATTCTCCGTACGGACGGTCGTCGGCACCGACGCCGAGGACGCCCTGGCCCGGCTGCGGGCGGCCGTGCGGGAAGGGACCGGCGCGGTGATCGCCGTCGGCGGTGACGGCATGGTCCACCTGGCGCTCCAGGCCCTGGCGGGGACGCTGGTCCCGCTCGGCGTGGTGGCGGTGGGCACCGGCAACGACTTCGCGCGGGCGCTGGGACTGCCGGTGCGGGACCCGGCCGGCGCCGGGGCCATGGCCGCGGAGGCGCTCAAGGAGGGCCGGATCCACGAGGTCGACCTCGGCCGGGTCGGGGACCGCTGGTACGGGACGGTGCTCTGCTCGGGCTTCGACTCCCGGGTCAACGACCGCGGGAACCGGATGCGGTGGCCGTCCGGCCGCTTCAAGTACGACCTGGCGATGGTGGCGGAGCTGGCCGCGTTCCGGCCGTTCCCGTACCGCATCACCCTCGACGACGGCCCGGTGATCGAGACCGAGGCCACGCTGGTGGCCGTCGGCAACGGCTCCTCCTACGGCGGCGGCATGCGGATCTGCGCCGACGCCCGCACCGACGACGGGCTGTTCGACGTCACCGTGGTCGGCGACTGCTCCCGGTCCACCCTGCTGCGGGTGTTCCCCCGGGTCTACAAGGGGACGCACCTCACGCACCCCAAGGTGACCGTGCACCGCGCCGCGAAGGTCACGGTCGAGGCCGCGGGCATCACCGCGTACGCCGACGGGGAGCGGATGGGGCCGCTCCCGGTGACCGCCGACTGCGTGCCCGGAGCGCTGCAGCTCATCATGTAAATGATCGCGACTGTTGTCGGAGGCGGCGGGTAGGCTCCAGAGCAAGATGACCGAGGACCTCTCACCCGCCGAGCGGTACGCCGCTGCAAAGATCCGCGCCGCCGAGGAAGCCACCGAGCTGGCTGCCTTCCGCGAGATGTACGAATTCGGCCTTGATCCCTTCCAGATCGACGCCTGCAAGGCGCTGGAGGGCGGCAAGGGCGTGCTCGTCGCCGCACCGACCGGCTCCGGCAAGACCGTGGTCGGCGAGTTCGCCGTGCACCTGGCGCTGTCCCAGGGCCGCAAGTGCTTCTACACCACACCGATCAAGGCACTGTCGAACCAGAAGTACTCCGATCTGGTCCGGCGTTACGGCGCCGAGAAGGTCGGCCTGCTCACCGGTGACAACAGCGTCAACTCCGAGGCACCGATCGTGGTCATGACCACCGAGGTGCTCCGGAACATGCTGTACGCGGGCTCGCAGTCGCTGCTGGGCCTGGGCTACGTGGTGATGGACGAGGTGCACTACCTCTCCGACCGGTTCCGCGGGGCCGTCTGGGAGGAAGTGATCATCCACCTGCCCGAGTCGGTGACCCTGGTGTCCCTCTCGGCGACGGTCAGCAACGCCGAGGAGTTCGGCGACTGGCTGGACACGGTGCGCGGCGACACCGAGGTGATCGTCTCGGAGGAGCGGCCGGTGCCGCTGTGGCAGCACGTGATGGCCGGCCGGCGGATCTACGACCTGTTCGAGGAGGAGTCCGACCACGGAGGCCGCGGCTCGGCCCGCCGCGAGGTCAACCCCGACCTGCTGCGCATGGCGCGCGAGGAGAACAGCCGCACGTACAACCCGCGGGACCGGCGGCGCGGCAAGATGGTCCGCGAGGCCGACCGCGAGCGGGAGCGGCGCTCCCGGGGCCGGATCTGGACCCCGGGCCGCCCCGAGGTCATCGAACGGCTGGACAACGAGGGCCTGCTGCCCGCCATCACGTTCATCTTCAGCCGGGCCGGCTGCGAGGCCGCCGTCCAGCAGTGCCTGTACGCGGGGCTGCGGCTGAACGACGACGCGGCCCGGCTGCGGGTCCGGGAGATCGTCGAGGAGCGCACCTCCTCCATTCCGGCCGAGGACCTGCACGTGCTCGGCTACTACGAGTGGCTGGAAGGCCTGGAGCGGGGCGTCGCCGCGCACCATGCGGGCATGCTGCCGACCTTCAAGGAGGTCGTGGAGGAGCTGTTCGTCCGCGGTCTGGTGAAGGCCGTGTTCGCCACGGAGACCCTGGCGCTGGGCATCAACATGCCCGCCCGGACGGTGATCCTGGAGAAGCTGGTCAAGTGGAACGGTGAGCAGCACGCCGACATCACCCCGGGCGAGTACACCCAGCTGACCGGCCGGGCCGGGCGGCGCGGGATCGACGTCGAGGGTCACGCGGTGGTGCTGTGGCAGCGCGGGATGGACCCGGGCGCGCTGGCGGGCCTGGCGGGCACGCGCACGTATCCGCTGCGGTCGAGCTTCAGGCCCTCGTACAACATGGCCGTGAACCTGGTGCAGCAGTTCGGCCGGCACCGGTCGCGGGAGCTGCTGGAGACCTCGTTCGCGCAGTTCCAGGCCGACCGGTCGGTGGTCGGCATCTCCCGTCAGGTGCAGCGCAACGAGGAGGGCCTGACCGGGTACCGCGAGGGAATGACCTGCCACCTGGGCGACTTCGAGGAGTACGCGCGGCTGCGCCGGGACCTCAAGGACCGGGAGAACGAGCTGGCCAAGCAGGGTGCCGTGCAGCGCCGGGCGCAGGCGGCGGCCTCGCTGGAGCGGCTGAAGCCGGGCGACGTGATCCACGTGCCGACGGGCAAGTTCGCCGGGCTGGCGCTGGTGCTGGACCCGGGCGTGCCGGGCCGGGTGAACGGGCCCCGCGGGTACGAGTACCACGAGGGGCCGCGTCCGCTGGTGCTGACGGCGGAGCGGCAGGTGAAGCGGCTGGCCGGGATCGACTTCCCGGTGCCGGTGGAGCCGATCGAGCGGATGCGCATCCCGAAGTCGTTCAACCCGAAGTCCCCGCAGTCGCGGCGCGATCTGGCCTCGGCGCTGCGGACGAAGGCCGGGCACCTGGTGCCGGACCGGCACCGGCGGGGACGGGCGGCGGCCGCCGACGACCGGGAGATCACCCGGCTGCGGGCAGAACTGCGGGCGCACCCCTGCCACGGGTGCGACGAGCGGGAGGACCACGCCCGTTGGGCCGAGCGCTACCACCGGCTGGAGCGGGACACCAAGCAGCTGGAGCGGCGCATCGAGGGCCGCACCAACACGATCGCGCGGACCTTCGACCGGATCCACGCGCTGCTGACGGAGCTGGACTACCTGCGGGAGGACGAGGTCACCGAGCACGGCAAGCGGCTGGCCCGGCTCTACGGGGAGCTGGACCTGCTGGCTTCGGAGTGCCTGCGGGCCGGGGTCTGGGAAGGGCTCAGCCCGGCGGAACTGGCGGCCTGCGTCTCGGCGTTGGTGTTCGAGGCGCGGCAGTCGGACGACGCGGTGGCGCCGAAGGTGCCGGCCGGCGCGGCCAAGGCGGCGCTGGGCGAGATGGTGCGCATCTGGGGCCGGCTGGACGCCCTGGAGGAGGAGTACCGGATCAACGGCACCGAGGGCGTGGGCCAGCGGGAGCCGGATCTGGGCTTCGCCTGGGCCGCGTACCAGTGGGCGTCGGAGAAGAGCCTGGACGAGGTGCTGCGCGAGGCGGAGATGCCGGCCGGTGACTTCGTGCGCTGGTGCAAGCAGGTCATCGACGTGCTGGGGCAGATCGCGGCCGCGGCTCCGGGGTCCGCGGGCAACGGCGGCTCCACGGTGGCGCGGAACGCCCGGAAGGCCGTGGACTCGCTGCTGCGGGGCGTAGTGGCGTACAGCTCGGTGGGATAGATGGTTTTGGGCCTTCCTCCGAAGAGGGGGATGGCCTGATCTCATCTCCAGCCATGATCATTCCGGTGCGCGCTGTGCGACGATCTGGCCATGATGCACATGAGTGCCGATGCGGGTGCGGACCGTCACGCCGGCGGTCACGCGGACGGTCATGCGGATGGTCGCACGGGCGGTCACGCGGGCGTGGGTGACGGCCCGGGGGAGGGCACGGCCAGACGGGTCGGCCGGCCCCGGGCCGACCGGCGAAGATCGGTGACCGGCCGGCCGCCGCGCGAGGAACTCCTCGATGCGGCGGCCGAGTTGTTCACCCTCCGCGGGTACGCGGCCACCACCACGCGCGAGGTGGCCCAGCGGGCCGGACTGCGCCAGGCCACCATGTACCACTACTTCCGCGGCAAGGAGGAACTCCTCGTCGAGCTCCTGGAGTCCACGGTCGCCCCCTCGCTCCGGCTGGCCGCCCGGCTGCTGGCCGACACCGGCCGCCCGGCCGCGCTCCGGCTGTGGGAGCTGTGCCGGGCCGACGTGCTGATGCTGTGCGGCGGGCCGAACAACCTGGGCGCCCTGTACCTCCTGCCGGAGGTGAGCGACGGGGAGCGGTTCGGCGGTTTCCGCCGCATGCGGGCCGAACTCAAGAGGGTGTACCGGGGGTTGCTCGGGGAGGCGGCCGGTGCGGTGCCGGACCGGCCGGCCGATCCGGGCGGCCTGGACCTGTGCAACGACCTGGTGTTCGGGCTGATCGAAGGGGTCATCCTGGTGCACCGGGCCGCTCCGCAGCGCTCCGTGGACTCCTTCGCGGCGGCCACCGCGGACGCCGCGCTGCGGATCGCGGGGGTGAGCGTGCCTCAGCCGGCGGCGGGCCCCGCGGCCCAGCCGTCGTAGTCCGTCCAGGCCGACAGCGTCAGACCGCTGGTGAAGCGGTGCTCGGTACCGGTGACCGGGTCGGTGAACTCCAGGTGGCGGGCCAGGAGTTGCAGCGGGCGGCGGTAGTCGTCCGGGGCCGGGTCGGTGACCTCGGGATAGACCGGGTCGCCGAGGATCGGCAGGCCCAGGGCGTTCATGTGCACCCGCAGCTGGTGGGTGCGTCCGGTGTGCGGGGTCAGCCGGTAGCGGGCCAGTCCGGCAGGGTGGCCGTGCGCGAGGAGTTCCACGGTGGTCTCGGCGTTGGGCTCGCCCGGCACCTCCCGGGCCGCGATGACCCCGCGGGTCTTCTCGATGCGGCTGCGCAGGGTGCGGGGGAAGTCCGCCGAGGGGTCGTACGCGGCGACCGCCTCGTACTCCTTGCGGACCGACTTCCGCTGGAACAGCAGCTGGTAGGCGCCGCGGTCCTCGGGGCGCACGCTGAACATCACCAGCCCGGCGGTGAGCCGGTCCAGCCGGTGCGCCGGCGACAGGTCCGGCAGCTCCAGCTCGGTGCGCAGCCGGGCCAGGGCGGTCTGGGTGATGTGGCTGCCGCGCGGGGTGGTGGCCAGGAAGTGCGGCTTGTCGACGACCAGCAGGTGCGGATCGCGGTGCACCACCCGCAGCGGGAACGGCACCGGTGTCTCCGGCGCCAGCTCCCGGTGGAACCAGAGGTGTCCGCCCTCCGGCGGGTACGGGTCCTCCGCGCGCACTCCGCGGCCGTCGGGGCCGACCACCCCGCCGGTGCGGAGCAGCTCGGTCACGGCCGCGGCTCCGGGGCCGTCGGCGTAGCGGTCGGCGAGGAAGGCGCCGACGGTGGGATGGGGGCCGGCCGGGGGCATCCTGAGATGGACCGGGTCGATGCCCGATCGCTGGGGGAGCGGGGAAGGCGGTACGGCGGCGCGGCGTCTCATGGTGAGCCCAGCGTAGGCCGTGCCGCGGGGCGGACCGGACGGGGCAGGGGGCCGGGGGCCGGGCCCGGGCCGATCCGGAGGACACGCCTCAGGAGCGGCGGAAGGTGCCCAGGCCGTTGGCGTCCAGGTACTCGACGGTGACCGTGGCGCCGTCGGTGCCCGCGCCCTTGAAGGTCACGCCGGTGCGGCCGACGGCGTTCTCACCGCGGGTCTCGAAGCTGAACGTGTCGCCCTGGTAGTGGGTGAGGGGGAAGCGCAGCGGCCCGGGCCCCAGGGAGAGGGTGAGCCCGGTTCCGGGTGCGGCCCCCTCCCGCGCCGTGACCGTCAGCTTCCCGTAGTAGGCGTTGTCGTACGTGCCGGTGTACGCGGAGTCCGGACGGGCGGGCGCGGCACCGGCGGGCGGCTTCGTGTAGTCCGTGCTGCTGCCGGCCTCGTCGAGCTGCTGTGCGTACAGCGAGGCGGCCAGCGCCAGCCAGTCGGTGCTCGCCCTGCCGTGCTCGGCGGTGTCGAAGAAGTCCAGGGCGATGGCGTCGGCCTGGCCGACCGGGGCGCCGTTGGTGAGCACGACGATGCCGAGCTGCTCCAGCGGCAGCATGGTCACGTTGGTGTTCGCGCCGAGTTCGAAGGCGCCGGTGTGGGACAGGCGCAGCCGGCCGGCGTCGTCGTAGGAGACGTTCCAGCCGAGGCCGTAGAAGCCGGGGGTGCCAGCGGGTCCGGACGGCTGCCGGGACACGATCGTTGGGGCGTGGGTCGCCTCCAGGGGCGCGGCGCCGACGATCCGCCGGCCGTCCAGTACGCCGTTGCCGAGCTGGAGCCGCATCCAGCGGGCCATGTCACGGGCGGTGGAGCTGACCCCGCCGGCCGGGGCCTGGGCGTCGGGGTCGCGGACGTAGCGCGCGCTCCAGGTGCCGTCCGGGTTCCGCACGTGCGTGACCGCCTTGTTCGCGGCCTTCTCGAAGGCGGCGAAGGTGGTGGAGGTGCTCGACATGCCGGCGGGCTTGAAGAGCAGGTCCTCGTTGAGCTTCTGCCAGCTGACCCCGTGCTGCCGGGCGACGGCCTCGGCGGCCGCGGTCAGGCCGAAGTTGGTGTACGCGTAGCTCGCGCGGAAGGCGGTGAGGGGTTCCAGGCGGAGCCGGCCGAGGATGTGGTTCCGGTCGTAGCCGAGGTCCTCCAGCAGGTCGCCGGCGTGGTCGGGGAGGCCGCTGCGGTGCGCGAACAGGTCGGCGGTGGTGACGTGCCGGCTGACCCACGGGTCCTTGAGGGCGAACCCGGGGAGTTCGACGGGGCGTTCCCAGCCGGCGGGGTCGGTCATGCCGGCGGCGACCACGGTGGACGAGACCGGCTTGGAGAGGGAGGCCAGCTGGAAGACGGTGTCGGGCCCGACCGCGGCCGCGTCTCCGGCCCGGCGCACGCCGTACCCCTTGAGGTGGACCACCCGGTCGCGGTACACGACGGCGACGGAGATGCCGGGGACGCCGGTGCGCTTCATGACCTCGGCGACGTAGGCGTCGAGGTGGCGCAGTGCGGCGTCCACCTCGGCGTCGGTGATCTGCGGCTTCGGCGCGGGCGGCGGGCTGGGGGCGGCGGCCGCCGGACCGGCGGCCAGCACCAGTGCCACACCGGCCGCCCCGAGGGTGCGGAGCACGGCCATGGCGACATTGTCGCGCCGCGCCCGGAACCCCGCCCGTCGGCCGTCCGGGTGGTCCCGCGGGCCCGGTGCCGATACGGCCGAGGGACGGGCGTGCGGGTGGGTCCCGGGACGGACGCGCTGGTGGGTCCGGAACGGACACCAGTGGTTCCGGAACGGTCGAGGGCGGTCCGGGGAGGGTCGCGGGCGGTCCCGGAAGGAGGCGGTGCCCGAAGGAGCCGCCCCCGAACGCCCGCAGGTGGTCGAGGCGGACCACCCGGCGTCAGGCGTGCGCCAGCGACTCCTGCTCGGCCTCGACCCGGGCGTTCCAGTCGCGCTTGATGGCCCGCCAGCCCTCGTCGGTCTCGCCGAGCCGCCAGTAGCCGGAGATGGAGAGACGCTCGCGGGCGATGCCGCGGTCGGCGCGCAGATGGCGGCGCAGCTCCTTGACCACGCCCGCCTCGCCGTGCACGAACGCCTGTACGTCGGTGGACGGGAAGTCGAGCGAGGTGACGGCTTCGAGGAGGGCCTCGCCGACCGGGCGGTCGCCGCGGTGCAGCCAGACCGGGGTGACCCCGTCCGGGGTGGAGATCTGCTGCTCGTCGGCCGGTCCGGCCACCTCGACGAAGGCGTGCACCCTGGCGCCGCGGGGGAGCCGCTCCAGGGAGGCCGCGATGGCCGGGAGGGCGCTCTCGTCCCCGGCCATCAGGTGCCAGCCGGCGGCGGGGGCGGGGGCGTACGCACCGCCCGGACCGACGAAGTGGACGCTCTCGCCGGGCTGGACGCGGGCGGCCCACGGGCCGGCGAGGCCCTCGTCGCCGTGGAGGACGAAGTCGATCGTCAGGTGCAGCCGGGTCGGGTCCCAGGAACGCACGGTGTACGCCCGCTGCCGGGGCCACTCCTCGCGGGGGTGGCTGCCGCGGATCTGCTCCAGGTCCCAGGGCTCGGCGTACCGGACCCCCTCCGGGGCGAACAGGAGTTTGACGTAGTGGTCGGTGTACTCGCCCGCGCCGAACCCGGCCAGTCCGGCGCCTCCGAGGACGACCCGCACCATGTGCGGGGTGAGCCGCTCGGTGCGGACGACGACTGCGGTGTCGACGGGACGTGATGCCACGGCTGTCTCTCCTGACTCACCCGAATACTTAGGATTGCCTAAGTTAACTTAGCATCTCATCGACGCAGCGACGCGCTCAGACGGCCGACCGCCCCGCCGATACCCCACCGGTGGACCAATGCGTCCACCACCTCGGGGTGCGCCGGAGCGGCCGGCAGCGCCGGGTCGAACGCGGGCAGCGGCACGTCCGTGGCGACCCGCACCACCTTGGGCGCGACCGCGATGTACGGGCGGGACTCGTCCAGCCGCCTGCGCTGCGCCGGCGTCAGCCCGGACGCCGGGTCGTCGACCGCGGCCATGATCCCGGCCAGGTCCCCGTACGCCGCAAGCAGCTTCGCCGCGGTCTTCTCGCCGATGCCGGGCACCCCGGGCAGGCCGTCGCTCGGGTCCCCGCGCAGCAGGGCCAGGTCGGCGTAACCGGGGCCGTCCACCCCGTACTTCTCGCGCAGGACGGCCTCGTCGGTCAGCTGCAGCGTGCCCACCCCCTTGACCGGGTACAGCACCCGCCGCCCGCGGGCGTCGTCCACCAGCTGGTACAGGTCGCGGTCGCCGGTGACGATGTCGACCGGGCCGGTGGCCCGGGCGGTCAGGGTGCCGATGACGTCGTCGGCCTCGTACCCGGGCACGCCCACCCGGGCGATGCCGAAGGCGTCCAGCGCGGCCTCGATGACCGGCACCTGCGGGGCGAGCGTGTCGGGGACCTCCTCGGCGTCCGGGCCCGTCTCCGTCTCCTCGGCGACCCGGTGCGCCTTGTACGAGGGGATCAGGTCGACCCGCCAGTGCGGCCGCCAGTCCGCGTCCATGCAGGCCACCAGGTCGTCGGGGTGGTGGTCGGAGACCAGCCGGGCGATCATGTCGAGCAGCCCGCGCACGGCGTTGACGGGCGTGCCGTCCGGCGCCTTCACGGACTCCGGCACTCCGAAGTACGCGCGGAAGTAGAGGGAAGCGGTGTCGAGCAGCATCAGGCGACGGTTCATGGGGGTGATGATGCCGTAACCGAAGGTGGCGGAATCGGGCCGGAGGGGAGGGCGGTCCTCCCGTGCGCGCGAAACCGGGGGCGAATGCTGCGTAAGGTGCTTACAGCACACCGATGTGCGGAGGACAAGGGGAGGGCAGCCCCGCCATGGACGACAGGGAAAAGGAAAAGGACGCCAAGGAAACGCTTCGGGTGGGTGTGGCCGTGCGCAAGCGGCGACGCGCGCTCAAGCTCACCCTCGCCGCGGTCTCCGGGCGCAGCGGACTCTCGGTTCCCTTCCTCAGCCAGATAGAGAACGAACGGGCGCGGCCGAGCATGCGGTCGCTGGAGCGGGTCGCGGACGCGCTGGAGACCACGGCCGTGGAACTCCTGGCGGCCTCGGACACCGCGCGCACCGTCGATCTGGTGCGCGCCGCGGACGCCGGCGGCATCGAGCCGGCCGCCGGGGTGCGCCCGCTCGTCCGCGGCCACCACCAGCTGCACGCGCTGGAGTTCACCGGGGACCAGGACGCCGGCCGCGAGTACCAGCACCGCAACGACGAGCTGATGTACGTCGTCGCGGGAGCCTGCCAGGTCGAGGCGGAGGGCCGGGCCTACCGGCTGGAGGCCGGCGACGCACTGTTCCTGTCGGGCGGGGTGCGGCACCGGTGGCGGGCCGTCACCGAGGACACCAGGATCCTGGTGGTCGCCGTGGGCGAGCACATCCACGCCGTGTCCGAGCCGCCGTCCCCGGAGCACTGACCGTGCGCGTGGTCTCGCTGGTGCCCTCGCTGACCGAAGCGGTGGCGGAGGCCGGGGCACCCGGCGCCCTGGTCGGCGTCACGGACTGGTGCACGCACCCGGCCGGCCTCGCCGCCCGTCGCATCGGGGGCACCAAGAACCCGGACGTGGCGGCCGTCACGGGGCTCCGGCCCGACCTGGTGATCGCGAACGAGGAGGAGAACCGGGCCCCGGACCTCGCTGCGCTCCGGGCGGCCGGCCTGCGGGTCCTGGTGACGGAGATCCGCGATCTGGACGGCGCGTTCCGGGAGCTGGACCGACTGCTGGTCCGGGAACTCGGGCTGCCCCGGCCGGGCTGGCTGGACGCCGCCGAGGAGGCGTGGACGGCCCTCGCACCCGTCGGCGACTGGCGGGCCGTGGTCCCGGTGTGGCGGCGGCCGTGGATGGTGCTGGGCAGGGACACCTTCGCCGGGGACCTGCTCGCCCGCCTGGGCGCCCACAACGTCCACGCCGGCCACACCGAGCGCTACCCGCGGATCCCGGCCGACGCCCTCACGGAGGGCTGTGACCTGGTGGTCCTCCCCGACGAGCCGTACCGCTTCACCGCCCAGGACGGCCCGGAGGCGTTCCCCGGACTCCCCGCGGCCCTGGTGAGCGGCCGGCACCTGACCTGGTACGGCCCCTCCCTGGCGGAAGCACCGAGGGTGCTGGGCGAGGCACTGCGGAGGGCATAGGCGGAACGGGCGCCGGCCGGGGGCCGAGCCCCGGGACGGGATCAGCCCCGGGACGGGATCAGGCCCGGCGCGGGAGCAGGGTGCCGGCGGCCAGGCCGCGCACGGTGTGAGCGGCGGCGGTCAGCCAGGCGGCCACCAGGGCGGCGAAGAGCACCACGGCCAGCCACTGGAACGCGGCCAGACCGGTGTGCCGGGCCAGCCCGGCCGCGCCCGTGACACAGGTGCCGACCGGGAAGGTCAGCGCCCACCAGGTCATGGCGAAGCCCATCCCGTCGCGTGCCGCCCGTACCAGCATGGCCACGGCCAGGGCCAGCCACAGCAGGGCGAAACCCATCACCGGGACGCCGTAGACCACCGCGAAGGCGCCGAGCGCACCGGCGTACGGGGCCCCGATGGCCTGCGGGGCCTGATCGGCGAGCTGGTTCACGGCCGTGGTGGACTGGCCGAGCGGGCCGAGCACCAGGAACAGCGTCGGGGTGAGGGCCAGGGGCAGCGGCCCGCCGACGAGCAGCCGGCCGAAGACCAGCGGCAGCATCAGCAGGGTGGCCAGCAGGCTGATGCCGAACATCGCGTAGCAGGCCAGCAGCAGGGTCTCGCGCGCCTGCCCGGCCGGAAGGTGGGGGATCAGCAGCGGCCCGAGCGCGGCGGACACCATGGGGGCGACCAGCGGGAGCAGCCACACGGGGGTGGCCTGGGAGGGCTCGACCTTGTGCCGTACGACCATCAGATAGGGCACCACGACGGCCATGACCAGCCCGATGGCGGTGCCGGCGGTGAACAGCACGGCGTCGGCGGCGACCGCAGCGGGTTCCCCGATCAGGTCCTTGCCGACGATCAGGGTCCCCCCGCCCACGGCCAGCAGCGCCATCGACAGGCAGCCGTAGAAGGGGGCGACGGCCGGGTCCATGAGATGGGCGCGGGCCTGGTCGCGATGGTGCAGCCAGTGCCCGGCACGGGCGGTGAGGACCGCCGCGAGGGCGAGCGCCGACAGCGCCCAGACCACCTGGCAGACCACGAGCCGGCCCGGTATCCCCAACGGGAGGACGGCACCCGCGTTGGCGACGATGGCCGTGCCCATCACCGTGGCGTACCAGTTCGGGCCGAGGTGGCGGAGGGCGGGGAGAACGAGGGGGGAGCGCCGGGTGTGGCGCTGATGGTGGCGCGGTTGCGCGAGGGTGGCCATGGGCCCAGCGTCCCGCCGCGGGAGCCCCACCGGCAGGGATCATCGTCCTATGAGGTCATAAGCTGTGTTTATGACGCATGGGGTGGACCTTCCCGTACCGCTGGCGCACCGGGTGCCCGACCTGGGAGCGCTGGAGCTGCTGCTCGCCGTCGCCCGGGTGGGCAGCCTCGGCGGTGCGGCCCGGGAGCTGGGCATCACCCAGCCCGCCGCCAGCAGCCGCATCCGGGCCATGGAGGCCCGGCTGGGGGTCGCCCTGGTCGACCGATCCCCGCGCGGCTCCACGCTCACCGCGGAGGGCGCACTCGTCACCGACTGGGCGCGGCGGGTCGTGGAGGCGGCGGAAGCCTTCGACGCGGGCGCGCAGGCACTGCGGACGCGGCGGGACTCCCGGCTGCGGGTGGCCGCCAGCATGACCATCGCCGAGTACCTGCTGCCGGGCTGGCTGATCGCGCTGCGCGCGGCCCGTCCCGACACGGCGGTGTCGCTGCGCGCCGGAAACTCGGCGGCGGTGGCCGAACAGGTACTGGCCCACGAGGCCGACCTGGGCTTCGTGGAGGGCCTGACGGTGCCGGACGGCCTGTCCTCGGCGGTCATCGCGCACGACCGCCTGGTGGTGGCCGTGGCCCCGGAGCACCCGTGGGCCCGCCGCTCGGCGCCGGTGCCGGCGGCGGAACTGGCCGGGACCCCGCTGATCCTGCGGGAGTTCGGTTCGGGCACCCGGCAGGTGCTGGACGCCGCCCTGGCCGAAGCGGGCGGCCTGGCCGTACCCCTCCTGGAACTGGCCTCCACGACGGCGGTGAAGGCGGCATCGATCAGCGGCGCCGGGCCCTGCGTGCTCTCGGAACTCTCCCTCGCGGACGAACTGGCCTCGCGCCGACTGGTGGAGGTGCCGGTGGCGGACACGCTCCTCCGCCGGTCCCTCCGGGCGGTCTGGCCGACGGGCACGCGACCGGCGGGGCCGGCACGGGAACTGCTGTCGCTGACGCGGCGGGGGGTGGGGTGAGGGGGGCTTCTTTTTCCGCGCTTCGCGCGGGGGATTGCCCACCCGCCCACCCGTACAAGGGGTCGCGATGTTGAGCCGCCTGTGGGTGGCCGGGCGTCGTTGGCGGCCGGCGGGTGGGGTGGTGGTGTGCCGGTGCTTCGCCTGGACGGAATCGGGGAGGTGCCCGGGGGCCGGTCTGTCGGCGGATACGGGTCGGTGGTGGTGGGGCGTATGCCCGCGATCGCTCAATGGTGCGATTCAGGTTCCCCAGGTGACCGCGTTCATCAGGCGATCGCAGTGGGGGTCGTCGTAGGCGGAGCTGGTTACGAGCAGCCGCTCTTCGTGTCTGATCAGGCTGGGGACTGCCGCCAGGAGGGTTTCGACGGGCCCGTTCAGAGAGATGTCGATGGCCGTCACCGTGAGATCGGGGCTGCCGAAGTACAGGCGGAGGACGTCAGCGGGGCGGTAGAGGAAGCCACGCAGGGAGGAGGTTTCCTCTCGGCGGAAGTGGGTGAAGAACCGCAGGAAGTTCACCGCGTGGTCCTGGGCCCGGGGTTGGCGGGCGAATGGCCCGGTGGGATCCGCAGTGATGAGCGGCATGCCCATCACCACGGCTGTTTCCCCTTGCCCGGGCCGTGTGCTCTCCGCCAGGCCGCGGAGGGCGGACCAGATCTCGTCGGGCGAGACGAGGATCCCTTCGGTGCCGGTGAGGACGGGGAACTCGAACAAGCGGCTGGGGGCACCCCCGGTGCCCGGGGTCCCGGGGCCGAGTACCGCCCTGATCGTGGGGCTCCTCCCGGGGCCGGGCAGGAGGCCCCTTAGCCACTGGCCGTCGTGCAGGGGGCTCAATACGTAGGGAAAGAGGGACTGGACGATGGCTGCCTGCTGTTCGGCGGCCTCCTCGGCATCGGATGGGGTCACTGGTTGACCCAGTCCGGGCACTTGTTCACACCGACGCAGTAGGCCGTGATCACGCCGATGGGATAGCCGTCCGTCGCCTTGAACTTCCGGTCGTCAGTGCTCTGAGCGTGTTGAACGATGGCGACGATCTTGATCTGTTTCCGGGTGGAGCGGTTGATCGCGTAGGCGATATAGGTCCAGTGTGAGCCTGATCTGGCATCGACGGACCCGTTGAGAGCAGCGTTGACGACCGAGCACTTGCGGATGTTGTGCTCCGCGCTGAGGTGTCGCCAGCCCCATGCACGGTTCCCTTGACGCGTGGGGATGAGGGTGTTCTGCCAGTCCCTCTGCTTGCAGTGGATCACCAATTCCGGAGGAACCGCGAAGGCGTTGGCGGGGCTGCTCGCAAGAAGGAGCGAGACGGCCGCCGACATTCCCGTGACGATGCGCTTCATACACCCATCATCACGACCTGGTGATCGATGTGTCACTGAAAGTCACCTGAAGGAAGCTCGTGCCATCCGCCGGATCGGGCATGCGGTGGCCCCACTGCGTCGTCCGGCCCGGCGTACCCCCTACCCCACCCGTACCGGCACCCGCCCCGCCGCGTCCACCAGCCCTGCCATCACCCTGGTGTCCGTGCCCCGCTCCGGGTGCCATTGGACGCCCACCACCCAGGGCTCGCCGGGTAGTTCGATCGCCTCGACGGTGCCGTCCAGCGCGTGCGCCGACACCACCAGGCCCTCGCCGAGCCGGTCCACCGCCTGGTGGTGGTACGTCGGTACGTCGGACTCCTCCGGGACCAGGGACCCGTACCGGGTGCCGGCCACCGGCGTGACGGGGTGCCAGGTCATGACGCCATGACCGGCCGAGTGCCCGTCGATGTGCTGGACGAGGGTGCCGCCCAGGGCCACGTTCAGTGCCTGCATGCCCCGGCAGATGCCCAGCACCGGCATGTCCGCCTCCAGTGCCGCCCGGATCAGCGCCAGTTCCCAGGTGTCGCGTTCCGTGGCCGCCGGACCCGTGCGGGGGTCGCGGGGGGCCCCGTAGCGTGCCGGGTCCACGTCCGGTCCGCCCGCGATGACCAGGCCGTCCACCCGGCTCAGCACCTCCGCCGCAGCCTCCGGTTCGTCCGGCGGCAGCAGGACGGCCGCGCCGCCCGCCGCCTGCACGAGCCGGTGGTATCCGGTGGGTGTCAGGACGGTGGGTACGTCCCACACCCCGTAGCGGGTGGATGCCTCGACGTAGGTGGAGATGCCGATGAGCGGCCTGGGCACGGTTGATACCTCCGGTGGTATGAGCGGGCGAGGGCGTAGGCGCGGGTCGGTCACGGGTCGGTCGCAGGTTCGGTCGCGGGTCAGTCGCGGTTCAGTTCCGCCTCGGCCGCCGCCAGGGCGGCGAACTCCTCCTCGGGCGCCGAGGCCACCAGGTGGTGCCGACTGTAGATCGCGAAATAGGCCAATGCGACGGCATACACGGCCAGTGCGATGAATGCCGCGTCCTTGTCCACCAGGAAGGTGGCGACGAGGGCCGACAGGGCGAGCACGAAGGCCGTCGAGGAGGTGGCCACGCCGCCGGGCGTGCGGTACGGGCGGGCCAGGTTCGGTTCCGACCGGCGCAGCACGATGTGCGACAGGGCCATCAGGGCGTACGAGATCGTCGCGCCGAACACGGCGATGTTCAGCATGCGCGCTCCGTTCCCCGTTCCGGCGGCCAGCGCGAAGCCGAGCGCGCCGGGGATGAGCAGCCCCAGGTACGGGGCCTTGCGCCGGGAGGTCAGGGAGAGTGCGCGCGGCAGGTAGCCGGCCCGGGAGAGGGCGAACAGCTGACGGGAGCCGGCGTAGATGAGGGAGAAGAACGAGGCCACCAGCCCGGCCAGCCCCGCGTAGTTGACGAAGCGGCTGAGTGCGGTCGGGTCGCCGTCCCCCGCCAGGGCCACGACCAGCGGGTTGCCGGCGTCCTTGATGGCGTTCGCGCCCTGCGCGCCCGTGGCCGCAAAGAAGGTGATCAGTGCGAGTACGGCCAGCACGCCCATGGACAGGGCCAGGGCCCGGGGCATGGACCGCACCGGGTCCTTGGCCTCTTCCGCGGCCAGCGGCACCCCCTCGACCCCGAGGAAGAACCACATGCCGAAGGGGAACGCCGCCCAGATGCCGAGCAGGCCGAAGGGGAGCCAGGAGGAGGACCCGACCGCCGAGGTGTCGACCGGGATGTCGTCCAGCCGGGCGACGCTGAAGTCGGTGAGCGCACCGGCGGCGAAGACGAGCAGTGCGGCGACGGCTATGGCGGTGACGATCAGGGAGAAGCGCAGGGCCTCGCCGACACCCCAGAGGTGCACGCCGATGAACAGCACGAAGCAGCCGAGGTAGACCGGCCAGCTGGATGTCAGCCCGAACAGGCCGAGGGACTCGACGTAGTCACCGATGAAGATGACGATGGCCGCGGGCGCGAGGATGTACTCGATGAGGATGGCCGTGCCGGTCAGGAAGCCGCCCCAGGGGCCGAGCGCCCGGCGGGCGAATCCGTAGCCGCCGCCGGCCGTGGGCAGGATCGCGGACAGCTCGGCGAGCGAGAAGACCAGGCAGGCGTACATGGTGCCCATGAGGACGGTGGCGATCGCCAGGCCGCCGAAGCCGGCCTCGGCAAGGCCTATGTTCCAGCCGGAGAAGTCCCCGGAGACGACGTAGGCGACTCCGAGACCGGTCAGCAGCAGCCATCCGGCGCTGCCGCGGCGCAGCGTCCGGCGCTCCAGATAGGTGTCCTCGGGGGCCTGGGCGGGGGAGGCGGAAGAGGACGGAGAAAGGGAGGCGGAAGGAGAGGCTGAAGGGGAGGATCCGGGGGACGGTCGTGCGGATGGCGTCGCGGGTGCGGTGTCGTCGGCCATGTGCGCTCCTGCCGTAGGGGGATCGGCAATGGTTGTGGAGCGTACCTTTGCGTCAAGGGGGTGCGGCGCGCAAGCCCTGTGCGTTAAACCGCGGTTACGAGGACCCCGACCCCAGTCCCGACCCCGACCCCGGCCCCTCCCCGCCCCCGCTCACAGGAACCGCGGCCCCAGGAACCCCCGCAGCAGCGCCGCGGTGCCGCAGCAGTGCTCCCGCATCACCTCCCGGGCCGCCTCCGCGTCCCGTTCCAGCACGGCCTCCACCAGTGCCGTGTGCTGCCGCTGCGAATGCTCCAGGTTGCGCACCAGCAGGGGGATGCAGTCCAGCAGGTCGTTGACGGTGGCCCGGACGGCCGCGTACTGCGCCGTCAGCGTGGCCGAACCCGCGAGCTCGCACAGCGTCAGGTGGAAGAGGGTGTCCTGACGGCGGTACTCGGCGAGCTGCGCGTCGTGCGTGGCGGCGAGCGCCTCCGTCAGCCGGGTGGTCTCCTCCCCGGTCAGCCCCTGGGCGGCGCACAGTCCGGCCGCGCCCACCTCCAGCACCTCGCGGAAGCGCAGCACGTCCTCCAGGTCCACACCGGCGACCCGGCGCCGCAGTTCCTCCTCGGCTCCGCCGGCCGGGGTGTCGGGCCGGGCGCGCACAAACGTTCCGCCGTACCGGCCGCGCCGCGCCTCCACCAGTCCCTGGTCCTGCAGCACCTTGAGCACCTCCCGCAGCGTGACCCGGCTGATGCCCATGCGTTCGGCCAGTTCCCGCTCCGGTGGCAGCCGTTCGCCGGCCGGCACCAGGCCCAGCCGCACCACCTGCAGGATCTGCTCCAGGGCCTCCTCGAAACCGTTGCCGGCCCGCACCTGGCGCAGCACGGGGCGCAGCACCGGATCCAGCCGTCCGGCCGTGCCTTCCTCACCCGCGGTGTTAGCCATATCGGCGTCTCCCCTTCCCAAGCAATGGTTCTGTTCAATACCTTAGGCCCACTCGGCTCACCCGAAGGAGAGAATCCCGTGGTAGACCGCAAGCCGCCGCTCGCGCCCGAGGAGCTCCGCTCCCTCGTCGCGAGCGGTGAGATCGACACAGTCGTCCTGGCCTTCCCCGACATGCAGGGACGTCTCCAGGGCAAGCGGTTCGCCGCTCAGTTCTTCCTCGACGAGGTCATGGCCCACGGCACCGAGGGCTGCAACTACCTCCTCGCCGTCGACACCGACATGAACACCGTCGACGGCTACGACATGTCCTCCTGGGACCGCGGCTACGGCGACTTCGCCATGCACCCCGACCTCGCCACCCTGCGCCGCGTCCCCTGGAACGAGGGCACCGCGATGGTCATCGCCGACCTCGCCTGGGACGACGGCAAGCCCGTCGTCGCCGCCCCGCGCCAGATCCTCCGGCACCAGCTCGACCGCCTCGCCGCGCACGGATTCACCGCCCAGGTCGGCACCGAGCTGGAGTTCATGGTCTTCCGGGACACCTACGAACAGGCGTGGAACAGCGGCTACCGCGATCTGACCCCCGCCAACCAGTACAACATCGACTACTCCGTCCTCGGCACCGGCCGCATCGAGCCCCTGCTCCGCCGGATCCGCAACGACATGCAGGGCGCCGGCCTCACCGTCGAGTCGGCCAAGGGCGAGTGCAACCTCGGTCAGCACGAGATCGTCTTCCGCTACGACGAGGCGCTGGTCACCTGCGACCAGCACGCGGTCTACAAGACCGGGGCCAAGGAGATCGCCGCCCAGGAAGGCGTCTCCCTCACCTTCATGGCCAAGTTCGACCAGCGCGAAGGCAACTCCTGCCACATCCACCTCTCCCTCACCGACGCCGACGGCCGCAACGCCATGGCGGGCACCGACCCGCACGGCATGTCGGAGGTCATGCGCCACTTCCTGGCCGGCCAGCTCGCCGCGCTGCGCGACTTCTCCCTCCTCTACGCCCCGAACATCAACTCGTACAAGAGGTTCCGCCCCGGATCCTTCGCCCCGACCGCCGTCGCCTGGGGCAAGGACAACCGGACCTGCGCCCTCCGGGTGGTCGGCCACGGCCCTTCCACCCGCTTCGAGAACCGCCTCCCCGGCGGCGACGTCAACCCCCACCTGGCCGTCGCCGGCCTGGTCGCGGCCGGCCTGTACGGCATCGAGAACCGGCTCGAACTGCCCGACCCGTGCACCGGCAACGCCTACACCGCCGACTACGCGCACGTCCCCACCACCCTGCGCGAAGCCGCCGAGCTCTGGGAGAACAGCGAGATCGCCAAGGCCGCCTTCGGGCCCGACGTGGTGGCCCACTACCTCAACATGGCCCGCGTCGAACTCGACGCCTACGACTCCGCGGTGACCGACTGGGAACTGCGCCGCTCCTTCGAACGACTGTGAGGCCCCCGTGTCCGACGCGCTGGAAGTGATCAATCCGGCCACCGAAGAACTCGTCGCCCTCGTCCCGGCCGCCACACGGGACGAGGTCGGTGCCGCCGTCACCCGGGCCGCCGCCGCACAGCGCGCCTGGTCCGCCGCCGCACCCGCCGACCGCGCCCGGCTGCTGCGCCGCTTCGCCGCCGTGGTCGACGAGCACATCGAGGAACTCGCCCTCCTGGAGGTCCGAGAGGCCGGCCACACCCTCGGCAACGCCCGCTGGGAGGCCGGCAACGTCCGCGACCTCCTCGAATTCGCGGCCGGCGGGGTCGAACGGCTCTCCGGCCGGCAGATCCCCGTCCCCGGCGGCCTCGACGTCACCTTCCTCGAACCCCTCGGCGTCATCGGCGTGATCGCCCCATGGAACTTCCCCATGCCCATCGCCGCCTGGGCCCTGGCCCCGGCCCTCGCCGCAGGCAACGCCGTCCTCCTCAAGCCCGCCGAGGCCACCCCCCTCACCGCGCTGCGCCTCGCCGAACTCGCCCTCGAAGCCGGGATCCCCGAGCACCTCTTCCAGGTGCTGCCCGGCGAGGGCCCGGTGGCCGGCGACGCGCTCGTGGAACACCCCGGCGTGGCGAAGATCGTCTTCACCGGCTCCACCCGGGTCGGCAAGCAGATCATGGCCAAGTGCGCGGACCGGGTGAAGCGCGTCACCCTCGAACTCGGCGGCAAGAGCCCCAACATCGTCTTCGCCGACGCCGACCTGGAGCGCGCCGCCGCCGCGGCACCCATGTCCTTCCTCGACAACACCGGTCAGGACTGCTGCGCCCGCACCCGGATCCTCGTCCAGCGCTCCGCCTACGACCGCTTCCTGGAACTCCTCGCCCCCGGCATCGAATCCGTGGTCGTGGGCGACCCGCTCGACGAGAAGACCCAGATGGGTCCGCTCATCTCCGCCGCCCAGCTGGACCGCGTACGGTCCTACGTCACCGACGACCTCGCCCTGATCCGCGGCACCGCCCCCGAAGGCCCCGGATTCTGGTACCCGCCGACGCTGGTCACCGGGACCGCGCCGACCGCACCCGTCGCCGTCGAAGAGGTCTTCGGCCCCGTCGCCGTCGTCCTGCCCTTCGAGGACGAGGCGGACGCCGTACGCCTGGCCAACGCCACCGAGTACGGCCTCTCCGGGTCCATCTGGACCCGCGACGTCGGCCGCGCCGTCCGCGTCTCCCGCGCGGTCGCCGTCGGCAACCTCTCCGTCAACTCCCACAGCAGCGTCCGCTACTGGACGCCCTTCGGGGGTTACAAGCAGTCGGGACTCGGCCGCGAGCTCGGCCCCGACGCCCTCACCGCTTTCACCGAGACCAAGAACGTCTTCATCAGCACGGAGGCCTGAAGCACATGAGCACCGAAGAGATCGTCTGCCGCCGCCTGGTCGGCCGTACCGCCGTGATCACCGGAGCCGGCAGCGGCATCGGCCTCGCCACCGCCCGCCGCCTCGCCTCCGAAGGCGCCAACGTCGTCTGCGGCGACATCGACGAGAAGGCCGGGAAGGCCGCCGCCGAGGAGGTCGGCGGCACCTTCGTGAAGGTCGACGTCACCGACCCCGAGGAGGTCGAGGCCCTCTTCCGGACGGCCTTCGACACCTACGGCTCGGTCGACATCGCCTTCAACAACGCCGGCATCTCGCCCCCCGACGACGACTCCATCCTCACCACCGGGCTGGAGGCGTGGAAGCGCGTCCAGGACGTCAACCTCACCTCCGTCTACCTCTGCTGCAAGGCCGCCCTGCCCTACATGCAGCGCCAGGGCCGCGGCTCCATCATCAACACCGCCTCCTTCGTGGCGATCATGGGCGCCGCGACCTCCCAGATCTCCTACACCGCCTCCAAGGGCGGCGTGCTCGCCATGTCCCGCGAGCTCGGCGTGCAGTTCGCCCGCGAGGGCATCCGGGTCAACGCCCTCTGCCCGGGGCCGGTGAACACCCCGCTCCTCCAGGAGCTGTTCGCCAAGGACCCCGAGCGCGCCGCGCGCCGCCTGGTCCACATCCCCGTCGGCCGGTTCGCCGAGGCCGAGGAGATCGCCGCCGCCGTGGCCTTCCTCGCCAGCGACGACTCCTCCTTCATCAACGCCACCGACTTCCTCGTCGACGGCGGCATCTCCGGCGCGTACGTCACCCCGCTGTAGCCGGCGGCCGGCCGGGTCGGCTCGCCCGCCGGGTCGGCTCGCCCGCCGGGTCGGCTCGCCCGCCGGGTCGGCTCGCCCGCCGGGTCGGCTCGCCCGTCGGGCCGGCCGGCCGGCGCCGCAGCCGGACCGCCCCCCGACGGTTCACCCCCGCTCCACCACCCCGACAGCCGGGCGTCGCACGACGCCCGGCTGCCGTGTCTAGCGTCCCTGACGATCTTGAGGCCGCCCCGGCCTCGGTACGACAGGAGTATCCACCTCAGTGACCCGTTCCCAGACCCTCCGGCGGCTCCAGGCCGTCGGCGCCGCCGCGGCCGTCGCCGCCGGCACCCTCGCCGCCTCCGCCCCCGCGGCACAGGCGGCCCCCCAGGCCCCCTCGGGCTCCGCCCGCTGCACCGCCCCGCAGCTGGCCGGCGGCTGGTACGGCGCCAACCAGGCCCGCCTCCAGCAGCTCATCGACCGGTACCACAGCTGCGACCCGTACCGGGACGCCCGTTCCAAGCCCGTCGCCGTCTTCGACTGGGACAACACCGTCGTCAAGAACGACGTCGGCGACGCCACCATGTTCTGGCTGCTGCGCAACGGGAAGATCCGCCAGCCCGCCCACCGCGACTGGCACACCACCAGCCGGAACCTCACCGACCAGGCGGCCGCCGCCCTCTCCACGGCCTGCGACGGGATCGGCCGCCCCGGCGAGCCGCTGCCCACCCACACCCCGGCCGGCACCGCCTGCGCCGACCAGATCAACGCCGTCTACGGCACCGGCGCCACCACCGCCGGCGCGGCCGCCTTCGCCGGCTGGAACCGCCGCACCACCGAGCCCTCGTACGCCTGGCTGCCCCAGCTGATGCAGGGCTGGACCGCCAAGGACGTACGCGCCTTCGCCGCCGCCGCCCGCACCGAGAACCTGGCCGCGCCCATCGGCGCCAAGCAGCAGGTCGGCAGCGGCACCGCCACCGGCTGGGTCCGCTACTACGACCAGCAGAAGGACCTGATCGGGAAGCTCCGGAAGGCCGGCATCGACGTCTGGATCAGCTCCGCCTCCCCGCAGCCCGTGGTCGAGGTGTGGGCGAAGGGCGTCGGCGTGGACGCCGACCACGTCATCGGCATCCGCAACACCACCACCCGCGGCGGCACGTTCACCCCGCACTTCCAGGGGTGCGGCTCGGTCCGCGACGGCGCCGACACGATGATCACGTACATCGACGGCAAGCGCTGCTGGATCAACAAGGAGATCTTCGGGGTGCGCGGCGCCGCGGCCGAGAAGGTCCAGCCGGCCGCCCGCCGCCAGGTCTTCGCCGCCGGCGACTCCGACACCGACATCTCGTTCCTCCGCGACGCCACCGCGCTCCGGCTGGTGGTCAACCGCAACAAGAACGAGCTGATGTGCCGGGCCTACGACAACAGCGACGGCCGCTGGATCGTCAACCCGATGTTCATCGAGCCGAAGAAGCAGAAGTCCGGCCCCTACCCCTGCTCGACCACCGGGTACGTCAACCCGGACGGCACCACCGGCCCGGTGCGCCGCTGGGACCGGAGCATCGTCCCGGACCAGCAGGACACCGTCTTCTGAGCCGGCACGCAGGCAGCCAGGGCCTGTCCGGCGGACCAGGGTCGGACAGGCCCTAGAGGAAGGTGCGGCCTTCGCCCCGGTACGTCGGGACGGAGGCCGTCACCACATCGCCCTCCACCAGGTGCAGCCGCTCGAACCGCTCGCACAGCTCCCCGGCCTTCGCGTGCCGGAACCAGACCCGGTCGCCGATCAGCAGGTCGTCGGCCGGAGCACCGAGCAGCGGGGTCTGCACCTCGCCCGCCCCCTCCTGCGGGTCGTAGCGGAGCCCACGCGGGAGGTACGGCTCCGGCAGCCGGTCGGCACCCGGCGCGCCCGAGGCCGGGTAGCCGCCGCCCAGCACGGTCACCACCCCCACCCCCGGCCGCCGGACCACCGGGAGCGCGAACAGGGCGGCCGGCCGCCCCGAGAAGGAGGTGTAGTTGTCGAACAGCCGGGGCTGGTACAGCCCCGACCCCGCCGCGATCTCCGTCACCGCGGCCTCCGCCGCCGTGTGCTGCACGCTGCCGGTGCCACCGCCGTTGACGAACTCCAGATCCGGCACCACCTCCCGGACGGCGCGCACCACCTCCGCCCGGCGGGCCGCCAGTTCGCGGCGGGCCGTGGCCTGCATCAGCCGGATCGCCCGCGACCGCAGCGGCCGCCCCGCCACGGCGTCCCCGACCCCCGCGACATGGCCCTCGTACGCCATCAGCCCGACCACCCGGAACCCGGGCCGCCGCTGCACCGCCCGGGCCAGCCCGGCCAGCCCGGCCGGCTCGCGCAGCGGGGAGCGCCGGGCGCCGACGCGCACCCGGCCGCCGAACAGCCGCAGCGCCGTGTCCAGTTCCAGGCAGACCCGGATCTCCTCCCGGCCGCCCTCCCGGGCCCCCTCGATCAGGTCCAGCTGTGCCGGGTCGTCGACCATGACGGTGACCGAACCGGCGAGCTTGGGGTCGGAGGCCAGCTCCGCGAAGCCCGCGCGGTCCGCCGACGGATACGCCAGCAGCACGTCGTCGAACCCCGACCGGGCCAGCCACAACGACTCCGCCAGCGTGTACGACATGATCCCGGCGAACCCCGGGCGGGCCAGCACCCGCTCCAGCAGGGCCCGGCAGCGCACGGACTTGCTGGCGACCCGTACGGGCTTGCCGGCCGCCCGCCGGACGACGTCGTCGGCGTTGGCGTCGAACGCCGCCAAGTCCACGACGGCCAGGGGCGCGTCCAGGTGGGCGGTGGCCCGGTCGTACCGGGCCCGGTCCGAGGCGGGGGAGTTCATGGGCGCAGCTTGCCAGACGGGTCTACCGGTGGGTAGGGGCCGGAGGCGGCGGTCATGGGTCCTTCCCGGCGCCGTACAGTACGGGCAGGCAGCCGCGGCACGGAACAGGGGGCGGAGCGCCGTATGACGACGACCGACCCTCACGCGGCCCTGCCCGCGCCCTGGGCCGCCCCGGCCACCGAACCGGAGCCGGCCGACTCGGGAAGCGGGCGGGGTGCGGGTGCCGGGATACCCGGCGATTCCGCGGGGTCCACCGGGTCCACCGGGTCCACCGGGTCTGCCGACGCGGCCGGATCCGCTGTGGCTCGGGCTTCCGCCGATCCCGCTGCCTCTCCGGTGCCTGCTGCGTCTCCGGCCTCCGCCGTCTCTCCGGCTTCTGCCGACTCTCCGGCCTCCGCTGTCCCTCCGGCCTCCGCTGTCCCTCCGGCCTCCGCGGTCTCTCCGGTCTCTGCCCTCTCTCCGGCTTCAGCCGTATCCCCGGCCTCCGCCGCCCCTCCGGCCCCGGCCGACTTCGCCCGTCCCGTCCGGACCGCCGCCGCCGTCCTGTGCGGAGTGCTCGGGCTCGGACTGCTCGGCTGGGCCGGCCTGTTGCTCTGGCAGGACCGGCAGGAGGCGGACCGCGTGTCCTCGGCCGTGGAGACCTACCGGCGGGCGGGGACGCTCTGGGACCGCGCCCCGGTCGACGCGCTCTTCCCCCCGGTCCTGGACGGAGCCGGCGCCGGCCCCGGCGGGGCCGACCGCAAGTGGACCCGGATCGCCGTGTCCCCCCGGACGGAGTGTGCGGAGGGGCTGTCGAAGGAATGGCAGAAGGAGATGGAGCACACCGGCTGCACGCGGGTGCTGCGCGCGACCTACACCGACGCGACCCGCAGCTCCCTGGTGTCCGCCGGACTGGTCTTCACGACGGCCGGCCCCGAGGCGATGGACGAACTGCGCGGGCAGCTCTCCGCGCCCGCCGCGCTCGGCATCGGCGGCGGGCAGCGGGCCGCGTACAAGGTGTCCGTACGGTCCGACGCGCCCGTGGTGGTGTACACGGTGTCGGCCTTCGCCGACAAACGGGACGTCCCCCAGGCCCGGCCCGCCGAGGACGCGATGAAGCCGGCCGACCGCAGTGCCGTCGCGCTGGCCGGGCTCGGGCACGCCGCCGAGTCCGTCGCCGACGGCCTGGAAGCGGCGCTCGCCGCACAGGTGGCGCCCCCCGCACCGGAGGCCCGATCGTGATCCCGCGTCCGATCCCGCGTCCGGTCCCGAGTCCGTCCCCCGCGCACCCCTTCCGGACCCCGGCCTCCCGGGCCGGTGCCCTCCGGGCCCGGGCCTGCCTGGCCGTGCTGCTCGGCCTGGTGCTGCCCGCCGTGACGGGGACGCCGGCCTCGGCCGACAACTACCGCGACAGGCAGTGGGCGCTGACCGTGCTGCGCGCCGAGGAGGCGTGGGGCATCACCCGGGGCGAGGGGGTCACCGTGGCCCTGCTCGACACCGGGGTCGACGGCACCCACCCCGACCTCACCGGCCGGGTCCTGCCCGGCAAGGACCTCGTCGGCTTCGGAGCCGTCCAGGGGGACAAGGCGTGGGCCCATCACGGCACCGCCATGGCCGGGATCATCGCGGGACACGGCCACGGCGACGACCGCCGGTCCGGGGTGATGGGCATCGCCCCCGCCGCGAAGATCCTCCCCGTCCGGGTGATCCTGGAAGAGGGCGACCCGGCCCGCGGCAAGGCCCGCGAGAAGAAGGGCGGCGCCCTCGCCGAGGGCATCCGCTGGGCCACCGACCACGGCGCCGACGTGATCAACATGTCCCTCGGCGACGACAGTTCGTCCGCGCACCACGAAGCCGCCGAGGACGAGGCCGTCCAGTACGCCCTGTCCAAGGGCGTGGTCGTGGTCGCCTCGGCCGGGAACAGCGGCCGCAAGGGCCACCCGGTCTCCTACCCGGCGGCCTACCCGGGCGTGATCGCGGTCACCGCCGTGGACCGCAAGGGCCGGCGCGCCAGTTTCTCCACCCGCAACTGGTACGCCTCGGTCAGCGCCCCCGGTGACGAGGTGGTGATCGCCGACCCGGACCGGAAGTACTACGACGGCTGGGGCACCAGTGCCGCCGCCGCGTACGTGTCCGGTACCGCCGCCCTGATCCGGGCCAAGTACCCCAAGCTGGCCCCGTCCCAGGTCAAGCGGCTGCTGGAGGACACCGCATCGGACCGTCCGCGCGGCGGCCGGGACGACTCGCGCGGCCGCGGCCTGGTGGACCCGGTGCTCGCCCTGCAGAAGGGCGAACGGTGGAAGCCGGAGTCCGTGCTGCCGGCCCCGGTCGCCCACCAGAGCCGGTACTTCGGCTCCGGCCCGGAGCCGGAACGCCCGGCCGGCCCCCGGCACGGGCTCCAGGCCGGGGCGGCCGCGGGTGCGGGCCTGGCGCTGCTGGTGGCGGCCGTGCTGCTCGCCCGGCGCCGGCGTACCGCGTCCACCGGATAGGGTCGGGTAACTGTGGAGCAGAAGAACATCCCAGACCCCGGTTTCTCCGACGACGACGGCTCCGCCGACCCACGGCTGAGCGCGGCCCTGGCCGCCTGGGCCGAGGACCGCTCCAAGGAGCCGGAGGTCCTGGCGGCACTCAGCGGGGCCCGGCTGCTCGTCCCGGTGGTGGCCGTGCTCGGCGAGGTGGAGACCGACCCGGAGACCGGCCTGAAGCGCGAGAAGACCAGCGACATGGCCGTGCCGACCCTCACCGCCGGGAACCGGCGGGCGCTGCCCGCCTTCACCTCGCTCTCCTCGCTGGCCCGCTGGGACCCGGCGGCCCGCCCGGTCGCCGTACCGCTCCACCAGGCGCTGCGGGCCGCCGCCCACGAGCGGGCCGACACCGTGGTCGTGGACCTCGCGGGCCCGGTGGCGTACCAGCTGACCGGACCGGCGCTGAGGGCCCTCGCGGAGGGCCGTACGGACGCGGACCCGCTGGCCGACCCGGCCGTCCGGGACGCCGTGCGGGCGGCGGTGGCCGGGGAGCCGTCGGTGCTCCGCGCCCACCTGCTGCCGGGCGGCCCCTCCGCCGACGGGGTGCTCGCGGTGGTGCTGGCGGACGGTGCCGACCCGGCCGCGGGGGCGCGCCGGGTGGCGGAGGCGCTGGCCGGCGACGAGACGCTGCGGGAGCGGCTGGTGCGCGGGCTGGAGATGGCCCTGCTGCCGGCGGACGCGCCCGCGCCGCCGGGGGAGCCGCTCTTCACCCGTTGACCCCTGCCCCGGACCCGCTGACCCGGCCCCGGGGCAGCGAAAAGGGCGCATGCGCGCTGCGCATGCGCCCTTTTGGCAGCACCACACCTCAACGTTGAGGTGTGGTGTGTCGTCCTCGGGTCCGGCGGTCAGGAGTAGACGGGACCGGTGAACTTCTCGCCCGGGCCCTGGCCCGGCTCGTCCTGGACGAGGGAGGCCTCGCGGAAGGCCAGCTGGAGGGACTTCAGGCCGTCACGCAGCGGAGCCGCGTGGAAGGAGCTGATCTCGGTGGCGCTCGCGGTCACCAGACCGGCCAGCGCGGTGATCAGCTTGCGGGCCTCGTCGAGGTCCTTGTGCTCGGAGTCCGGCTTGTCCAGGCCCAGGTTGACCGCGGCGGCGCTCAGCAGGTGGACCGCCACCGTGGTGATCACCTCGACGGCGGGCACGTCCGCGATGTCACGGGTCATGGCGTCGTAGTCGGGGGCGGCGGAGGTCTCGGGAGCGGTGGGGGTCGCGTCAGTCATGTCCTTCACCATAAGCGGTGGCTCGGATTGGTCTCCCCGGGGCGTGGGTGCTAACCTTGTGTGACGACCGGCCGGAGACGCATGTCCCCGGCCCACAAGTGGAGGCTCCGAACTCCCACCTGACCACCCTCCGGGGCGGCAGGTCTTCCGGTCAGGCGGCATCCATCGTTCCGTACGGACGATGGAAAGCCGCCCGAGTCTGCGCCCCGCGGTCGACGCGGCGGTGCTCCGGTTGTGTTTGGAGCGCCTGCCTGTGTCCCGTCCGGGGCGTTTTTGCGTTCCGCCCGCGGTGGTCCGTTCAAACAGACATGCACGACTGTCTGCCAGGCAGTCGTGTGGTGCTACCTAGGAGGATCCATCAGCGCCGAGCCCCGCATCAACGACCGGATTCGCGTTCCCGAGGTGCGACTTGTCGGTCCCAGCGGCGAGCAGGTCGGGATTGTTCCGCTTGCCAAGGCCCTCGAGCTTGCGCAGGAGTACGACCTCGACCTGGTCGAGGTCGCGGCGAACGCCCGTCCGCCCGTCTGCAAGCTCATGGACTACGGCAAGTTCAAGTACGAGTCGGCCATGAAGGCCCGTGAGGCGCGCAAGAACCAGGCGCACACGGTCATCAAGGAGATGAAGCTCCGGCCGAAGATCGACCCGCACGACTACGACACCAAGAAGGGTCACGTCGTACGGTTCCTCAAGCAGGGCGACAAGGTCAAGATCACGATCATGTTCCGTGGTCGCGAGCAGTCCCGCCCGGAGCTCGGCTACCGACTGCTGCAGCGCCTGGCGGAGGACGTCCAGGACCTCGGTTTCGTCGAGTCGAACCCGAAGCAGGACGGCCGCAACATGATCATGGTCCTGGGTCCGCACAAGAAGAAGACCGAGGCGATGGCCGAGGCCCGCGAGGCGCAGGCCGCCCGCAAGGCCGAGCGTCAGGGCCTGGTCGCGGACGCGCCCGCCGAGGACGCTGCCGAGGCCCAGGTCGAGGAGCAGGTCGAAGACCAGCCGTCCGCCGAGGCCTGATCCCGGGGCAGCCCGTCCCGGAATCAACCCCACACAACTGACGCTCCGGTGCGCCGGTCCGGAAACGGACCGGCGGGAGCGGCACCGACGAGGAGATAACGGCGCTATGCCGAAGAACAAGACCCACAGCGGTTCCAAGAAGCGCTTCAAGATCACCGGCTCCGGCAAGGTGCTCCGTGAGCGCGCCGGCAAGCGCCACCTGCTCGAGCACAAGTCGTCCAAGCTGACGCGTCGCCTCACCGGCAACGCCGAGATGGCCCCGGGCGACGCCGCGAAGATCAAGAAGCTTCTCGGCAAGTGATGTCCGCCCGCTCCCTCAATGCGGAGCGGGGCGAGACGTCTGGACCGGGACCCAATCGATTTCGGGCCGTGTGAACACAACCACGGCCCCGCTACAAGGAGTTAACAAGTGGCACGCGTCAAGCGGGCAGTAAACGCCCACAAGAAGCGCCGGGCGATCCTCGAGGCGGCCTCCGGCTACCGCGGTCAGCGTTCGCGCCTGTACCGCAAGGCCAAGGAGCAGGTCACCCACTCGCTGGTCTACAACTACAACGACCGCAAGAAGCGCAAGGGCGACTTCCGTCAGCTGTGGATCCAGCGCATCAACGCCGCTGCCCGCCAGAACGGCATGACGTACAACCGCCTCATCCAGGGTCTGAAGGCCGCCAACATCGAGGTGGACCGCAAGATCCTCGCCGAGCTGGCCGTCAACGACATCAACGCGTTCGCCGCGCTGGTCGAGGTCGCGCAGAAGGCGCTTCCGGCCGACGTCAACGCCCCGAAGGCGCCCGCTGCCGCCTGACGGCAGCAGTAGCCCCACCAGGCTGATCCCGGACCCGCAGGCGTCTCGCCTGCGGGTCCGGGTGCTTTCCCCCGGCCCGGAGCCCCGCAGGCCGAGTGCCCCGGGCCCGGTGCCCCGCCGCCCCGAGCCTCCGCAGCCCCGAGCCTCCGCAGCCCCGAGAGAGAACCGACAGGACATGGCTACCCCCGCCGAGCTGATCTCCCCGCGCAACCCCCGGGTGGCCGCCGCCCGCCGGCTCGCGCGGCGCAACTTCCGCACCAAGGAGCGCCGCTTCATCGCCGAGGGTCCGCAGGCCGTACGGGAGGCCGTCGAGCACCGCGGCGAGGCCGGGCCCACCCTGATCGAGCTCTTCGCCACCGTCGAGGCCGCCGAGCGCTACGCCGACATCGTCTCCGCGGCGCGCGACGCCGGAGCCCGCGTCCACTACGCCTCCGACGAGGTGCTCGCCGAGGTCTCCCAGACGGTCACCCCGCAGGGCCTGGTCGGCGTCTGCCACTTCCTCGACTCGCCCTTCGAGGAGATCCTCAAGGCCGGGCCCAAGCTGGTCGCCGTGCTGGCGCACGTCCGCGACCCCGGGAACGCGGGCACCGTACTGCGCTGTGCCGACGCCGCCGGCGCCGACGCGGTGGTGCTCACCGACGCCTCCGTGGACCTCTACAACCCCAAGTCGGTCCGCGCCTCCGTCGGCTCCCTCTTCCACCTGCCGGTGGCCGTCGGCGTCCCCGTGGAGCAGGCCGTCGAGGGCCTGCGCGCGGCCGGCGTGCGGATCCTGGCCGCCGACGGGGCGGGGGAGCACGACCTCGACGCCGAACTCGACGCCGGCACCATGGGCAGCCCCTCGGCATGGATCTTCGGCAACGAGGCGTGGGGCCTGCCCGAGGAGACCCGCGCCCTGGCCGACGCGGTCGTACGGGTGCCGATCCACGGCAAGGCGGAGAGCCTGAACCTCGCCACGGCGGCGGCGGTGTGCCTGTACGCCTCCGCGCGAGCACAGCGGGCGCCCGGAGGGTGCCGCAGCGTGACCCCCAGCTAGTAATGTGGCGGCCCGGGGGCCCTCCGCGCTCCTGAAGAGATGTGGGGTACGGGGACATGACCGTCGGTACGAACAGCTCTCCGCGGCAGGCCGCGGTCGCCCCCGGGGCGCAGGACTGTTTCGGGCTGGACCCGGACGAACTGCCCGACGGGCTGGTGGTCGCGGACGACACCGGACGGGTGATCTGCTTCAACCGGGCCGCCGCCCGGATCACCGCCATCTCCCCGCAGGACGCCCTGGGCGCGCGCATCGAGCGCGCCCTGCCTCTGGAAGACCTCGACGGGCGCCGCTGGTGGGCGCTCACCGACCCGTACGGGGGTCTCGCCACCCGTTGCCGGCAGCCCGAGCGCAACCTGCTGCTGCCCGGCGGACGCGAGGTCCTCGTCTCCGCCCGGTACGTCCGCAGCGGTCCGGCCGGGCCGCTGCGCCGCCTGGTCGTCACCCTGCGCGGCACCGAGGCGCGCCGCCGCACCGAGCGCAGCCACGCCGAGCTGATCGCCACCGTCGCGCACGAACTGCGCTCCCCGCTGACCTCGGTCAAGGGCTTCACCGCCACCCTGCTGGCCAAGTGGGAGCGCTTCACCGACGACCAGAAGCGGCTCATGCTGGAGACGGTGGACGCCGACGCCAACCGGGTCACCCGGCTGATCGCCGAACTCCTCGACATCTCCCGCATCGACTCCGGCCGGCTGGAGGTGCGGCGGCAGCCGGTGGACCTCGCCACCGCCGTCGGCCGGCACGTCCAGGCCCTCACCGCGAACGGCCAGGCCCCCGACCGGTTCCTCGTCCGGGTGAGTCGCCCGCTGCCCGACCTGTGGGCAGACCCGGACAAGGTCGATCAGATCCTGGGCAATCTTCTGGAAAATGCGGTGCGACACGGAGACGGAACGGTCACCATCGATGTGAGCCCGCACGAGAAGGGAACAGCCGTCACCGTGACCGATGAAGGCCCCGGCATCCCCGAGGAGTCCATGGGCCGCGTCTTCACCCGCTTCTGGCGGGGCAGCAAGCGCGGCGGCACCGGGCTGGGCCTGTACATCGTCAAGGGCATCGTCGAGGCCCACGGCGGGACGATCACGGTCGGCCGCGGCCCCGGAGGCGGCGCCGAGTTCCGATTTATCCTGCCCGTCGGCGCGCCGGCCTACCTCACGCAGTAGCCACTGCGGACGGTCTCGCCAGGCGGCCCACGGGCCCCTCCATCCCCGGCGACCTTTAGACTCGTCCTTTGGCACCTTTGTGTCCTTGTGGCGAACACCATGCGTCGCGCGGACCACCAGCCAGCCATCGGAAGTACGGGAAGAGATGTCGGCACCGAACAAGTCGTACGACCCTGTCGAGGTCGAGGCACTGAAACCGGAAGAGATCGAGCGCATGCGGGACGAGGCGCTCGCCGCCTTCGCGGCCGCCGGCGACCTCGACGCACTGGCGCACGCGAAGACCGCCCACACCAGCGGAACCTCGCCCCTGGCCCTCGCCAACCGCGAGATCGGCGCGCTGCCGCCCCAGGCCAAGGCCGAGGCCGGCAAGCGGATCGGCCAGGCCCGCGGCGCCGTGAACAAGGCGTTCGCGGAGCGCCTCGCGCAGCTCGAAACGGAGCGCGACGAGCGGGTGCTGGTCGAGGAGGCGGTGGACGTCACGCTGCCGTACGACCGGATCCCGTCCGGCGCCCGGCACCCCCTGACCACGCTGATGGACCGCATCGCGGACGTCTTCGTGTCCATGGGCTACGAGGTGGCCGAGGGCCCCGAGGTCGAGGCGGAGTGGTTCAACTTCGACGCCCTCAACTTCACGCCCGACCACCCGGCGCGCCAGATGCAGGACACCTTCTTCGTCCGGGGCCCCGAGGGCACCGAGGGCGACGAGTCCGGCGTCGTGCTGCGCACCCACACCTCCCCGGTGCAGGCGCGCGCCCTGCTGGAGCGCCGCGAGCCGCCCGTCTACATCGTGTGCCCCGGCCGCGTGTACCGGACCGACGAGCTGGACGCCACCCACACCCCCGTGTTCCACCAGGTCGAGCTGCTCGCCGTGGACAAGGGCCTGACCATGGCCGACCTCAAGGGCACCATCGACCACATGGTCAAGGAGCTCTTCGGCGAGGACACCACCACCCGGCTCCGCCCGCACTTCTTCCCGTTCACCGAGCCGTCCGCCGAGATGGACATGCAGTGCTACGTGTGCCGCGGCGAGTCGGTGGGCAACCCCGACCGCCCCTGCCGCACCTGCTCCAGCGAGGGCTGGATCGAGCTCGGCGGCTGCGGCATGGTCAACCCCAAGGTGCTGGTGGCCTGTGGCGTGGACCCCGAGGTCTACTCCGGCTTCGCCTTCGGGTTCGGCATCGAGCGGATGCTGATGTTCCGCCACAACGTTGAAGACATGCGAGACATGGTCGAGGGTGACATCCGGTTCACCCGGCCGTTCGGGATGGAGATCTGATGCGGGTCCCGCTTTCCTGGCTGCGGGAGTACGTCGACCTCCCCGCCGGCACCACCGGCCGCGACGTGGCCGCCAAGCTGATCGACGCCGGCCTGGAGGTCGAGACCGTCGAGCAGCTCGGCGGGATCAAGGGCCCCCTGGTCGTCGGCAAGGTGCTCACCATCGAGGAGCTGGAGGGCTTCAAGAAGCCGATCCGCTTCTGCACCGTCGACGTCGGCGCCGCCAACGGCACCGGCGAGCCGCAGGAGATCGTCTGCGGCGCCCGGAACTTCGCCGTCGGCGACAAGGTCGTCGTGGTCCTCCCCGGCGCCGTCCTGCCCGGCGACTTCGCGATCGCCGCGCGCCAGACGTACGGCAAGACCTCGCACGGCATGATCTGCTCCGACAGCGAGCTGGGCATGCCCGACGACGGCTCGCACGGCATCATCGTGCTGCCGCCGGAGCACGAGGCCGGCACCGACGCCATCGAGCTGCTGGAGCTCGTCGACGAGGTCCTGCACATCGACGTCACCCCGGACCGCGGCTACTGCATGTCCATGCGCGGCATCGCCCGCGAGATCGCCACCGCCTACGGGCTGCCGCTGCGCGACCCCGCGCTGCTCGACGTCCCGGCGCCGAACTCCTACGGCTACCCGGTCAAGGTCGAGGACCCGGCCGGCTGCGACCGCTTCACCGCCCGCACGGTCGTCGGCCTCGACCCCGAGGCCCGCTCCCCGATCTGGCTGCAGCGCCGCCTGCAGAAGGCCGGCATGCGCCCGATCTCGCTGGCCGTGGACGTCACCAACTACGTGATGCTGGAGCTCGGCCAGCCGCTGCACGCCTACGACCGCTCCCGCGTCGACGGCACCATCGGCGTCCGCCGCGCCGAGCAGGGCGAGAAGTTCACCACCCTCGACGGGGTCGTCCGTACCCTCGACGCCGAGGACCTGGTGATCACCGACGCGAGCGGGCCGATCGGCCTCGCCGGCGTCATGGGCGGCGCCAACTCCGAGATCGCCGACTCCGTGACCGACCCCGAGACGGGCCTGGTCACCGGCACCACCGAGGTGGTCATCGAGGCCGCGCACTTCGACGCGGTGTCGATCTCCCGGACCGCCCGCCGGCTGAAGCTGTCCTCCGAGTCCTCCAAGCGCTTCGAGCGCGGCGTGGACCCGCAGGCCGCGGCCGCCGCCGCGCAGCGCACCGTCGACCTGCTGGTGCTGCTGGCCGGCGGCACCGCCGAGGCCGGCGTCACCGAGGTCGCCGCCCCGGCCGCCCCGCGCACCATCGCGATGCGCGCGGACCACCCGGACCGGGTCGCGGGCATGGACTACGGCCGCGAGACCGTCGTCCGCCGCCTCCAGGAGATCGGCTGCGCCGTCCACGGCCAGGACGAGCTCGTCGTCACGGTCCCGAGCTGGCGCCCGGACCTCGCCGCGCCCAACGACCTCGCCGAGGAGATCATCCGGCTGGAGGGCTACGTCAACCTGCCCTCCACGCTGCCGCAGGTGCCCTCCGGCCGGGGCCTGACCCCGCGCCAGGTGCTGCACCGCCGGGTCGGCCGCGCGCTCGCCGGGGCCGGCTACGTCGAGGCGCTCAGCTACCCGTTCATCGGCGAGAAGGTCTTCGACCAGCTCCAGCTGCCCGCGCACGACGCCGCCCGCCAGGTGGTCAAGCTGGTCAACCCGCTGTCCGACGAGGAGCCGGCGCTGCGCACCACGCTGCTGCCGGGCCTGCTGGGCGCGCTGCGCCGCAACGACAGCCGGGGCAGCCACGACCTCGCCCTGTTCGAGACCGGTTCGGTCTTCCGGGCCGGCGCCCGGCCGGGCCTCGCGGTCCGGCTGCCGGTGGACCGCCGTCCCACCGACGAGGAGATCGCCACCCTCGACGCGGCCCTGCCCGCCCAGCCGCGCTACGCCGCGGTCGTGCTGGCCGGTGCCCGCGAGCAGGCCGGCTGGTGGGGCAAGGGCCGCCCGTCGGACTGGGCGGACGCGGTCGAGGCCGCCCGCTCGCTGGCCCGCGAGGCCGGTACCGAGCTGGTGATCCGCGGGGGCCAGTACGGTCCGTGGCACCCCGGCCGGTGCGCCGAGCTGATCGTCACCCTCAACGGGGTGGAGACGGTCATCGGCCACGCCGGTGAGCTGCACCCGCGGGTGGTCAAGGCGATGGGCCTGCCGGCCCGGACCTGCGCCATGGAGATCGACCTGGACCGCCTCGCGGCGGCCGGCGGCGAGCCGGTGACGGCCCCGCGGATCTCCTCCTTCCCGGTGGCCACCCAGGACGTCGCGCTGGTCGTCGACGCCTCGGTGCCGGCCACCACGGTGGAGGCCGCACTCCGCAAGGGTGCGGGCGAACTGCTCGAATCGCTCCGCCTGTTCGACGTCTTCACCGGCGAGCAGATCGGCGAGGGCAAGAAGTCCCTGGCGTACGCGCTGCGCTTCCGCGCCCCCGACCGCACGCTGACGGCCGAGGAGTCCACGGCCGCCCGCGACGCGGCGGTGGCGCTGGCGTCGGAGCGCACCGGGGCGGTGCTGCGCGGGGCGTGAGCCCTGCCGCACGACCGAGCTGAGGGGCGCGTCCGGGAGCACCGGACGCGCCCCTTTCCGTTTTTCCGGGGATCCGGCGATTCCTCACTCATTCGGGTGAGAACGCCGGTGACCCGTGTCCCGCGCAGCGGGTGGTCGACACAATCGTTCCCGGCCGAGGGGAGGCCGGAAAGAGATGACGATGCGCGGGGAGATGCCCCGGGTGCGCCAGGCGTGCGTCCTCGCATGGGGCGGTGCCGCGGTGTCCTGGGAGCTGTCCTCCCCGGGAGCACTGGTGCCGAGCCTGGCGACGTGCGCGGCGTTCCTGATGCTGGCGGGCGGCAGCGTGCTGCACATCCGGCAGCGGCTGCTCGAAGAGCTGCGCCGCACCCGGGAGATCGCCGGCGCCGCCCAGCAGGCCCTGCTCCGGCCGCTGCCGCCGCGTGTCGACGGCCTGGCGCTGGCCGCGGTGCACGGGGCGGAAGTGGGCGGCGACCTCTACGACGCGCTGCCGACGCCCCACGGGGTGCGGGTGGTCATGGGCGACGTACGGGGACACGGGGCGCCGGCGCTGGGCGCGGCGGCGGCGGTCCTCGGGGCGTTCCGGGAGGCGGCGTACGACGAGCCGGCCCTGGCGGGGGTGCTGCGGCGGATGGAACGCGCGCTGGCCCGCCACCTGCGGGACCGGGCCGCGCTGGAGCACCTCGTGGGGGGCGCGGAGGCGGAGTCCCCGCTCGCGGAGGAGTTCGTGACCGTCCTCCTGCTGGAGATCGGCCGCGACGGCACCCTGACCGCCCTGAACTGCGGCCACCCCTGGCCCTACCACCTCCCGGCGACCGCCTCGGCGCCGACGCCCGCCCCACCGCTGTCCGGCGACCCCGGCCTGCCTGGCGTGCCCGCGGTGCCGTCCGTGCCTGGCGAGCTCGCGGTGCCTGGTGTGCCCGAGGTGCCGTCCGTGGCCGGCGTGCCCGCGGTGCGCGTGCCCGCGGTGCCGTCCGTGTCTGGCGAGCCCGGCGTGTCCCGCGCCCCCGCGGTGTCGTCCGCGGTCGGGGTGCCGGCGGTGCTGCCGGCGCCCGGTGAGCTCGGTGATCCCGCGGTGCCGGCCGTGCCCGCCGTGCCGGGCGTGCCGGCGGCGTCGGGCGTGCCGGCCGTGTTCGGTGTGTCTGTGGTGCCCGGTGCGTCTGGCGTGCCCGCGGTGTCGGCGGTGCCGTCCGTTCCCGGTGAGCCCGTGGGGCCCGCTGTGCGCACGGCGTCTGGCGTGTTCGGCGTGCCTGTGGCGCCCTGTACGTCTGGCGAGCCGGTGGCGTCCGGCGAGTCGGCGGTGTCGGGTGAGTCGGCGGTCCCCGCTGCGCCCGGTGTGCCCGTGGTGCCGTCCGAGTCCGGCGGGTCCGCCGTACTCGGGGCGCCCGCGGAGCCCGAGGCGTCCGGCGTGCGCGCCGTGCCGGGCGAACCCGCGGTGTTCGGTGCGTCCAGCAGCGAGCCCGCGGTCTTTGGCCTGTCCGCAGTGTCCGGTGCGTCCGCAGTGTCTGCGGTGCCCGGTGCACCCGGTGTCCCGGGGGGCTGCGGCGTGCCGTTCGAGGCCCCGGTCGTCGGCGTGGGCGATGTGGCCGGCGTGCCCGCCGCGGGCTGTGATTTCCCCACCCCGCCCCTTCCCCAAACCGGGGCGGAGCCCCGGACCCCGGCCGGGGCCGAGCCCCGAAGCCCCGATGGGGCCGGGCCGCTGCCCCAGGCCGGGCCGCTGCCCCAGGCCGGGCCGCTGCCCCAGGCCGGGCCGCTGCCCCAGGCCGGGCCCCAGCCCCAGGCCGGGCCGCTGCCCCAGGCCGGGCCCCAGCCCCAGGCCGGGCCGCTGCCCCAGGCCGGGGCCGCGCCCCGGAGCCGGGTGCTCTCGGCCCGCTGCGCGGTCCCGATCCAGCCATCGGCCGCCCGTGCCGGCACAGGGAGCCGGTCGGCTGCCGCCGGTACCGGGGCCCGCGTGGGTTCCGGGGCGCAGCCCCACCAGGTGTCCAAGGCGGAGCCCAGCCCGAGGCTCGGGGCGGAGCCCGACGACGGGTCCGGGGCAGAGGCCAATGCAATGCCCGGGGCAGAGGCCCACGTGGCTCAGGGGGCAGGGACCCACGTGGCGCCCGGGGCCGTGCCCCATGCAATGCCCGGGGTGGAGTCCCGTGCGGGGAGCGGGGCGAAGATGCCTGAACGGTCTTGGGCGGAGGCTCACAACGGGTCCGGGGCTGAGCCTCACGAGGGCTCTGGGGCTGACACCCGCGCGGGGTTCGAGGCGAAGGCATCCGAGAGGTCCGGGGCAGCGCCCCACGAGGCGGCCGAAACAGAGCCCCTCGACGGGGCCGGCGCGGAGCCGCACGCGGTGTCCGGTGCAGAGCGCCACGAGGGTTCCGGGGCCGAACCCCTCAACGGGGCCGGGGCGGGGACCCAGGTGGAATCCGGGGCGGCGCCCCGATGGGGGCGCGGGGCGGAGCCTCACGACAGGGCCGGGGCTGAGCCCCATGTCGCATCAGCGACGGAGTCCCGTACGGGGGTTGGGACGGAGCCCCATGAGGGGTCCGGGGCGGAGTCCTGTGTGGGGTCCGGGGCGGAGTCCCGGTTTCGGGAAGGGGCGGGGTGGGGGAAAGCCCCGCAGGGGGACGCGGCGGAGCCGCGGGCCGACGCGCAGCGGACGCAGCACGGCGCCCCGCACCCACCCGCGGAGCCGAAGCGGCTGGACGGCGGCGAGACCCTGCCGCCCCTCGGCGTATGGCCGCTGCCGGACGAACTCGCGGCGCAGAACTGCGGAAAGCTCCGCCACGGCGAAGGGCTGTTCCTGCACACCGACGGCGCCGCCGAGGCCCGTGACCGCGACGGTCAGCACTTCCCGCTCGGCGAAGCCGTCGCCCGGGCAGCCGCCACCACCGCCACCCCGGCGCAGCTGGTCGCGAGCGTGCACGACGCGCTGCTGCGCCACACCGGAGGGCAACTCTCCGATGACGTCGCCCTGCTGGTGCTGCGCCGGTAGGCGACACCCACCGCTGCTGCGCGCCCACCGCGGCTGCGGCCCACGTGGTGCCGCGGCCCCCGACGGGGCTGCGTCCGCAGGGCGCCCGGGGAGGACGCGTGCCCACCGCGGCTGCGTGCACAGGATGGTGCGGGTGCCTGTACGGGCCGGGTGCGCAGGATGGTGTGGTGCCTGCACAGGCCGGGTGCGCAGGGTGCCCGCCAGGGCCGCGTGCCCAGGGGCTGCGGTGCCCGCGGGGCTGTGTCCCGGCGCTCCTGCGGCGGCCGCCGTACCCGCCGGGGCTGCGTGCCCGCGTGTCGAAGCCGGCCGCCCGTACCCGCGGCGGCCGGGTGCCCGCGGGGGCTGCGGTGCCCGCTGGGCCGTGTCCCGGCACGCCCGCCGTGGTCGCCGGGCCGCCGTATCGCAGGGGCTGCGCGCCAGGGTGGGCCGCCGTGCCCGCCGGTCCTGCACGTCCGCCGTGGTCGCCGTACCCGCGGCGGCCGGGTGCCCGCGGGGGCTGCGGTGCCCGCGGGGCCGTGTCCCGGCACGCCCGCCGTGGTCGCCGGGCCGCCGTATCGCCGGGCCTGCACGCCCGCCGTGGTCGCCGTACCCGTCGGCGCGGTGTGTCCGAGGCGGCTGCGGGCCCGCCGGGGGCCGTGTGTTCGTTGGGCCCGCTCGGGCCGGAGGGCAGGGCGTTGTCGGCGGATGTCCGCGGGCGGTACGCGGGCGGTGCGCGGGCGGTCCGCCCGCTCCGGCGGGGCCGAGGGAGGCCGCGTGGAGCCGGCGGAGCCGCGGTGGGCCGGGCCCGGGTGGGTGGGGGCCGGCCCGGTCCGCCGCGGGCCGGAGACCAACCGGCCGCAGCGGAGCGAGAAGCGCCGCCCGCCTGCCGTGGAGTGTCGGGCAGACAGCAGGACGGGCGGCGCCGTGCGGGCCGTCGCACTGTACGAGGGGGAGCCGACGGCCCGGGCTGCCTCTTGGCGAGGCGAGACCACCAGTCAAGCGCGCCGCCGCACCCCGCGGCAGCGTGCGCGCCGCATTTATGCGCGTACCGGTTTCACACCCCGTGTGAACCGAGCACCCATTAGCCTGGGAGCGACCCTGGAGGGGCCCATGCAGTCCAACGCCCTGCTCGATGCCCTCCTCGCCGAGGCGGGCATGTCCCACGCCGGACTCGCCGCGTACGTGAACCAGGCCGGCCGCGCCCGCGGACTCGCCCTGCGCTACGAACACACCGCCGTGGCCCGCTGGTTGAAGGGTCAGCGACCGCGCGGCCAGGTGCCGGACCTGATCTGCGAGGTGCTCGGGCAGCGGCTGCGCCGCCCGGTCGGACTGGACGACATCGGCCTGGGGCTGCCGGGGCGGAGCACCGCCCCGCACACCACCCCGCTCAGCGGGTTCGTGGACCGCGCCACCGCCCTGTGGCGGACCGACGAACAGAGCCGCCCGCACCTGCTGAGCGCCACCGCGGTCACCGGCACCCCCGCCGTGATCCCCGTATGGGAGTGGGAGAACCCGCCGGAGGACGCGGACGTGTCCCGCGACGGCCCCACCGCCATCGGCCCCGAGCACATCGAGGTCCTGCGCGCCGCCCGGGTCCACTACGAGCTGATGTACCGGCGGGCCGGCGGCATGGCCACCCGCTCGCGGATCGTCCGCTTCCTCGGCACCGAGACCGCGCCCATGCTGCGCGGGAGTTACTCCGACGCGGTCGGCCGGAGACTGCACCGGGCCACCGGGTCGCTGGTGGCGGTCGCGGGCATCTGCGCGTACGACTCCGACGCGCACGGCCTGGCCCAGCGGTACTTCCACCAGGCGCTGCGGCTCGCCAAGGCCAGCGGGGACCGCGGGCTCGGCGCGTACGTGATCGCCCTGATCGTCAACCAGTCCCTGCACCTGCGGGAGTTCCGGCAGGCGGTGGCCTTCGCGGAGGCGGCGCTGCGGGCGGCCGGCCGGGACACCACCCCCGCGCTGGCCGCCGACCTGTACGCGATGCAGGCCAAGGCGTACGCCCAACTCGGCGACACCCGCGCCGCGCTGGCCTGCATCCGGCACGCGGAGGGGGCCGCCGAGCGGATCCGGCCGGGCAGCGAACCGGATGAGACCGGCTACGTACAGCCGGGCCTGGTCAACGTCCAGGTGGCGGAGGCGTTGCTCAGTCTGGGCGATCTCGACGGGGCCCACGAGCAGGCCGCGACGGCGGTCGGGACACCCGCGCACGACCGGGGGCGGGTGCACCGGCTGGCCATGCTGTGCGAGGTCCAGCTGCGCCAGGGGGAGGCGGACCGGGCGGTGGCCGCGGTGGCCGAAATGGCCGAAACGGCCAAGGGGATGGAGTCGCTGCGGCTGCGCGACCGGCTGCGGACGGTCCGGGAACAGCTGCTGGCCAGCGGCTGCGCCGATGCGGAGGAGACCGCCCAGCTCATCGACGGGGCGTTGCGCGTTCCGCTGTGAGCGCCCCGGCTGCTGCCATGTTGCCACCTGATCGAACGGAAGGTGGCAGAACCGTGCAGTGGACGAACCTGAGCGAACAGACCGTGTACAAGAACCGCTGGTTCGATGTGAACCTCGCGGACGTGGAACTTCCCGACGGCCGGCACCTGGACCACTTCGTCATACGCCTGCGGCCGGTCGCCGTCGCCACGGCCGTCAACGGGGCCGACGAGGTGCTGCTGCTGTGGCGGCACCGCTTCATCACCGACAGCTGGGGCTGGGAGCTCCCCGCCGGAGTGGTCGAGGACGGCGAGGAACCGGCGCTCGCCGCCGCCCGGGAGATGGAGGAGGAATCGGGCTGGCGTCCCGGCCCGCTGCACCACCTGATGACCGTGGAGCCCGCCAACGGGCTCACCGACGCCCGCCACCACCTCTTCTGGGCGGACAGTGCGACGTACACCGGCCCGCCCGAGGACGCCTTCGAGTCCTCGCGCCGGGAATGGGTGCCGCTCGAGCTCGTGCCCGACATGATCGCGCGCGGAGAGGTCCCGGCCGCCAACATGGCGGCCGGGCTGCTCCTGCTGCACCACCTCAGGCTGGGGTAGTCATACGGGCCGGTCGGCACGGGCCCGCCGGCGCGGGCCGTCAGTTGTACGCGTAGAAGCCCGAGCCGGTCTTGCGGCCGAGGCGGCCCGCGTCGACCATCCGCTGCAGCAGCGGGGGAGCCGCGTACAGCGGCTCCTTGTACTCCGCGTACATGGAGTCGGCGATCGAGGCGATCGTGTCCAGGCCGATCAGGTCCGAGAGCTTGAGCGGACCCATCGGGTGGGCGCAGCCGAACTCCATGCCGTTGTCGATGTCCTCGCGGCTGGCGATGCCCGACTCGAACATCCGGATGGCGGACAGCAGGTACGGCACGAGGAGCGCGTTCACCACGAAACCGGACCGGTCCTGGGCGCGGATGGCGTGCTTGCCCAGGACGTCGTGCACCAGGGCCTCGGCCCGCTTGACCGTTTCGTCGCCGGTGGTCAGGGCCGGGATCAGCTCGACGAGCTTCTGGACCGGTGCCGGGTTGAAGAAGTGGATGCCGATGACCTGGTCCGGGCGCGAGGTGGCGACGGCCAGCTTCACCAGCGGGATGGAGGAGGTGTTCGAGGCGATGATGGCGTCGGGACGCGTCAG
Source organism: Streptomyces sp. NPDC089799 (assembly GCF_040684755.1). NCBI lineage: Bacteria > Bacillati > Actinomycetota > Actinomycetes > Kitasatosporales > Streptomycetaceae > Streptomyces > Streptomyces sp. NPDC089799. The sequence goes on along the minus strand of NZ_JBFBGR010000006.1, from coordinate 242,194 downwards.
CACCTGGTCGAGCACCTGGAAGATCTCGGTCTTGACCTTCTCGTTCTCCACGACCGCCTCGATGACCAGGTCGCGGTCCGCGAACTCGCCGAGGTCGGTGGTGAAGCTGAGCCGCGCCAGGGTGGAGTCGCGCTCCTCGTCCGTGATCTTGCCGCGTTCGGCGGCCTTGCGGAGCGAGTTGACCAGACGGGTGCGTCCGATCTCCAGGGCCTCGCCGGTGGTCTCGGCGACCTTGACCTCAAGGCCGCTGCGGGCGCACACCTCGGCGATTCCGGCGCCCATCTGGCCGCAGCCCACTACGCCGACGCGTGTGATGTCGGAAGGGAGGTCAGTCACTTCGTGCCTTTCGCTGGCTCAACGGGTCGGCGGGTCCCCCGTATGGTTCCGGCGCCCGCCACGCCCCCCGACGTTACTCCCGGCCTTGCCGCTCCGGATCCGCCGGGGCGGGCATGCTGGGCGCACACGACGGATTGTCGCTCAACGTAGGGGAGCAGTCACATGACGTATATCGGCCGCCGTAGTCTGCTGGTCACGGCAGCGGGGGTGGTGGCGGCGTCCGCGGCCGGACCGGCCCGGGCGACACCGGGGGAGGGCGTGGCGGACGGGGCGGTGCCGGGCGGCGCCCCGGAGGGCCGGCCGGTGCCGGCCCGGGCGGGAGCCGGGCCCGAGATGCGCGGGATGTGGGTCGCCTCCGTGCACAACGTCGACTGGCCCTCCAGGACCGGGCTGAGTGCGACCCGGCAGCGGGCGGAGCTGATCGGGCTGCTGGACACGGCGGTACGGCGGAAGCTGAACGCCGTGATGCTGCAGGTGCGGCCGACCGCCGACGCGATGTGGCCGGGCGCGCGGGAGCCGTGGTCGCAGTGGCTGACCGGGGTGCAGGGCCGCGATCCCGGCTGGGACCCGCTGGGCACGGCGGTCACCGAGGCGCACGCCCGGGGGCTGGAGCTGCACGCCTGGTTCAACCCCTACCGGGTGGCCAACACGCACACCGACCCCTCCCGGCTGGCGGCCGGGCACCCGGCGCGGACCAACCCGGACTGGACCGTGGCGTACGGCGGGAAGCTCTACTACAACCCGGGCCTGCCCGAGGTCCGGGCCTTCGTGCAGGACGCCATGCTCGACGCGGTCGCCCGCTACCCGCTGGACGCGGTGCACTGGGACGACTACTTCTACCCCTACCCGGTGGAGGGCGAGTACTTCGACGACGACGCGGCCTACGAGGAGTACGGCGACGGCTTCTCCTCGCGTGCCGCCTGGCGCCGGCACAACACCGACACCCTGGTGAAGGAGATGTCCGGGCGGATCGCGCGGGTGCGGCCCGGCGTACGGTTCGGGGTCAGCCCGTTCGGGGTCTGGCGGCACCAGGGCCAGGACCCCCGGGGGTCCCGGACCCGGGCCGGTCTGACCTCGTACGGCGACCTGTACGCGGACACCCGCAAGTGGGTCACCGAGGGCTGGATCGACTACATCACCCCGCAGTGCTACTGGCACATCGGCCACTCCACGGCCGACTACGCCGTACTGGTGCCCTGGTGGGCGGACACCGTCGCGGGCACCGGGGTGGACCTGTACATCGGGGAGGCGCTGTACCGGTGCGAGCGGGACAGTCCGACCACCGCGTGGCGCGACCCGGCGGAGCTGTCACGGCACCTGACGCTGGCGGCCCGGCACAGGGAGGTCCGCGGCCACTGCTTCTTCTCCGCGAAGCAGGTGGCCGCGGATCCCATCGGTGCCATGGCCAGGGTCGTCTCGGACCACTACCCGGCGGCGGTGCCGCCGCGCTGACCGCCCGGGGTCAGCGGAAGGGGGTCGTGGACGGCGGTTCCCTGTGCGCGGGCTCGGCGGGGTGCCGGACGACGCAGTCCGGCCCGGGGGACATGATGGCCTCGTGGCCGTCCGGGAAGTGGACGCGGTAGGGGGGCGCGCCGTCCTCTCCCAGGACCTGGGTGATCTCGCCGATCTTGTCGTGCTGGCCCACGACCCTGCCGTGCTGTACCAGCTGGTCGCCCTCGGTCGCTCGCATGCTGACCTCCCTGGAGCCGGTCCGATCCGGTGACGTCAGTTTACGGCGATTCGCCCCGATTCCACCCGGGGAGGGCGGCCCCGCGGCCGCTCAGCCGCGGGACGCCGACCGCTGGGTGACCACGATGCAGACCAGCACCGCGCAGGCGGCGAGCGGCGCGGCCGGGGTGAGCCGCTCGCCCAGCAGGACCACCGACCAGACCAGGGTCAGCAGGGGCTGCGCCAGCTGCAGCTGGCTGGCGCGGGCCGCACCGATCCTGGCCATGCCCCGGTACCAGACGTACAGGCCGAGGAAGGTGGACCCGGCGGCCGCCCAGACCAGCCCGGCCACCCCCTGTCCGGTCAGCAGGACGGGTTCCGCGGCCAGCCCGGCCGCGGCCCCCGCGAGGGCCAGGGGCAGGCACAGCACCAGCGCCCAGCCGATGACCTGCCAGCCGGGCATCACCTTCGCCAGCCGGCCGCCCTCGGTGTAACCGGCCGCGCAGGCCAGCAGGGCCGCGAAGAGGAAGCCGTCGCCGGCCGACGGGGCGCCGCCGCTCTGCGCCAGGGCGAAGGCGAGCACCACGACGGCCCCGGCGACCGCGGCCGCCCAGAAGGTCCGGGACGGCCGGGTGCCGGTGCGCAGTGCGGAGAACGCGGCGGTGGTGAGCGGCAGCAGGCCCACCACCACGGCGGCGTGGGAGCTGCTGGAGGTCTGCAGGGCCAGGGTGGTCAGCACCGGGAAGCCGATGACCACGCCGCCGGCCACCACGGCCAGCCCCGCCCGGTGCTCGCGGGCGGGCAGCGGGACCCGCTTCGCCAGCAGGAACCCGGCGGCGATCAGCGCGGCCAGCACGGTGCGCAGCGAGACCAGGGACCAGGGGCCGAAGCTGTGCAGGCCCCAGACGGTGGAGGGGAAGGTCAGCGAGAAGGCGAACACGCCGAGCACGGCGAACGCGGTGCCGGCCCGCGCCGAGCCGCCGGCCGCAGTGGCACCCGCGGCACTCGGGCCGCTCGCGCCGCCGGTGGCACCCGTGCCGCCGTCCACTGCGCCGCCCGCCGGAAGCGGGTGGGTGGTCCGGGGAACTGCTACTGCGGGCGAACCGATAGCGCTATTCTGAGCTCTCATGTATGAGCGTAGCAGTGTGACGGAACTGGCCGAATCACTGAGGTCGGAACTCGACCGCTATCCAGTGGGTGGAAAACTGCCGTCCAGCCGGGCCCTGGTCGAGCGCTACCGGGTCAGCCCGGTCACCGTCTCCCGCGCCCTCGCCCAGCTCGCCGCCGAGGGCCTGGTCGTCACCCGGCCCGGAGCCGGAGCCTTCCGGGCCCAGCCCCGCACCACCCCGGACCGGCCCGCGGGGGACACCTCCTGGCAGGAGGTCGCCCTCAGCGCGGAGACCGCCGGCGAATCCGTCCCGCGCTCCGTGGACGCCTCCGGCGTGCTGGTCTCGCTCGCCGCGCCCCCGCCCGGCGTGATCGAGCTCAACGGCGGCTACCTGCACTCCTCGCTGCAGCCGGAGCGGGCCATGGCCGCCGCCCTGGCCCGGGCCGGCCGGCGCCCCGGCGCCTGGTCCCGGCCGCCGGTGGAGGGGCTGACCGAGCTCCGCTCCTGGTTCGCCCGGGAGATCGGCGGATCGGTCACCGCCGCCGACGTGCTGGTCACCGCGGGCGGCCAGAGCGCCCTGACCACCGCCCTGCGGGCCCTCGCGCCCCCCGGCGCCCCGGTGCTGGTGGAGTCCCCGACCTACCCCGGCCTGCTCGCCATCGCCCGCGCCTCGGGCTGCCGCCCGGTCCCGGTCCCGGCCGACGAGGACGGCGTACGCCCGGACCTGCTGGCCGCCGCCTTCGAAGCCACCGGCGCGCGGGTGTTCGTGTGCCAGCCGCTCTTCCGGAACCCGACCGGCGCGGTGCTCGCCGACGCGCGGCGGGCCGAGGTGCTGCGCATGGCGCGGGAGGCGGGCGCCTTCGTCGTCGAGGACGACTATGCGCGGTCCCTGGCCCACGAGGACTCCGGTCCGCTGCCCGGCACCCTGGCCGCCGAGGACGACGACGGGGTGGTGGTGCACGTCCGCTCGCTGACCAAGGCCACCTCGCCCAGCCTCCGGGTGGGTGCGCTCTCCGCGCGCGGCCCGGTCCTCGACCGGCTGCGGGCGATCCAGGTGGTGGACAGCTTCTTCGTGCCCAGGCCGCTCCAGGAGGCCGCCCTGGAGCTCGTCGGCGCCCCCGCCTGGCCCCGCCACCTGCGGGACGTGGCCGTCGAGCTCAGGCACCGCCGGGAGGTGCTCGCCGGGGCGCTGCGCCGGGAGCTGCCCGGTCTGACGCTGACCCATCTGCCGCGCGGCGGATACCAGTTGTGGGTGCGGCTGGCCGAGGGCGCGGACGAGGCGGGGTTCGTGGCCGGGGCCCTGCGCGCCGGAGTGGCGGTCGCGCCCGGCCGCCCGTACTTCTGCGCCGAGCCCCCGGGCCCGTACGTCCGGCTCAGCTTCGCCGGGGTGGCCGGTACGGCCGAACTCACCGAGGGGGTGCGGCGGCTCGCGGCCGGACAGTCGTAGGGCCGCCCGGCGCGGGCCCGGCAGCGGGCCGGGCGGGCAGCGGGGCGGCGGGGCCCGGTGGCGCGCGGAGCGGCCGCCCCGGGACGGTCCGATATCCGGAGGCGGACGTCCGCGGATGCGTCCTAGCCTGGCCGGATGACCGAGACAGTGATCACGACCATCGCCGACCGTCCCGAACTGACCGACAGGCTGTGGGACATGGCGGACTCCTGGCCGAAGTTCTCACTTGAGGACCCGGTGAGCTACCTGCTCTACGGCCGGATGGTCAAGGAGCTCCCGGAGTACGTCTTCATCGCCACCGAGGGCGACACCGTGGTGGCGCGCGCCTTCAGCGTGCCCTTCGCGCTGCACGCCGAGGGGCGGGGCGAGCTGCCGGCCCGCGGCTGGGACCAGGTCCTGCTGTGGGCCTTCGCCGACCTGCGGCACGACCGCGCGCCGGACACGGTCAGCGCGATCGAGATCAGCGTGGCCGCGGACCGGCAGGGCCGGGGGCTCTCCGGCCGGATGCTGGCGGCCATGCGGGAGAACGCCAGGTCACACGGGTTCGCCGAGGTGGTGGCCCCGGTGCGGCCCAACCGGAAGTCCGCCGAGCCGGACGCCTCGATACACGAGTACGCGTACCGGACCCGGGAGGACGGCCTGCCGCACGACCCCTGGCTGCGGGTCCACGTCCGTGCGGGCGGGGTCATCGACTCGGTCGCCCCGGCGTCCATGACCATCTCCGGTTCGCTGGCGGAGTGGCGCTCCTGGACCGGGCTGCCCTTCGACCGGCCGGGTCCGGTGCACGTCCCCGGTGCCCTGGTGCCCGTCGACTGCGACCCCGAACAGGGCTTCGCCGTCTACGTGGAACCCAACGTCTGGGTGCGCCACCCCCTCGTGGACTGACGCCGTGCGGGGATCGGTGCGAAGATCCTCACTGGGCGAATGCCCCGCCCGAGGGGCCGTGCGCGGACCTGACGGAGGGGCGTGACAGAGGCGTATCCCATGGCTTTGCATAAACGTGCAGGGAAACGTATAGTCATGCCATCTAGGAGGAGGGTTCGATGGTGGTACGTGTAGCGGTGGCCGGTGCGAGCGGATATGCGGGCGGCGAGGTCCTGCGCCTGCTGCTCGCCCACCCCGAGGTCGAGATCGGAGCCCTGACCGGCAACTCCAACGCCGGGCAGCTCCTCGGAGGCCTGCAGCCGCACCTCGTCCCGCTCGCCGGACGCACCCTGGAGCCGACCACCGCCGAGGTCCTCGCCGGCCACGACGTCGTGTTCCTGGCGCTGCCCCACGGGCAGTCCGCGGCCATCGCCGCCCAGCTCGGCGACGACGTCCTCGTCGTCGACATGGGGGCCGACCACAGGCTGCGGAGCGCCGCCGACTGGGAGAAGTTCTACGGCTCCCCGCACGCCGGCACCTGGCCCTACGGCCTGCCCGAACTCCCGGGCCACCGCGCCGCGCTGGAGGGGTCCAAGCGCGTCGCGGTTCCCGGCTGCTACCCGACGGCCGTCTCGCTGGCCCTCGTCCCCGCGTACGCGCAGGGACTCGCCGAGCCCGAGGCCGTCATCGTCGCCGCCACCGGCACCTCCGGCGCGGGCAAGGCCCTCAAGCCGCACCTGCTCGGCTCCGAGGTCATGGGCTCCATGAGCCCGTACGGCGTCGGCGGCGGCCACCGCCACACCCCGGAGATGGCGCAGAACCTCTCCGCCGCGGCCGGCGCCCCCGTCTCCGTCTCGTTCACGCCGACCCTCGCCCCGATGGCCCGCGGCATCCTCGCCACCTGCAGCGCCAAGGCCGTCCCCGGCACCACCGCCGAAGCGGTGCGCGCCGCCTACGAGAAGGCGTACGCCGACGAGCCGTTCGTCCACCTGCTCCCCGAGGGGCAGTGGCCGGCGACCGCCTCGGTCTACGGCTCCAACGCCGTCCAGCTCCAGGTCGCCTACGACGAGACCGCCGGGCGGATCATCGTGGTCAGCGCCATCGACAACCTGACCAAGGGCACGGCGGGCGGCGCCGTACAGAGCATGAACATCGCCCTCGGGCTTCACGAGGGCCTGGGACTTTCCACGATCGGAGTCGCACCGTGAGCGTCACGGCAGCACAGGGATTCACGGCCGCGGGCATCGCGGCCGGGATCAAGGCGAACGGCAACCCGGACCTGGCCCTCGTGGTCAACAACGGGCCGCGTCTGGCCGCGGCGGGCGTCTTCACCTCCAACCGCGTCAAGGCCGCTCCGGTCCAGTGGTCCGAGCAGGTCCTGCGCGGCGGCGCGGTCAGCGCCGTCATCCTCAACTCCGGCGGCGCCAACGCCTGCACCGGCCCCAAGGGCTTCCAGGACACCCACGCCACCGCCGAGAAGGTCGCGGCCGTCCTCAACGGGCGGGGCACGGACGCCGAGCACAACGCCGGAGAGATCGCGGTCGCCTCGACCGGCCTGATCGGCGTCCTGCTCCCCATGGACAAGCTCCTCCCCGGCGTCGAGACCGCGGCGGCCGCCCTCTCCGAGGACGGCGGCGAGTCCGCCGCCATCGCCATCAAGACCACCGACACCGTGCACAAGACGTCCGTGGTCACCAAGGACGGCTGGACCGTCGGCGGCATGGCCAAGGGCGCGGGCATGCTCGCCCCCGGCCTCGCCACCATGCTGGTCGTCCTCACCACCGACGCCGACCTGGACAGCGCCGCGCTCGACACCGCGCTGCGCGCCGCCACCCGGACCACCTTCGACCGGGTGGACTCCGACGGCTGCATGTCCACCAACGACACCGTGCTGCTGCTGGCCTCCGGCGCCTCCGGCGCGGTCCCCGCCGCCGACGAGTTCGCCGAGGCCGTCCGGGCCGTCTGCGACGACCTGGCCCGCCAGCTCATCGGCGACGCCGAGGGCGCGAGCAAGGACATCCGCATCGAGGTCATCGGCGCCGCCACCGAGGACGACGCCGTACAGGTCGGCCGGACCATCGCCCGGAACAACCTGCTCAAGTGCGCCATCCACGGCGAGGACCCCAACTGGGGCCGCGTGCTGGCCGCGATCGGCACCACCTCCGCCGACTTCGACCCGGACCGCCTCAACGTCGCCATCAACGGCGTCTGGGTCTGCAAGAACGGCTCGGTCGGCGAGGACCGCGACCTGGTCTCCATGAAGGACCGCGAGGTCGTCGTCACCGCCGACCTGTCCGCCGGTGCCGCGTCCGCGGTCATCTGGACCAACGACCTGACCTCCGAGTACGTCCACGAGAACAGCGCGTACTCGTCGTGACCGGCACCGCGCGGAAGCACACCGCGCTCCCCAAGGCCCAGACGCTGATCGAGGCCCTGCCGTGGCTCACCCGGCACCACGGCAAGACCGTCGTGATCAAGTTCGGCGGCAACGCCATGGTCAACGAGGAGCTCAAGGCCGCATTCGCCCAGGACGTGGTGTTCCTGCGACACGCCGGCCTCAAGCCGGTCGTGGTGCACGGCGGCGGCCCGCAGATCAACGCGCAGCTGGACCGGCACGGCCTGGTCAGCGAGTTCAAGGCCGGCCTGCGGGTCACCACCGACGAGGCCATGAGCGTCGTACGGATGGTCCTGGCGGGCCAGGTCCAGCGGGAACTGGTCGGCCTGCTCAACCAGCACGGGCCGCTCGCCGTCGGCATGACCGGCGAGGACGCCCACACCATCACCGCGACCCGCCACACGCCCGAGATCGACGGCGAACTCGTCGACATCGGCCGGGTCGGCGAGATCACCGCCATCGAGACCGGGGCCATCGAGGCACTGCTGGCGGACGGCCGGATCCCGGTCATCTCCTCCGTCGCGCGCAGCGCGGAACCGGGCGACACCGGCGTCTTCAACATCAACGCCGACACCGCGGCGGCCGCGCTCGCCGCCGCCCTCGGCGCCGAGACGCTGATGGTCCTCACCGACGTCGAGGGCCTGTACGCGGACTGGCCCAACAGCGACGAGGTGATCAGCCAGCTCACCGCGAGCGAGCTGGAGAAGCTGCTGCCCGAGCTGGCCAGCGGCATGGTCCCCAAGATGGAGGGCTGCCTGCACGCCGTCCGCAACGGCGTGCGCACCGCCCGCGTGATCGACGGGCGGGTCCAGCACTCCATCCTGCTGGAGATCTTCACGGACGAGGGAATCGGCACGATGGTCGTGCCGGACGGGAACGAAGGGGGAGAACAGTGACCGGCAGCACCGGGGGCAACCAGGAGTTCGGCGCACGCTGGCAGAACGCGCTGACCGACAACTACGGCACCCCCGCCGTCGCGCTCGTCCGCGGCGAGGGCGCCCAGGTCTGGGACGCCGACGGCAAGCAGTACACGGACTTCGTCGGCGGCATCGCCGTCAACGCGCTCGGCCACGCCCACCCGGCCGTGGTGGAGGCCGTGACCACGCAGATCTCCACCCTGGGCCACGTGTCCAACCTCTTCGCCTCCGAGCCCGTCCTCGCCCTCGGCGAGCGGCTGCTGCAGCTCTTCGGCCGCGAGGGCAGGGTCTTCTTCTGCAACTCCGGCGCGGAGGCCGTCGAGGCCGCCTTCAAGATCGGCCGGCTGACCGGCCGGACCCACATGGTGGCCACCGACGGGGGCTTCCACGGCCGCACCATGGGCGCCCTCGCGCTCACCGGCCAGCCGAAGAAGCAGGAGCCGTTCCTGCCCCTGCCCGGCGAGGTCACCCACGTCCCCTACGGCGACGTGGAGGCCCTGCGGGCCGCTGTCACGGCGGAGACCGCACTGGTGATCATCGAGCCCGTGCAGGGCGAGAACGGCGTCGTGGTGCCGCCCGCCGGCTACCTGGAGGCCGCCCGGGAGATCACCCGGGCCACCGGCACCCTCCTCGTCCTCGACGAGGTGCAGACCGGCATCGGCCGCTGCGGCCAGTGGTTCGAGCACCAGGCCCACCACGGTGTCGAGCCCGACCTCGTCACCCTCGCGAAGGGCCTGGGCGGCGGACTGCCGCTCGGCGCCGTCGTCGCCTTCGGGGACGCGGCCGCGCTGCTCCGGCCCGGCCAGCACGGCACCACCTTCGGCGGGAACCCGGTGGCCTGCGCCGCCGGCCTCGCCGTGATCGACACGATCGCCGCCGACGGACTGCTCGACCGGGTCAAGGCGCGGGGCGAGCGGCTGCGGGCCGGGATCGAGGGGACGGGGCACCGGCTGGTCTCCCACGTCCGCGGATCCGGCCTGCTGCTGGGTATCGTGCTGACCGAGCCGCTCGCCGCGCAGGTGCAGCAGGCGGCTCAGGAAGCCGGCTTCCTGGTCAACGCGCCCGCCCCCGACGTCGTACGGCTGATGCCCCCGTTCGTCGTTTCGGAGGCCGAGGTGGATGCGTTCACGGCGGCGCTGCCCGGCATCCTGGAAGCGGCAGGCGGGGACGGACGATCCGGGGAATGAGACGACGATGAGCCAGGCGCAGGACAACGAGCAGATCGGGCCGTCGGTCCCGCAGACCCGAACCGCCCGCCACCGCCGGATCGTGGACATCCTCAACCGGCAGCCGGTGCGCTCCCAGAGCCAGCTGGCGAAGCTGCTCGCGGACGACGGGCTGAGCGTCACCCAGGCGACGCTCAGCCGGGACCTCGACGAGCTCGGCGCGGTGAAGATCCGCAACACCGGCGGGGAGCTGATCTACGCGGTACCCAGCGAGGGCGGTTTCCGCACCCCGCAGGCACCGCTGGGCGAATCCGCCAAGGAGGAGCGGATGCGCCGCCTCTCCGGGGAACTGCTGATCTCCGCGGAGGCCTCGGCGAACCTCGTGGTCCTGCGCACCCCTCCGGGCGCGGCCCAGTTCCTGGCCTCGGCCATCGACCAGGCCGAACTGCACGCGGTCCTCGGCACGATCGCGGGCGACGACACGCTGATGCTCATCAGCCGTGACCCGGCGGGCGGCCAGGCCCTGGCCGACCACATGCTGCGCCTGGCGCAGAAGGAGAGCTGAGCCGGAACCCCGGGCCCCCTCCCGTCACCTGCTAGTAGCGGGTGACGGAGAGGGGGCCCGTTTCCGTTCCCACCGCGATGTGCGGCCGGCGGCGGGGGTCAGCCCAGCGCAGGATCGCCCGCATCGCCCGTTCGGGTACGGACACGCAGCCGGCCGTGGCCCCCTTGCCGTGGACGTGCAGGAAGATCCCCGCGCCCCGGTTGCGCACCGGCCGGTCGTAGTTGAAGCCGATGACCAGGGCGTGCGCGTACTGGGCCTCGTACGTCACCAGGTGCTCCGCCTCGCCGGGCCGGCAGTCCCCGGGCAGCGGCTCCGCCCACCGGTTGTACGCGGACGAGGCATTGTCCTGGCACCACCAGGAGTCCGGGGTCACCGGGCGGTACCGGATGCGGGTGCCTGCCGGGGCGCGCCGGATCCCGAAGCCGTACGGCAGGTCGTACAGCCCGGTGGGGGTGGTGCTGGTGCCCTGCCGGCGGCCGGCCCCCTCGGCCAGCCCGTTCGACCCGAAACGGGCCTCCGCACTGCCCGCCTCGAACCAGTGACCGGCGTGCCGTTCCCACCAGGTGACCCGTCCCGTGGCTGAGCCGGGGGCCGGGGCGACGGCGGTGATCAGCTGGCTGCCGCCACCGGTGTCGGCCATCCGGGCGGGCAGCGGGACGGCGAACGGGGGCGGGAGGGACGGGGCGGTGACGAGGGCGAGGCCGACCAGCGTGGCGAGGGCTGTTCTGATCACACGTCAGACACTACGCGGAGGCAGGGGCAGCGGCAGTGCAGGCAGGCCGTCCAGGGACTGTCCGATGTAGTCCTTCTTCTCGCAGTACGCCGCGAACTCGTCGTCCGTCTTCCGGCCGAAGTATTCGGCGTGCAGCGTCCGCTCGTCCCGGTACTCCATCAACGGCACGGCGAACCCGCAGCTGTCGGAGACGCGCTTGGCGCGGACGATGATCACGGCCCGGGCGGAGGGCCCGTCGGCCGCCCCGAACAGCGGGATCAGCTCTCCCCAGCGGGGGTCGTCACGGAACACGGCCTCGCCCTCGCCGTGCACCCGGACGATGGTCGGGGGCCCGTCGAACGAGCACCACATCAGGGTGATCCGGCCGTTCTCCCGGACGTGCGCGATGGTCTCGGCGCCGCTGCCGCCGAAGTCCAGGTAGGCCAGGGTCTGCTCGTCGATGACCACCAGGGTCCCGGCCCGGCCCTTGGGGGAGAGGTTGACGTGCCCGTCGCCGGAGAGCGGGGCGGTGGCGGTGAAGAACAGCGGCTGCGCCTCGATGAAGCGCCGGAGCCTGCCGTCTATGTGCTCATACAGTTTTCCCATGTGATCAGTATCGGAGACCGGCGGTGCGGACACGGAGGATTTCCGGCCGTGGGCGCATCGCCGGCGCCCTTATAGTGGCGCCGGCCTCCGATGTCAAGACACGTATTCCTGTGGCATGACTCCATTTCCCGTGGCGGGTTTATTTGAGGCAGGTCCTCACCGGGGGCAAACGGATTCCCCCGGATTCCCGAACGGAGAATTCCCATGAAGATTTCCCGCAACCTCCTGCTCGCCGCTGCGTCCATGGCGCTGGCCGGCGGTATCGCCCTGCCGGCCACAGCGATGGCCGCCCCGGCCCCGCAGACCGCGCAGACAATGTCGCAGCACCCGCAGACGCCGACCAAGCCCTGCAAGAAGAAGTGCCGGGTGAATACCCCGAACACGCCCAACACCCCGAACACCCCGAACACCCCGGGTGGCGGGAACAACACGCCGAACACGCCGAACACCCCGAATACCCCGAACACTCCGGGTGGTCACGGCAACAACACTCCGAACACGCCTAACACGCCGAACACCCCGAACTCCCCGGGTGGTGGCGGTAACAACACTCCGAACACGCCTAACACCCCCAACACCCCGAACAGCCCGGGTGGTGGCGGTAACAACACTCCGAACACGCCTAACACCCCCAACACCCCGAACAGCCCGGGTGGCGGTGGCAACAACACTCCGAACACGCA
>NZ_JBFBGR010000006.1:229490-229632 GCF_040684755.1 Streptomyces sp. NPDC089799 | reverse complement strand
ACGCCTAACACCCCCAACACCCCGAACAGCCCGGGTGGCGGTGGCAACAACACTCCGAACACGCCTAACACCCCCAACACCCCGAACAGCCCGGGTGGCGGTGGCAACAACACTCCGAACACGCCTAACACCCCCAACACCC
>NZ_JBFBGR010000006.1:0-229392 GCF_040684755.1 Streptomyces sp. NPDC089799 | reverse complement strand
CCCGAACAGCCCCGGTGGCGGTGGCAACAACACTCCGAACACGCCCAACACCCCCAACACCCCCAACACCCCGGACTAAAGATCGGTCACATGACGGAGCCGCGCAGTGTGTGCACTGCGCGGCTCCGCCGCGTGACCCGGAAAGTCCGCGGTGTCCTCTTCCGTGTTCCTCTTTTACGGGAGCGGAACGTCTACCCCCGAGTTCACGCCCCGGGGGTGTTCGGCGTGTTCGGGGTGTTGGGTGTGTTGGGGGTGTTCGGCGTGTGGGAGCCGTTCGGGGTGTTCGGGGTATTGGGGGTGTTCGGGGTGTTGGGCGTGTTCGGGGTGTTCCCGCCACCCGGGGTGTTCGGCGTGTTCGGGGTGTTGGGCGTGTTCGGCGTGTTGGGGGTGTTCGGGGTGCCGGATCCGCCCGCCGCGTACGGGGTGTAAGGCGCGTACGGGGCGTAGGGCGCGTACGGGGCGTAGGGCGCGTACGCGGCGTACGAGATGCCTGCCGCCGCCGCTCGGGCCGCCGCCGGTGCGGCCGCGTGCGCGGGCTGCGCCTGCCGCAGGAGGTGCGTGATCTCCGGAAGCCGGGGGAGCCGCGGCAGTTCCGGCAGGGGAGGGAGCTGGGGGAGCTGCGGCAGGTGGGCGATCCTCGGTGAGGGGCCGGCCTGGCCGCGTACCGCGTCGGCGTGGGCGGTCCCCGTACCGAGGGCGGCCAGACCCCCCGCCGCCAGGGCGGCGATCACGATCCGCTGGAGCTTGTGCATGAAACGTACCCTCCGTGCTCGCATCCGTGCGCATTCGATTACTTGATGTGATCGGACGGTCGCCAAAGCTACACAGCGTGGCGAAAGGGTGGCGCCCGGCAAAGGCGCGGCGCGCGCTCCATCACCCGTTCGTCTCCGCCCCGGGCCCGTCCCGGGACTCCCACCCGTCCCTCCGGCCCCTCCTGCCCGCTCCTCCCGCGTCCCACCCGGCGCCGCGCCCGCCGGAGGCGCATGCTGGCACCAGGGGCCGGTCGGCCTGCCGGTGGGCGGCGTACCGACACGTCCGGCGCGGTTCGATTGACGAAACATACGGAGTCATGCATAGTTATGCCTGTCAGTGAATGCATCGTAAGGAGAAACCCGTGACCGAGCGCGTCGTACTCGCCTACTCGGGCGGCCTGGACACCTCCGTCGCCATCGGCTGGATCGCCGAGGAGACGGGCGCCGAGGTCATCGCCGTTGCCGTGGACGTCGGCCAGGGCGGCGAGGACCTGGACGTCATCCGCAAGCGCGCGCTCGCCTGCGGTGCCGTCGAGGCCGAGGTCGCGGACGCCCGGGACGAGTTCGCCAACGAGTACTGCCTCCCGGCGATCAAGGCGAACGCCCTCTACATGGACCGCTACCCGCTGGTCTCCGCCCTCTCCCGGCCCGCGATCGTCAAGCACCTCGTCGCCGCCGCCAAGAAGCACAACGCCTCCGTCGTCGCCCACGGCTGCACCGGCAAGGGCAACGACCAGGTCCGCTTCGAGGCCGGCATCCAGGCGCTCGGCCCGGACCTGAAGTGCATCGCCCCGGTCCGGGACTACGCGATGACCCGCGACAAGGCGATCGCCTTCTGCGAGGAGAAGCAGCTTCCGATCGCCACCACCAAGAAGTCGCCGTACTCCATCGACCAGAACGTCTTCGGGCGTGCGATCGAGACCGGCTTCCTGGAGGACATCTGGAACGCCCCGATCGAGGACATCTACGAGTACACCTCGAACCCGGCCACCCCGCGCGAGCCGGACGAGGTCGTCATCTCCTTCAAGGAGGGCGTCCCGGTCGCCATCGACGGCAAGCCCGTCACCGTGCTCCAGGCCATCCAGCAGCTCAACGAGCGGGCCGGCGGCCAGGGCATCGGCCGGATCGACATGGTCGAGGACCGCCTCGTCGGCATCAAGTCCCGCGAGGTGTACGAGGCCCCGGGCGCGATCGCGCTGATCACCGCCCACCAGGAGCTGGAGAACGTCACCGTCGAGCGCGAGCTGGCCCGCTACAAGCGGCAGGTCGAGCAGCGCTGGGGCGAGCTCGTCTACGACGGCCTGTGGTTCTCCCCGCTCAAGCGCGCCCTGGACGGCTTCATCAACGAGGCCAACCAGCACGTCACCGGCGACATCCGGATGACCCTGCACGGCGGCCGCGCCACGGTCACCGGCCGGAAGTCCGAAGAGGCCCTGTACGACTTCAACCTGGCCACCTACGACACGGGCGACACGTTCGACCAGTCCAAGGCGCAGGGCTTCATCGACATCTTCGCCCTCTCTGCGAAGATCGCCGCGAAGCGTGACCTCGGCTGATCCCGTAAGCACGCCGTAACCCCCGTGACCGCCTCCCCGTTCCCTCCGCGCGGGGAGGCTGTCGCACACTGGAAGCAGTCCTCAAGGAGCATCAGCAGTGAGCAGCAACAACGGTGACGTCCGGCTCTGGGGCGGCCGGTTCGCCGACGGCCCGGCCGAGGCCCTCGCGAAGCTTTCCGCCTCCGTCCACTTCGACTGGCGGCTGGCGCCGTACGACATCGCCGGCTCCCGTGCGCACGCCCGCGTGCTGCACAAGGCCGGCCTGCTGACCGCCGACGAGCTGGACCGCATGATCGCGGGTCTGGACCGGCTGGAGGCGGACGTGGCCGACGGCTCCTTCACCGGCACCATCGCCGACGAGGACGTGCACACCGCGCTGGAGCGCGGCCTGCTGGAGCGGCTCGGCCCCGACCTGGGCGGCAAGCTGCGGGCCGGCCGGTCCCGGAACGACCAGGTCGCCACCCTCTTCCGGATGTACCTGCGGGACCACGCCCGGATCATCGGCGGTCTGATCGCCGACCTGCAGGACGCGCTGGTGGGTCTCGCCGAGACCCACGCGGACGTGGCGATGCCGGGCCGGACCCACCTCCAGCACGCCCAGCCGGTGCTCTTCGCGCACCACGTGCTGGCCCACGTCCAGTCGCTGTCCCGGGACGCCGAGCGGCTGCGCCAGTGGGACACCCGCACCGCGGTCTCCCCGTACGGCTCCGGCGCCCTGGCCGGCTCCTCGCTCGGGCTGGACCCGGAGGCGGTCGCCGCGGACCTGGGCTTCGAGCGCGGCTCCGTCGGCAACTCGATCGACGGCACCGCCTCGCGCGACTTCGTCGCCGAGTTCGCCTTCGTCACGGCCATGATCGGGATCAACCTGTCCCGGATCGCCGAGGAGATCATCATCTGGAACACGAAGGAGTTCTCCTTCGTGACCCTCCACGACGCGTTCTCCACGGGCTCCTCGATCATGCCGCAGAAGAAGAACCCGGACATCGCCGAGCTCGCCCGCGGCAAGTCGGGCCGCCTCATCGGCAACCTGACCGGCCTGCTCGCCACCCTCAAGGCGCTCCCGCTCGCGTACAACCGGGACCTCCAGGAGGACAAGGAGCCGGTCTTCGACTCCTGCGACACCCTCGAGGTGCTGCTCCCGGCCTTCACCGGGATGATGGCCACCCTCACGGTCAACCGGGACCGGATGGAGGAGCTCGCCCCGGCCGGCTTCTCCCTCGCCACGGACATCGCGGAGTGGCTGGTCAAGCAGGGCGTCCCGTTCCGGGTGGCGCACGAGGTCGCGGGCGAGTGCGTGAAGGTCGCCGAGTCGGAGGACAAGGAGCTGGACGAGCTCACCGACGACCAGTTCGCGAAGATCTCCGAGCACCTCACCCCCGAGGTCCGCACGGTCCTCAACGTGCCCGGAGCACTGGCCTCCCGCAACGGCCGCGGCGGCACCGCCCCCTCGGCGGTCGCCGTCCAGCTCAACGAACTCAAGGCGGACCTGGTCATCCAGCACGCCTGGGCCCAGCACAAGCAGTAGCGGGCAGCGGCACGCGGCAACACCACAGGACCCCCGAGGGGGCGGCCGGGGCGGACGGGCCCCGACCGCCCCCTCGGCGCGTTCCGCTCCGCCCTACACCGCCCAGGCCGCCAGCGCGTCGAAGTCGGCCCGTGTGAGGCCGATCCGCTCGTCGATGTGCATCAGCAGGGTCTTCGCGGGGTGCCGGTGCTCCACGTACTCGCGGCGCTCATTTTCTCGGTCGTGTGGGTCTCTGCTGCCTCGAATGAGACGTCGGTGTCTCATTCGAGGTATGCTTGTCTCATGGCCATGGATCGTGACCAGGTGCTGCGCGCTGCCGCCGCCCTGCTCTCCCGCAAGTCGACCGCCACGATGGACGAGGTGGCGAAGGCCGCCGGCATCGGGCGGGCGACCCTGCACCGGCACTTCGCCGGGCGGGACGCCCTCGTCCGCGCGCTGGAGGGCCTCGGCATCCGGGAGTTCGAGGGCGCCTTCGACCGCGCCCGGCTGGACGACGGCTCCGCCGTCGACGCGCTGCGCCGGCTCGTCGCCGAGTCCGAGCCCAACGCCCAGCTGCTCGCCTTCCTCGTCACCGAGAACCAGCTGTTCGAGGGCGACCAGGTCAACGAGGGCTGGTCGCGGCTCGACGCCAGGGTGTCCGCCCTGTTCAAACGGGGCCAGGAAGAAGGCGACATCCGCATCGACCTGAGCCCGGCATGGCTCACCGAGGCCCTCTACGGCCTCATCGGAACCTGCGCCTGGGCCGTCATGGACGGCCGGGTCGCAGCCAAGGACTTCCAGTACATGATCACCGAGCTGCTGCTCGGTGGCGCCCGACGGAGTGTGGAGAAATGAGCGGGACCCAAGCACTGACCAGCCCGAGCGGGACGGAGGTCAAGAGCCCCGGACGCTGGCTGGCCCTGTCCGTACTCGTGCTCGCCGTGCTGCTGGTCGCCGTCGACGCGACCGTGCTCGGCCTCGCCACGCCCTCCCTCTCCGAGGACCTGGAGCCCTCCGGCAGCCAGCTGCTCTGGATAGGTGACATCTACTCCTTCGTCATCGCCGGCCTGCTCGTCTCCATGGGCTCCCTCGGCGACCGGATCGGCCGCAAGAAGCTGCTGCTCACCGGTGCCACCGCGTTCGGCGCCGTGTCCGTCCTCAACGCGTACGCGACCAGCCCCGAGATGATGATCGTGGCCCGGGCGCTGCTCGGCGTGGCCGGCGCGACCCTGATGCCCTCCACCCTGGCGCTGATCCGCAACATCTTCCACGACCCCAAGGAGCGCAGCCTCGCCATCGGCATCTGGGGCGCCACCGCCTCCGCCGGTGCCGCCGTCGGCCCGGTCATCGGCGGGTTCCTGCTCCAGCACTTCTACTGGGGCTCGGTCTTCCTGATCAACCTTCCCGTGATGGCCGTGCTCGTCCTCGTCGGCATCAAGCTGCTGCCCGAGTCGAAGAACCCGGTCACCGGCCCCTGGGACCTGGTGAGCGTCGCGCTCTCGCTGGTCGGCGTCATCGGCGTCGTCTACGCCGTCAAGGAAGCCGCCACGCACGGCCTGACCCGGGAGGTCTGGGCCGCCGCGGTGATCGGCGCGGGTGCCCTGTACGCCTTCGTACGGCGCCAGTACACCCTCGCCTCCCCGCTGCTCGACATGCGGCTGTTCCGGCACCGCGGCTTCTCGGGCGCCGTCCTCGCCGACCTGCTGACCGTGTTCGGCCTCTCCGGACTGGTCTTCTTCCTCTCCCAGTTCCTGCAACTGGTCCAGGGGCGCGAGCCGTTCGAGGCCGGCCTGGCCGAACTCCCCGCCGCCATCGGCGCCGTGGTCACCGGTCTCATCGCCGGCCGCTACGCCCGGAAGTACTCGGTGCGCACGATCGTCTCCGGCGGTCTGGCCGCCATCGGCCTGGCCCTCGGCGCGCTCACCCTGGTGCACAAGGAGACCGGCTACCCGCTGCTCGGCGCGGCCCTGCTGGTCGTCGGCCTCGGCGCCGGCTTCTCCTTCACCGTCACCGCCGACGTGATCCTCTCCAGCGTGCCCAGGGAGCAGGCCGGTTCGGCCTCCGCCGTCTCCGAGACGGCGTACGAACTCGGCGCCGCGCTCGGCATCGCCCTGCTCGGCTCCATCGTGACCGGTGTCTACCGGGGCTTCACCGCCCCGGCCGGAGTCCCGGCCGACGCCGCCCGCGCCGCCCACGAGTCACTGGGCGGAGCCGTCGAGGCCGCGCACGGCCTGGACCCCGCCACGGGCGCCACCATGGTGGAGGCCGCCCAGGAGGCCTTCACCGACGGCCTCCGCCTCGCCTCCGGAGTCGGCGCCCTGGTCCTGCTCGCGACCGCCGTCGCGGCCTGGTTCCTGCTGCGCGGCCAGAAGCTCCAGGACGGCGTCGAGCACTGACCGCCCCTGCGGACGGGGCACCGGCGAAATCCGGACGCCCCGTCCGCCGGACGGTCCGGGTCCGTGGTTGACACCATGATCACGGGCGCGACACCATCCGGCCAATGGAGATCACCGATCTGACTCCGGCCGAGCGCCGCCTCTGGGACGCCTTCCCGCGCGGTGAGGGCGTCGACTTCCGCGAGGACCCCGAGGAGCCCTCCACCGAGGGGGCCTCCTGGGGCCCGGAGCGCACCGTGCGCGCCGAGGTGCTGCGGGCCCTGCTGGTCAGCGGCCCGGCCACGGACGGCCATATCGCCGGGCTGAAGGTCTACGGCGCCCGCATCACCGGCAAGCTCGATCTGAAGTACGCCGTCGTCGACCACCCGATCAGGCTCCGCGGCTGCTGGTTCGAACGCAAACCCCTGATGTACGGCGCACAGTTGCGCACCCTGGTCCTCGCCGGCTCCACCCTGCCCGGCCTCACCGCCGCCACCCTGCGGGTGGAGCTGGTGCTCCGCCTCTCCGACTGCCGGATCGACGGCCCCGTCCGGCTGGCAGGTGCCAGGATCTCCGGGGGCCTCTTCCTCCAGTGCGCGGTGATCCGGCCCTCGGCCGAGGCCGACGAGGCCCACGAGCCCCCGCTCCAGCTCAACCACGCCGACATAGGGACGGACATCATCGCCAACGAGCTCACCGTCCACGGTGAGTTCCGGATCAACGGCAGCACGGTGGCCGGGCAGGTCAACCTCGATCGCGCCCGACTGCTGAACCCCGGCGGCTCGGCCCTGCACGCCGAGACCCTCGCCGTCGGCACCGACCTGCGGGGCCACCGGATGGAGGCCGAAGGGCTGGTCAACCTCGCGGGCGCGCGCGTCCCCCGGCAGCTCGACCTCACCCGGGCCCGGCTCGCCAATCCCGGAGGCGTGGCACTGCGCCTGAGCAGCGCCGGCATCGGCGAGTTCTGGCTGCGCAACTGCGATCCCATCCAGGGCATCGTCAACCTGCGGCGCAGCCAGCTGGACATGCTCTACGCAGAGCCCGGCGTATGGCCCGAGAAGGTCCGCATGGGCGGACTCACCTACCGGGTGCTGCATCCCACCCTGCCCGCCGCGGCACGGCTGCCGCTGCTGGACCGCGAGGA
Source organism: Streptomyces sp. NPDC089799 (assembly GCF_040684755.1). Classification (NCBI taxonomy): domain Bacteria; kingdom Bacillati; phylum Actinomycetota; class Actinomycetes; order Kitasatosporales; family Streptomycetaceae; genus Streptomyces; species Streptomyces sp. NPDC089799. Next base: position 222,061 of record NZ_JBFBGR010000006.1, on the reverse strand, counting down.
CGACGGCTACCTGCCGTACTCCTACGAGCAGCTCGCGGCCGGCTACCGCACCGTCGGCGACGAGGCCGAGGCCCGCACCGTCCAGCTCGCCAAGCTCCGCCGGCACCGGCGGACCCTGCCGCGGCACACCAGGCTCTGGGGGCTGATGCAGGACGTCACCGTCGGCTACGGCTTCCGCCCCCTGCGTGCCGCGGCCTGGCTGCTGGCGCTCCTGCTCATCGGGACGGTGGCCTTCTCGGCCCATCACCCCCGCCCGCTCAAGGCCGACGAGGCCCCCGACTTCAACCCGGTCTTCTACACCATCGACCTGCTCCTGCCGATCATCGGATTCGGCCAGGAACAGGCGTTCGCGCCGTCGGGCTGGCAGCAGTGGCTGTCCTACCTGCTGATCGTCACCGGCTGGATCCTGGCGACCACCACGGCGGCCGGAGTCAGCCGCTCCCTGCGCAGGTCATAGCAGGAGCCCCGGGGCGCACCCCGGGGCTCCGTCGTGACCGGTGCGGTCCGCGGCTCAGGCCGCCTTCGCCTTGGTCGCGTACATGTCGACGTACTCCTGGCCGGAGAGGCGCATGACCTCGGCCATCACCGAGTCGGTGACCGCGCGCAGCACGTAGCGGTCGCGGTCCATGCCCTCGTAGCGGGAGAACTCCTGCGGCTCGCCGAACCGGACCGTGACCCGGCCCGGACGCGGCATGCCGGCGCCGCCCGGCTGCAGCTTGTCCGTGCCGATCATCGCGAACGGCACCACCGGCGCGCCCGTCATCAGGGTGAGCCGGGCGATGCCGGTGCGGCCCCGGTAGAGGCGGCCGTCGGGGGAGCGGGTGCCCTCCGGGTAGATGCCGAAGATCCGGCCCTCCTCCAGCACCCGGCGGCCGGTCATCAGGGCCGCGACACCGCCGTTCGCGCCGTCCCGGTCGACCGGGATCATGCCGGCGCCGGTGAAGAACCAGGCCATCAGGCGGCCCTTGAGGCCCTTGCCGGTCACGTACTCGTCCTTGCCGATGAAGTGCACCGTACGGTCACAGACCAGCGGAAGGATCATGGAGTCGATGAAGGTCAGGTGGTTGCCCGCGAGGATGACCGGACCGGTGCCCGGGATGTGCTCGGCCCCCTCCACGCGGATGCGGAACATCATGCGCATGACGGAACCGACAGTGGCTTTCAGAAGCCTGGTACGGAACAACGGTGAGCCCTCCGGCATCGACAGGCGGGTGCGCACCGCGCGCGGGCCGTGCAGGGGTACGGGTGCGGCAGTGCAGGTGTGGACGATACTCGCGGGTCAGTCCGGCGCGCACATCGGGTTCACGTGATGGATACGTCGTGTTGACGCACGTTTCCGCCATGTTCCGGCGGGGGTGGCCCGTTCGACACACCCCGCTGCCTACGATCGCGGCGCCGATTCGGGCCCGAGGGTCGCGGTGGGCCGGTGATCCCGGCACCTCCGGACCGCGGGCGGACAGGGACGACCGGGAGACGACGATGACACAGGGCGGGGCGGCACGGCGCACGGTACTCGGGGCGGCGGTGCTCGCGGCGGGCGGCGGCACGCTGGGGCTCGGCGCGGGTACGGCGCACGCGGACGGACCGGCCGCGGCCGGCGCGGGTGCAGCGGGCGCAGAGGGTGCAGGGGCCGGGGCGGCCGGCGTGGCCGAAGCGGGCCGCGGGCCCGGCGGGGGAGGCTACCGCGACCTGCCGTACCCCACGGTGATCGGCCATCGCGGCGCCAGCGGCTACCGCCCCGAGCACACCATCGGCTCGTACCAGCTGGCCCTGGACCTGGGCGCCGACGTCATCGAGCAGGACCTGGTCCCCACCCGCGACGGCCACCTCGTGTGCCGCCACGAGAACGAGATCGGCGGCACCACGGACGTCGCCGACCACAAGGAATTCGCCTCCCGCCGCACCACCAAGACCGTCGACGGCGTGGCGGTGACCGGCTGGTTCACCGAGGACTTCACCCTCGCCGAGCTGAAGACCCTCCGGGCCAAGGAGCGCATCCCCGCCCTCCGCCCGCGCAACACCCTCTACGACGGCCGCTGGCCCGTGCCCACCTTCGAGGAGGTGCTGCGCTGGGCCAACCGGGAGGGCCGCCGCCGCGACCGGCAGATCTGGCTGCACGTCGAGACCAAGCACCCCAGCTACTTCCGCTCCCTCGGCCTCGGCCTGGAGGAACCGCTCGCCCGGCTGCTGCGCCGCCACGGCCGCGACCGCCAGGACTCGCCCGTGTTCCTGCAGTCCTTCGAGCCCTCCAGCATCCAGCGCCTCTCCCGCCTGGTCTCCGCACCCCGGGTGGTCCTGCTCTCCCAGGCGAACACCCGTCCCTGGGACTTCGAGCAGGCCGGGGACCCCCGCACGGTCGCCGACCTGGTCAGGCCCGAGGGCCTCAAGTGGATCGCCGGCTTCGCCCAGGGCATCGGCCCCACCCTCGACCTCGTCATCCCCAAGGACGCGGACGGGAAGCTCGGCACGCCGACCACGCTGGTCCGCGACGCCCACGCGCGCGGCCTGGTGCTGCACCCGTGGACCGGACGCAACGAGAACGCCTTCCTGCCCGCCGACTTCCGCAAGGGCACCGACCCGGCCGCCTACGGAGACGTGTTCGGCGCCTACCGGACGTACTTCGAGCAGGGCATCGACGGCATCTTCAGCGACAACCCGGACACCGCACTGCTCGCCGCCGAGGACTTCCGCCCCGGCCGCCGCCCCGTCAACCGGTAACCGGATCCTCCCGTACGAGTGGGGCGCGGCCGGCGGGGAAACCACCGGCCGCGCCCGCCGCGTCCCGCCGGGCATGAAACCGGTGAAGGTGGAAGAAGCCGCTCCGGGACCGGCGCCCGCGGGGCAGGCGGACCTGGTGACGGAACTCGGCCCGCTGCTCTCCGCGGAAGCGGAGGCGGAAGCCCAGGCCGCGGGAATGGACCCGGCCGACATCGAACAGGAGGTCTGGGTACGCCTCCTGGAACGGGGCCCGGCCCGCCCGCAGGAACCCGCCCGCTGGCTGCGCGGTGCCGTGCGCGCCGAGGCCCGCCGCGCCCGGCGCCGGGCCCGCCGGGAGGTCCCGTGCCGCGAGGTGCCGCACCGCGAGGACGCGTACGGCACCCCGCCGGGCGCCCGTACGGTCCCCGAAGAGGAGCTGCTCGACCGGGAGACGGGGCTGGTTCTCCGAACGGCGGTCGCCCGATTGCCGGGACGGTGTCCGGAGCTGATTCGGGCACTTCTCTCGCCCAGGGACCTTACCTACCGTGAAATCGCAGGAGAGTTGGGTATCTCACAAGGAAGTTTGGGGCCCATACGTTCCCGTTGCCTGGGATGTCTGCGCAGAATGCTGGCTGCAGAGGTTGCGGCACCCGGTCCGTGGGGAAGGGAGCCGTAGAACGACGGGCCATCAGGGTGAGCGGAGGCATGCGCACATGGGCATGAGCGTGACCATTTCGTCGGCGGCCGCCGAGGACGCGGAACAGATCTTCAAGCTCCAGTACCTCGCCTTCCAGAGCGAGGCCGAGCTGTACGGCAACTACCGCATCCAGCCCCTCACGCAGACCTTCGAGTCGCTCAAGGAGGAGCTGGCCTCGGACACCGTGCTCGTGGCCCGGCTCGGCGACGAGGTGGTCGGCGCGATCCGCGGCAGGACCGACGACAAGGGCACGGGCAGCATCACCAAGCTCTGCGTCCACCCGCGCATGCAGGGCCACGGCCTGGGCAACCGCCTGCTGCGCGCCATGGAGGACTCCCTGGCCGGCACCGCCAAGGCCGCCCGCTTCCGCCTGCACACCGGCCGCAAGAGCGAGTCCAACCTCCGCATGTACCGCAAGGCGGGCTACGTCGCGGTCGGCGGCCGCACCGCCTCCGACGGCATCGAGCTGGTCATCCTGGAGAAGGACGCCAAGGACGCCGCCGACTACGCGGTCAGCGCGTAACGGCAGAACCGGGAAGCAGGACCGGGAAGGGACCGGGAAGGCGAACCGGGAAGACGGAAGAGGAAGGGGCCGGCCCGTGGCGGGCCGGCCCCTTCCTCCGGTTCTCCGGGTGTTCGGTCCGTCGGCTCTTCAGCCGCGCGCCCGGCGCAGCCACAGCATCCCGGTGACCGGAAGGATCACCGGGATGAACAGGTAGCCCATCCCGAAGTCCGACCACACCGTCGCGTCGGGAAACGCCTCCGGGCGCACCAGCGTCCAGGTGCCCACCGAGAGCACGCCCGCCAGCTCGGCACCGCAGCACACCAGCGCCGCCCTCCGGGCGGTCTCTCCGCCGCGCACCAGCGAGTACGTGATGAAGGCGTAGACCAGGGCGGCCGCCGCCGACAGCGAGTAGGCCAGCGGCGCCCGGTCGAACTCCGTGGCGATCTGGTAGACCGAGCGCGACAGCGCGCCCACCACCATCACCCCGTACAGCCACACCAGCAGCAGTCCGGGTCCCGACACCAGACGTTCCGGCCTTCCGGCCGCGTCCGCCGCCGGCGCCCGCCCGTCCTGCGGGGTCGCGGCCGCCCCGGGCGCCCCTGCCCCGCCGGATGTCGTCTCAGGCACCGGTGCCTCCCCAGATGTCGTGCAGCCGTACTTCGAGGACGGCCAGGACCACCGCGCCCGCGGCCACGGTCACCGACCCCCACTTGGTGCGCTCGGACAGCGAGAGCATCCCGGCGGCCGGGACCGCCGCGAACGCGCCGAGCAGGTACGCGGTGAAGATCACCCCGCCCTCGTCGGGCTTCTCGCCCTGCGCCAGCTTGACCAGCCCGATCACCAGCTGCGCCAGGGCCAGCACGGTCACCACGGCCATGCCGATGAAGTGCCAGTCCTTGGTCGGCTGGTCGCGGTAGGCGGCGAAACCGCACCACACGGCGAGGGCCAGTGCGGCCGTGCCGAGGGCGATCGTCAGGGCGTCGAGCATGCAGCGAGAGTATTACGGCCCCGGGGACCTGCTGCGGCCGCCCCTGGCCCGCCTCCCCGCACACCGTGGTCTTGACCACACGGCATCCGGCCGACGGCCTCCGCGCGGGCCCGGCCGCAGACGGGTCCTATACGGCCTCCGGGCGGTGTCCGCGCAGGTCAGGACGGGAAGACCGGGGACCGGGCCCTTCGGGTGACAACGTCCCCGGTGTCCGGAATGTGGCCGCCATTCGTCCGCTATCCGGACATTGTTGATCGGTCAGCGATTCCTTCTGCTTTACTGGGGCCCATGACCACGACGAGCAGCCGCACCCTTGCGACCGAGGCGATGATGACGCCCGGTGCTCGTTGTATGTGTCGAATGTGCGCCTTCTGAGGGCCCTTCTCCCACGCGCCTCGCGCCCCGAAGCGAGACCCCGGCCGAGCCTGTCCGCATCCCGGACGGCTCCTGCCCGCGTCCCCCCCCCCAGATGATTCGCCCCGTGCCCGGCTGCCCGCCCGCGCCGCGCACTCGACAGCGACGGAAATCCTGTGATCACCACATCGGGCCTCACGAAGGTCTACCAGTCCCGTGGCCGCGAGGTCACCGCCCTGGACGGCATCGACCTGCACGTCCGAGAGGGCGAGGTCTACGGAGTCATCGGCCAGAGCGGCGCCGGCAAGTCCTCCCTCATCCGCTGCGTCAACCTGCTGGAACGCCCCACCACCGGCACCGTGACCGTCGACGGAGTCGACCTCACCGCCCTGGCCGGCCGCGGCCGGCGCGCCGGCAAGGAGCTCCGCAAGGCCCGCAGCCGGATCGGCATGGTCTTCCAGCACTTCAACCTGCTGTCCTCGCGGACCGTGCAGGACAACGTCGAACTGCCCCTGGAGATCCTCGGCGTCTCCGGCCGCGAGCGCTCCCGCAAGGCCCTCGAACTCCTGGACCTGGTGGGCCTCGCCGACAAGGCCAAGGCCCACCCCGGCCAGCTCTCCGGTGGCCAGAAGCAGCGCGTCGGCATCGCCCGCGCCCTGGCCGGCGACCCCAAGGTGCTCCTCTCCGACGAGGCCACCAGCGCCCTGGACCCCGAGACCACCCGCTCCATCCTCCAGCTGCTGCGCGACCTCAACCGGCAGCTCGGCCTGACGGTCCTGCTCATCACCCACGAGATGGACGTCGTCAAGTCGATCTGCGACTCGGCCGCCCTGATGAAGAGGGGCCGCATCGTGGAATCCGGCCGGGTCTCCGAACTGCTCGCCACCCCCGGCTCCGAACTCGCCAGGGAACTCTTCCCGCTGACCGGCACCGCCACCGGCGCGGAGCACACGGTCATCGACGTCACCTTCCACGGCGACAGCGCGACCCAGCCGGTCATCTCCCAGCTGGCCCGCACCTACAACATCGACATCTCGATCCTCGGCGCCGCGATGGACACCGTGGGCGGCCGGCAGATCGGCCGGATGCGCATCGAGCTGCCCGGCCGCTACGAGGACAACGTCGTCCCGGTCGGCTTCCTGCGCGAGCAGGGCCTTCAGGTGGACGTGATCGACGCGGTTGACGCGGTGGATGTGACCGACGCAGACAGCGAGCTCGCCGAGCTCGTCAAGGACGGTGCCCAGTGACCTGGTCGGAAATGCAGCCCCTGCTCAACCAGGGCACGTACGACACCCTCTACATGGTCCTCTGGGCCACCGTGGTCACCGTCCTCGGCGGCCTGCCGCTGGGCGTGCTGCTGGTCCTCACCGACAAGGGCGGCCTGCTGCAGAACCGTCCCTTCAACAAGGTCCTCGGCGTGGTCGTGAACATCGGCCGCTCGCTGCCCTTCATCATCCTGCTGATCTGGCTGATACCGGTGACCAAGTGGGTGATCGGCCTGATCACCGGCATCCCCACCTACATCGGCCCCACCGCGATGATCGTGCCGCTCTCCATCGGCGCCATCCCGTTCTTCGCGCGCCTGGTGGAGACGGCCGTCCGCGAGGTCGACCCCGGACTCGTCGAGGCCGCCCAGGCCATGGGCGGCGGCATCCCGACCGTCGTGTGGAAGGTCCTGCTCCCGCAGGCCCTGCCCTCCCTGGTCTCCGGCCTCACCACCACCGTCATCGCCCTCATCGGCTACTCGGCGCTCGCCGGCGCCGTCGGCGGCGAGGGCCTCGGAAGCCTCGCGATCACCTACGGCTACCAGCGCTTCGAGGGCGACTTCATGCTCGTCACCGTCGTCGTCCTCATCGTGATCGTCACCGCCGTCCAGCTGATCGGCGACGGAGCGGTACGGCTCCTCGCCCGCCGCGGCCGGACCGCCTGACCCGGGGACCCGCCACCCGGACCCACCACCCGGCGGCCCCCGCCACCGCGCGGATCCAGCCACCCGGCGGACCCCGCCACCGTGCGGATTCCGCCGCCCCACAGACCACACCCCACACACAGCCCGCACTTGTCGTGCTCGGGCGTAGACCGCACCACCCAAGAAAGAGGCACTCTTCGTGCGCAACAACATCAAGCTCACCGCCGTCGCCGCCGTCACCACCGCGCTCGCCCTCGGCGTGACCGCCTGCGGCAGCTCCTCCGACCCGGCCTCCGCCAAGAAGGCCGACGGATCCGTCGACACCAGCGCACCGCTCGTCGTGGCCGCCTCGCCGACCCCGCACGCCGACATCCTGAAGTTCGTCAAGGACAACCTCGCCGAGAAGGCCGGCCTCAAGCTGGACGTCAAGGAGTTCACCGACTACGTCCTGCCCAACAAGGCCACCGAGGACGGCCAGGTCGGCGCCAACTTCTTCCAGCACAAGCCGTACCTCGACGACTTCAACGCCAAGAACGGCACCCACATCGTGCCCGTCGTCAACGTGCACCTGGAGCCGCTCGGCCTCTACTCCAAGAAGGCCAAGGCCCTCGCCGACATCAAGGCCGGCCAGACCGTCGCCGTCCCCAACGACAACACCAACGAGGGCCGCGCCCTCCAGCTGCTCGCCGAGAACAACCTGATCACCCTCAAGCAGGGCGTCGGATCCACCGCGAAGCTCTCCGACATCACCGACGCCAAGGGCCTGAAGTTCAAGGAGCTGGAGGCCGCCACCCTGCCCCGCGCCCTCGGCGAAGTCGACGCCGCCGTGATCAACGGCAACTACGCCATCGAGGCCGACCTCAAGCCCAAGGAGCAGGCCCTGGCGCTGGAGAAGGCCGAGGGCAACCCGTACGCCAACTTCCTCGCCGTGAAGAAGGGCAACGAGAACGACCCGCGCGTGGTGAAGCTCGCCGAACTCCTGAACTCGCCCGAGGTCAAGAAGTTCATCGAGGACAAGTACGCCGGCTCCGTCATCACCGCCTTCGGCAAGCCGCAGTCCTGACCCGCGGCACCCCGGGGGACCGGCGGCCCCGCACCCCACGAGCCAGGGGTGCGGGGCCCAGCCATGCACACCGCCCGGCGCATGCTGCATGCTGTGGCTCTACGGCCGCACAAACCGTCCCGCAACGCTGTCTCACGGCATGGAGCTGCGCATGACTACCACCTTCCCGGACGTCTCCATCAGCACGGACCGGTTGGTGCTGCGCCCGTTCGAGGAAGCCGACGCCGCCGCGTTCGCCGAGATGATGAACGACGAACTCGTCACCGCCTGGACCAGCACGCCACACCCCTGTACCCGCGCCGACGCCCGCCGGTGGGCCACCCGCGACGCCCACGCCGAACGCACCGAGGGCCGCGGCATCGTCTTCGCCGTCGCCGAGTTCCTCACCCAGAGACTCGTCGGCGCCGTCCACCTGCAGAACACCGACTGGCGGACCCTCACCACCGAAGTCGGCTACGTCACCGCCCCCTGGGCCCGCGGCGAGGGCTACGCCAGCGAATCCGTCCTCGCCGTCGCCCACTGGCTGTTCCGCGACCGGCACTTCGAACGCCTCGAACTGCGCACCGCCGCCGACAACACCGCGGCCCAGCAGGTGGCCCAGAAGATCGGCTGCATCAGTGAGGGCGTCCTGCGCAACGCCTGGATAGTGCGCACCCAGTCGGCCGACGGCCAGTGGACCGAGGTCCGCACCGACCTGATCGTCTGGAGCCTGCTCCCCGAGGACCTCGACGACCCGGACGAGCTCGACGGGTACCGCGGCCATCCGGCCGAAGCGGGCGGCTACGCCGTCTCCACGCACTGGAACTGACCCGGTCACCGGGTAGTCTCGTTCGGCTGCGACCGTGACCGTCACCGCGCCCCGGGTGACCGCACTCCCACCCCCACCAGGATCTGGAGACTGACGACGATGGCCGACCGGGTCACGGTGATCGGCTGGGACGGCTCGCCCCTCACCGCGGCCGCCCGGTCCGCGCTCTCCGCCGCCACCCTGGTGGCCGGCGCCGCCCACCACCTGGCCCTGCCCGAGGTCCCGCCCTCCGCCGAACGCATCCGGCTCGGCAGCCTCGGCCTCGCGGCCCGCCGCATCGCGGGTCACCGCGGCACCGCCGTCGTCCTCGCCGACGGCGACCCCGGCTTCTTCGGCATCGTACGGACCCTCCGCGCGCCCGAACACGGCCTCGAAGTCGAAGTCGTCCCCGCCGTCTCCTCCGTCGCCGCCGCCTTCGCCCGGGCCGGGATGCCCTGGGACGACGCCCAGGTCGTCGTCGCCCACCGGCGCACCCTGCGCCGCGCCGTCAACGTCTGCCGCGCCCACCCCAAGGTCGCCGTCCTCACCTCGCCCGGCGCCGGCCCCGCCGAACTCGCGCTGCTCCTCGACGGTGTCCACCGCACCTTCGTCATCTGCGAGGAGCTCGGCACCGACCGGGAACAGGTGACCGTACTCACCTCCGACCGGGCCGCCGACCACACCTGGCGCGACCCCAACGTGGTCATCGCCATCGGCGGCGGCGGGCAGGTCGGACAGGACGCCAACGAGGCCGGCTGGCTGCTCGGCCACCCCGCCCGCGACACCCCCCGGGGCTGGGCCCTCCCCGGCCCCGACACCACCGAGGGCGGCTCCGCCCAGCTGCGCGCCGCCCAGCTCGCCCGCCTCGGCCCCCGCACCGGCGACCTCCTCTGGGACATCGGCACCGGCTCCGGCGCCCTCGCCGTGGAAGCCGCGTCCTTCGGCGCCGCGGTCATCGCCATCGACTCCGACCCGCGCGCCTGCGAACGGGCAACTGCCGCCGCCCGCAAGCGCGGAGTCCAGCTCCAGACCGTGCACGGCACCGCCCCCCACGTCCTGGAGTCCCTGCCCGAACCCGACGTCGTACGCATCGGCGGCGGGGGAGTCCCCGTGGTCCGCGCCTGTGCCGACCGCCGCCCCGAACGGATCGTCACCCACGCCTCCACGCGCGACGAGGCGGAGGCCCTCGGCCGGGCCCTGGCCGAAGGCGGATACACGATCGAATGCTCACTCCTCCAGTCCGTCGGCCTCGACCCCCGCACCTGGGACGAACAGGACCGTTCCGTGGTGTTCCTGCTGGCAGCGGTCCGCCCCGCGCCCCGCTGACCGCGCCGCCCGGGGTAGGCTGGCCGATCGTCGTACCGGGAAGACGCCTGACGTGGCACGTGGCACGTGGCACGTGGCGCAGTCCACAGTGGACCGGGGCGGTAATGGCCGACACCGCGCCGAACGGGCGCGACAATGCTTAGTGGTTGTCGGCGGTGGGGTGCGCGAGCGTCCGCGCCGCGCGGCGACCGCGCTCGTTCGCCGTGGCCTGCCGGCCATGGCGCCCGGCCCTGCCGGCCGTGCGGGCGCCGGGCGACGGAGGAAGTACAAGCGATGGGCGAGGGGTACGCATGACCGACACCGGCCGGGTTCCGGGCGAGGGCCTTCCGGACAACGCGGACATGATGGATCAGCAGGGCATCCCCGCGCCGATTCCCCCTCAGGCGTCCGTCCCTCCGCAGTCTCCCCTTCCTCCGCAGGCACCTGCACCTCTGTCTCCACAGGCACCTCTCCCTCCCCAGGCACCTCTTCCTCCGCAGGTGCAGGCGCCGGTTCCCGGTGCGTACGCCTTCCAGGACCTCGCGGACAACCCCGAGGACGAGGACGAACTGCTGCTGATGCCCAGCGGCCAGGGCGTGGGCGGCTCGTGGAGCGACCCGCAGGTGGTGCCGCAGGCCCCCGCCTACCCGGCCGAGGGCTACGCCGAGGGATACCCGGTGGGCGCCTACCCGGAGGGGTACCCGGCCGAGGGCTATGCCGCTCCCGAGGGCTACCCCGTTCCCGAGGGTTACCCGGTGGAGGGCTACGCCGAAGCCCCCTATGTGGACGGGGCTCACGAAGCGGGCGGCCGGGACTCCGGTTCGCTCGACCTCGGCGGTGTCCACCTCCCCCAGTCGCCGATGGCCCCGCCCGCCCCCGCCGCTCCCATGGCCCCGCCCGCCCGGCGCCCGCTGCACATGGGCCCGCCGATGCCGGAGGCCTCCGGCGGCGTCGTACGCTCCCTGGCCGACCGCGGCCCGGCCCCCACGCCCGCGCCCGTCGCTCCCGCGGCGGCCGCCCCGGCTCCTCAGCCCGGAGCGGGCCCGGAGTACCTCGACGTACCCGTCCAGCCGGGGGTGCCGTGGTCGGCCGCGCCGGTGGAGTCGGGTGTGCCTTCGGAGGCTGCCGTGCCTTCCGAGTCCTCCGTGCCCGTGGTTGTCGCTCCCGAGTCGGTAGGGGAGCCGGTCGCGCCGGTCGTGGATGCGCCGGCGGAGGCTGCCGCGCCCGTGGAGTCCGACGTGCCCGTGGTGGCGTCGGCGCCGGATGCTGCAGAAACGGTGGTGCAGGAGCAGCAGGCGGAGGTGGAGCAGCCGGTGTCGGTGGATGCCGCCGTGCCGCCGGTTGCGCCGGTCGCACCCGTGGACGTCGTTCCGGGCGAGCCCGTTGCTGCCGAGGCCGTTCCTGTGGAGCCCGCTGTTGCTGCCGCGCCGGTCGAGGGCGTTGTCCCGGCCGAGGGTGTCGTCCCGGCCGAAAGCGGCGTTCCGGGTGAACTCCCGGTGACCGAGGCCGAGATGCCCGTTGCGCCCGTGGGGGAGCAGGCGCCGGAGTCGGCCGTCGCCCCGGCCGTCGCCCCGGGCGCGCCCGAGGAGGCCGTCCCGGCGGTCGCCGAGCCGGTTGCGGTCGCCGAGCCCGCCGTTGCTGCCGAGTCCGTTCCGGTCGTCGAGGCGGTCCCGGTCGTCGCCTCCGTCCCGGTCGTCGAGGCGGTCCCCGCCGAGGCCGGCGGTCTGTTGGCCGCCGCCGTGCCGGCCGCTCCCGTCGGACCGCAGGTCCCGGTCGCCGAGCAGGTCGTCGAGCAGGTCGCCGAGGCGTCCGCCGCGCCGCTCGCCGAGCAGGCGGCGGCACAGGCCGCCGAGAAGGCTGCCGAGAGCGCAGCCCAGAGCGCCGAGGCGACCGACGCCGTGCCGGTGGCCGAGCAGGTCGCCGAGGCCGCGGCCCCGGAGGTGCCCGAGGCGCACCCGCAGCCCGACCCGGCTGCCGCTGCCGTCCCGGCCGAGGGTGTCGTACCGGCCGAGGGCGTCGTACCGGACGGCGCCGCCGTCGAGGCCCCCGCCGTACCCTCCGCGCCCGAGGCCGTTCCGGCCGTCGGCATGCCTGCCGAAGCCGTGGCGGTCCCGGAGGCCCCCGAGGTCCCGGAGGCCCCTGAGCTCCCTGAGGCGCAGGAGCTCACCGAGGCTCCGGAGACGGCGCCGGAAGAGGCGGAGACGGAGCCGCAGGCCCCGGTCGGTGAGCCCGCGCCCGGTTACGCCGACGCCGAGCGCGAGGCCGTCCTCCGCGTCATGCGCGAGCGCCGCGACATCCGCAACGGCTTCCGCAAGGACCCCATCCCGCACGAGGTGCTGCTGCGCGTCCTCGAAGCCGCGCACACCGCCCCGAGCGTCGGCCACTCCCAGCCGTGGGACTTCGTGGTCATCCGGTCCGCCGAGACCCGGCGGACCATGCACGAACTGGCCGAGCGTCAGCGCGAGGCGTACGCCAAGTCCCTCCCCAAGGGCCGGGCCAAGCAGTTCAAGGAAATGAAGATCGAGGCCATCCTCGACACCCCCGTGAACATCGTGGTCACCGCCGACCCCACCCGGGGCGGCCGCCACACCCTCGGCCGGCACACCCAGCCGCAGATGGCCCCGTACTCCGCCGCCCTGGCCGTGGAGAACCTGTGGCTCGCCGCCCGCGCCGAGGGCCTCGGCGTCGGCTGGGTCTCCTTCTTCGACGAGCGCGAGATGGTCCGCGCCCTCGGCCTGCCCGAGCACCTGGAGGTCGTCGCCTACCTGTGCGTCGGGTACGTGGACGAGTTCCCGGACGAGCCCGAGCTGATGCAGGCCGGCTGGTCCAAGCGGCGCCCGCTGTCCTGGGTGGTCCACGAGGAGACGTACGGCCGCCGGGCCCTGCCGGGCGAGGAGCCGCACGACCTGCTCGCGGAGACCGTCGGCAGCATCCGCCCGCTCGACGCCAAGGCGCTCGGCGAGGCGTGGGAGCGGCAGAAGCGCATGACCAAGCCGGCCGGCGCGCTCGGCATGCTGGAGATCATCTCCGCGCAGCTGGCCGGTCTGTCGCGGGTCTGCCCGCCGCCCATCCCGGAGCCGGCGGCCGTCGCCATCTTCGCCGGTGACCACGGCGTCCATGCCCAGGGCGTCACCCCGTGGCCGCAGGAGGTCACCTCCCAGATGGTGGCCAACTTCCTGGGCGGCGGGGCGGTCTGCAACGCGTTCGCCAACCAGGTGGGCGCCGAGGTCTGCGTGATCGACGTGGGTGTCGCCGGGGACCTCCCGGCCACTCCCGGGCTGCTGCCGCGCAAGGTCCGGCCGGGCACCGCCGACCTCGCCACCGGCCCGGCGATGACGCACGAGGAGGCCGTCGCCGCGATCGAGGTGGGCATCGAGACCGCCCGCGACCTGGTCGCGGCCGGCAACAAGGCGCTGCTCACCGGCGAGATGGGCATCGCCAACACCACCGTCTCCGCGGCGCTCATCTCGGTGTTCACCGGGGTGGACCCGGCGGAGGTCACCGGTCGCGGCACCGGCATCAACGACGAGACCCACGCCCGCAAGGTCGACGTGGTGCGGCGCGCGCTGGAACTGCACCAGCCCGACCCGGCGGACCCGATCGGCGTCCTCACCGCGATCGGCGGCCTGGAGCACGCGGCGATCGTCGGCCTCATCCTGGGCGCGGCCTCGCTCCGTACGCCGGTGATCCTGGACGGCGTCAGCGCCGGTGCGGCGGCGCTGGTGGCCCGCGCCATCGCCCCGGAGTCCCTCTCGGCCTGCATCGCGGGCCACCGCAGCGCCGAGCCGGGCCACGTCGCGGCCCTGAACAAGCTCGGCCTGCGCCCGCTGGTCGACCTGGACCTCCGCCTCGGCGAAGGCACGGGCGCCCTCCTCGCCCTCCCGCTGGTCCAGAGCGCGGCCCGCGCGATGCACGAGGTGGCGACCTTCGACTCGGCGGGCGTCACGGAGAAGTAGCCGGGCGCGGGGCGCCACGCCGGGGAGCCGTACCACGGCCCCGGGCGTGGCGCCCTGCTGCATTTTTGAGGTCTGGTGGGTGGTTGGGGGCTACGGTTCCGCTCTTGCGGCCCGCTCCACCCCCAGAGCCCTGACGGGCTCGGACGGGGGTTGCCCGCCCGCCCCCCGGCACCGTGCGGACTGGGCGGACGACGCGGTGGGGCGGGTCGGGGCAGCGAGCGGACTCCACCGGAGGCCGACGTGTCGGCGGGCGGGGGCGGGGCAGCAACCGGACTCTTGTCGAGTGGGACCGGTCGGCGGGTGGGGGGTGTGGGTGTGCCGGGGCGTTGCCTGGGCGGCGTCACGGGGGTGCCCGGGGGCTGCCCGTCAGTCCCAGTGTCATTACGGGTCCGTCAGTCCTGTCAAGGGCGCTCCTTCGTCGCGTCGCCCGGAGGGCGATGGCCCTTTGGGCCACCCTTGACAGGCCTGACGGCCCCGGAACGACAAGGACTGTCGGGCGGCCCCCGGGGGAATGGCATGGGGGACCGAGGATCCATCGACTTTGGCGTTGGCGGGCACGGGCAGCGGCTGCCGCTCGGCCGGCCGCCCTCCGGGCGGGAAGCAGGATCGCGGTGAGGGGATGACTGCACGCCAGCGCGTCCAGGGCGCGTCAGATCGCTACGTGCTCCTGTTTCTCAGCGGATTGGGCCCGTCAGTGGCCGGACATAAGCCGCCATCGATCGCTACACGGTTCGGGCCGTCTCGGCGGCCGACGGGCTGGTGGGTCTGATGCATGCAGATGGCGGCAGACGCCCACGATCGCTACGCGGTTCGGGCCGGTCTCGGCGGCCGACAGGCCGATGGGGCTGGTGCATGGCAGATGGCAGATGGCAGATGGCAGACGGCGGCGCGGGCGACCGCTACTCGCTTTGGTTTGTCGGCGGATGCGGCCTGCCAGGGGTTGGGGAGATGACGCAGATGATCGCCGTTTGCTGCTGCCGGGACGGCGGCAGACAAGCCGACCCGGGCCGGGGCCTTCTGAGGCCCGGGGCAGAGACGCACGCGCAGTGGCCGCAAAACGCGGAAGCGCGCGCGGAAGCGACACGCCCGCACCGGCACGGCGCAGCCGCGCGGCCTCGGGAGCCCCCCGGTCCCCGAGGGCGCGCAGGCCGCGCCGTATGGTTGAGCTCGCAGGACAACACCGCACGTCAGTAGCACCCCCCAACGACATCAGCACCCCTCGGTACCACCCCCAGCACGACCCTCAGTACCCCCGCCGCTCCAGTGCCGCAGCGGCAGCCGAAGCACCACCGCCGCCCTCAGGAGCCGCACCGTCATGGCCGAACACCCCGCCTACCCCGTAGGGCTTCGTCTCGCCGGCCGCCGCGTCGTCGTCATCGGCGGCGGGCAGGTCGCGCAGCGCCGTCTTCCGGCCCTCGTTGCGGCCGGGGCCGACGTGCTGCTGATCTCGCCCTCGGCCACCCCCTCCGTCGATGCCATGGCCGAGACCGGTGAGATCCGCTGGGAGCGCCGCCGGTATCGGGAGGGTGACCTCGCCGACGCCTGGTACGTGCTCATCGCCACCCAGAACCGCGACGTCAACGACCTGGTCTCGGCCGAGGCCGAGCGCAACCGGGTCTGGGCCGTCCGTGCCGACGACGCCTCCGCCGCCACCGCCTGGACACCGGCGACCGGGCGCAGCGAGGGCGTCACGGTCGCCGTGCTGACGGGGAACGACCCGCGCCGCTCCGCCGCCGTGCGGGACGCCGTGGTGGAGGGGCTGCGGGACGGTTCCCTCAACGCCCCCGCCCAGCGCCGGTCGCACGCCCCCGGCGTGGCGCTCGTCGGCGGAGGCCCCGGCGACCCGGACCTGATCACCGTGCGCGGACGCCGGCTGCTCGCCCAGGCCGACGTGGTCATCGCCGACCGGCTCGGCCCCCGCGACCTGCTCGACGAACTCCCGCCGCACGTCGAGGTCATCGACGCGGCGAAGATCCCGTACGGCCGGTACATGGCCCAGGAGGCCATCAACAACGCGCTCATCGAGCACGCCAAGGCCGGCAAGGCCGTGGTCCGGCTCAAGGGCGGGGACCCGTACGTCTTCGGGCGGGGCATGGAGGAGCTCCAGGCGCTCGCCGAGGAGGGGATCCCCTGCACCGTGGTCCCCGGCATCTCCAGTTCCATCTCGGTGCCCGGCGCGGTCGGCATCCCGGTCACCCACCGGGGCGTCGCCCACGAGTTCACCGTGGTCAGCGGGCACGTGGGTCCGGACGACCCGCGGTCCCTGGTCGACTGGGAGTCGCTGGCCAAGCTCACCGGCACGCTGGTGGTCCTGATGGGCGTCGACAAGATCGGCCGGATCGCCGAGGCGCTGGTCCGCCACGGGCGCTCCGCCGACACCCCGGTCGCCGTCATCCAGGAGGGCACCACGGCCACCCAGCGCCGGGTGGACGCCACGCTGGCCACCGTCGGCGAGACCGTGGTGGCCGAGGAGGTCCGGCCGCCGGCCGTCATCGTGATCGGTGACGTGGTGAACGTGCACCGGGCCGGGGACACCGCGTCCGGAGCCGGCGCCGCCGGCTGACCGGAACGGCATCCGTCGACCGCACCACCGGCCACCGGGCCGTTGGCACCGCACCCAGGACAAGGCAGTATCACCCTGTGGCAGATCTCATCACCGTCGAGGACCCCGACGACCCGCGCCTGCGCGACTACACGGGCCTGACCGACGTCGAACTCCGGCGCAAGCGCGAGCCCGTCGAGGGCCTGTTCATCGCCGAGGGCGAGAAGGTCATCAGACGGGCGAAGAACGCCGGGTACGAGATGCGGTCCATGCTGCTCTCCTCGAAGTGGGTCGACGTCATGCGGGACGTCATCGACGAGCTCCCGGCACCCGTCTACGCCGTCACTCCGGAGCTGGCGGAACGCGTCACCGGCTACCACGTGCACCGGGGCGCCCTCGCCTCGATGCAGCGCAAGCCGCTGCCCACGGCGCAGGAACTGCTCACCGGTGCCCGCCGGGTGGTCGTCATGGAGGCCGTGAACGACCACACCAACATCGGGGCCATCTTCCGCAGCGCCGCCGCGCTCGGCATGGACGCGGTGCTGCTGTCGCCCGACTGCGCCGACCCGCTCTACCGGCGCTCCGTGAAGGTGTCGATGGGAGCGGTCTTCTCCGTTCCCTACGCCCGGCTGGAGACCTGGCCCAAGGGGCTGGACTCGGTCCGCGAGGCCGGGTTCAAGCTGCTCGCCCTGACCCCGCACGAGAAGGCCTCGCCGATCGACGAGGCGGCCCCGCAGGACCTGGAGCGGGTCGCGCTGATGCTCGGTGCCGAAGGGGACGGGCTGTCCAGGGAGGCCCTGGTCGCCGCCGACGAATGGGTACGCATTCCCATGGCGCACGGGGTGGACTCGCTGAACGTGGGCGCGGCGGCGGCCGTGGCCTTCTACGCGGTGGCCGGCCCCGGCCGTCCCACCGGCTGAACGGAGCCGGCGCGGCCACTCGCCGCGCCGGCCCCTCCGGCTCGGGCACCCCCGTCTCAGAACGTGAAGGCGCCGGACCGCACCTTGGCGAAATGGTTCATGACCCGGATCCCGGGCGCGGGGGCGGCACCGTCCGTGTAGGCCACGGCGGTGCCGAGGCCGTCGGCCAGGGTCCTCAGTTTCTGCAGCACCACCCGGTCGTCGACGAGCTCCTCGACCGGAAAGCTCCGGTAGGTCTGCTGCAGGACCTCGATGTGCTGGTCGAGGCGGCGCCCGGCGGCCTCGCGGTCGTTCTCGTACAGGTCGTCGAGCGCGCGGTACGTGACCTCGCTCGTCCGCAGCCCCACCGCGTGCACGATCACGGTCTCCTCGGCCAGCGTGGTCCCCTCGGACAGCGCGAGCTCCCGGCTCCGGCTCTGCCGCGCGAGCGTGTCGGCGTACTGGACGGTGGCCGTGCCGAGTCCGTCCGCCGGCTCCCACCCGTCCGGGACGCGGACTTCGAGCACCACCCAGTACGTCTCGCCGAAGGCCAGGTCCGGGGCGAAGATCCGGATCCCCTTGTCCCCGGTGATCAGATCCGGCAGCACCTGCGTGCCGTGCTGCTCCCGCGCGATCCGGGCGGCCTGCGCGGCCTCCCGGTACACCCGGATCCGCTCCCTGGGGTCGGAGACGAGGTCGTGCCCGTACAGGTGCCACACCTCGACCTCGGGATCGAGGTCGATCCTGAGCTGGATGTCGATGGCCGCCAGGTGGTCCCGTCGTTCCAGGTCCTCCAGCAGCCCGGCGCCGACGTCCTCGGGGCGGGTCACGAACACCGAGCTGCCGCCGGCCGTCCCGGCGAGCGCCGACAGCTCGGTCATCCGTGCGTCCGCGCCGAAACCGAAACAGGAGAGGGTCAGGTCACCGCGGAGCCTCGCCGCGAGGTTCCGGCGGATCACCGTCCAGTTCAGCTCGCCCGAGGTCGGGTCGCCGTCCGAGAAGAGGTAGAGCCGGTTCACGGTACGGGCGGTGCTCGCCCGGCGGCCGATCTCGGCGATCCCGTACTGGACTCCGCGGTTGATGTCCGTGCCGCCGCCGACCGCCATCCCCGACACGATCCGGGCGAACCGCTCCTCCGGCAGGTCGGCCTTGCGGGTGCCGGGGAGCAGCGTGGCCACCTCGGTGGCGAAGGTGACGATGCCCAGGCAGTCGGTGGGGCGCAGGTTCCGGTAGATCTGCTGGAGCGCGGCCTTCACGGTGTCGAGTTTCGCGCCCGCCATGGAGTAGCTGGTGTCCACGACGAAGACCAGGTTGACCGGCAGCGGCTCCTGGACCGGGGCCTCCCCGGGGGGAGCGGCAGCCGACTTCAGGGCGATCTCGACGAAGTGGGTGGTCGCCTCGCGGGCTTTCGAGTCACCGGGCACGGCCGCGATCCCGTGGCTGACGGCGACGGCCTCGTCCGCGGGCGGCCCGGGTACCTGGTCGGTGCGGGAGGCGACGAAGTCGTCGAAGCGGATCTGGTCCTGCCCGATGAGCACGCCGTTCTCGATCAACTCGGGGATCCCGAGCAGCGACCGCGTGCCGTAGGCGGTACTGCGGCGGATGAAGAGCCCGTCGTGGGGGAGCGGACGACCGGGGTCCCGGCCGGGGCCGGCGCCGACGGGCGGGACCCGGGCACTGCGCATGGCATTGCCGGGGGCGCCCCGGTAGCCCGAACCCACCATGCCGGTGTTGGCGGCGCCGCCTGAAATGTGCACGCCGTGGCTGTCCCCGCCGAGGGCTACGGAGCGATCCCCGGTGGCGGTCACGGGGCCGGTGGCACGAGGACGCGGTGCCGGGTCCGGGTCCACTGTGTCCTCGTGCAGGAAATCGGGCACGTCGACGTTGCCGATCCGCAGCCCTCCCCCGAGCCTGCGCTCGTACGCGCGCTCCTCCTCGGCCTCGCGCAGCTGTTCCAGCAGCCTGCTGCGCCGTTCGATGTCCAGACGTCGGTGGTGCTCGCGCTCCAGATGTTCGTGGTGGTCGCGCTGCGCCTCCATCGCCCGCTCTTCGATCTCCCGGATCCGCCGGGGCTCCTCGGCATCGGTCGGCCGCACCCGGTGTGTGGAGTGGATGACCGTCCCGCGCTCCAGCCAGCGCCACAACGGGCTCCGACGGTGCGGGCCGGAGCCCGCGCGGCTGCGCCCCAGCCAGCGCCGGAGCACGCTCCGGTCGGCGGGGACCCGCCCGTCCGGGCCGAGGCCGGGGCCGGCGGCGAAGGCCTCGCGGTGGATCACCACCGTGACCCCGGGATCGAGGGGGTCGGCGTCGAGTTCCCGGTCGACGAAGCGCTCGTACGTCGCCAGGTCGTGCACGACCTCGCACTCGTGGGCCAGGTGTGCGGCGTAGCGCCGGCAGGCCTCCTCGCGCCGGGCCTGCAGGTCCTGCCGTAGCGGGCCGAACGGGTCGAACGGGTCCGCAGGCAGCAGCACCGCCCGGCGCCCCGACCAGTCGTCGCGGACGGGCCGGTCCGCTCCGGTCCGCTCGTCGCAGAGCCGCAGCGTGGCACCCAGCGTGAGGAGGTCTTCGAGGAGGTCATGGTCCCTCCGCGCCAGCCTTTCCCCGGGCGTCCCGCCGCCGAGCGAGGGCCGGACGAGCACCGCGGCGCCGGGATACCGGTCGAGTAAGTCGTCCACCTCCTGCGGATCGCTGACCGCCTTCCTCGCAAGGCACAGCCCCCGGCTCCGGGCCCGCTGCCGGATCCCGTCCTCCGTGGCCGTGGAGTCCGCGGGGTCCCCCGGAACCGGCGGCGGCAGGTAGAGCAGGGTCCGGAACCCGTTCGTGCCGTCCCAGAAGTCATCCGTCATGCGCGTTTCCTCCGGTATCGGTGTGTCAGCGGGACGCGGCACGGCCGTGCCGGGCCGGCAGCGGGCAGCGTTCGTCCAGGTGGGTGTTGGTCCGTACGCCGACCTCGAACATGCCCTCCGCGCGCAGGCGCCCCAGCCACACGTCCAGCTCTCCGTCCAGGCCTTCGGACGCCTCGGAGAGCTGCACCGCCCGGCCGAGGTCGGCGGGATCCTGGGAGACGAGCAGGATCCTGATCTTCAGTGCGATCCCGTGCGGATTGCGCGGCTCGCGCCGCAGGGCCTCCTCCACGTACCCCGAGGCCACCGCGGTGTTCCCCCTGACCAGGGCGATCCTGGCCATCCAGTACCAGAACTCCTCCGACTCCCGGTCCGTCCCGGGTGCCTCCAGGGCGCGTTCGGCCTGCGCGGGCTCGCCGGCCGAGACCAGCCTGGCCACGCGCGGGAAGGTCCGCTCCTCCACGGGCCCCCGGAGCGCCGGGCTCATGAACCGCACCGCCACCACCAGGACCGCCAGCAGGAACAGCAGCACCGTCCCGACCATGACCATGAAGTTCAACGCCCCGGCGCCGTCCGCGAGCGTGGCGAAGATGCCCAGCACCGCGATGGCGAAGGTGAAGGTGATCACGGCCCCGAACAGGCCCGTGGCCTGCGCGGGCGTGAGCGTCCGGAACATCTTGGTGCGTATGAGGTTCCGGATGAAATCCCGGTAGATCATGAACAGGACGCCGAGGGCCACGCCCCCGAACCCGGCGATGGCGCCCAGGATCTGAAAGTCCAACATGCCACGGACTGTAGGACCTTGGGCCACGGCGACGCAGGTATACGGCCGGAGAATCCCCTCCGGAGGGAGTCCGGCGTGATCGGGAGGGAGCCCGGCGGGATCCGCAGGGCGCGGCCTAGAACTGCTGCGCCGCCGCGATGCCCAGTGCCACGATCAGGGTGACGACCACGAACACGATCAGCCGCTGGCGCAGCAGCCGCCGGTCGGGCCCTGCCGGCCGGCGCCCGCCCGTGGTGCTCCGGGGCCCGGGCCGCCCGTTGGTCCGGGGACCGGTACGCGGCCCCGTGCGCGCGGTGTCCCGGCCGGTGCCCTGCCGCACCTGACCGCCGTCCCGGACCGGGTTGCGGGTGCCGCTGGGGGTGCCGCCCTGCGACCGCGGGGCGGGGGTGCCCGCGGGGCGCCGCTCGGTGCGCTGTTCGGCGTACTGCTCCGCCAGCCGGCCGGTGGGGCGCTCGGCCCGTTCCGGGCGGTCCGTCCGCGGGCGCCGTTCCGGGATCCGGGCGTCGGTCAGGCCCTGTGCCTCGCGCGCCGCGATCTCCTTCAGCCGCATGGACAGCTGGAGGGTGCTCGGCCGGTCCTCCGGGTCCTTGGCCAGACAGGCCCGGATCAGCGGGGCGAGCGCGTCCGGGACCCCGTGCAGCTGAGGTTCCTCGTGCACCACGCGGTACAGCATCACCTCGGAACTGCCGTGTCCGAAGGGGGAGTCGGCGGTCGCGGCGTAGGCGAGGGTGGCACCGAGGGCGAACACGTCGGTGGCCGGGGTGACCGCGGCGCCGCGCACCTGCTCGGGGGCGAGGAATCCGGGCGATCCCACGGCCGTCCCCACGTGCGTGAGGGTGCTCGCGCCGGTCGCCCAGGCGATGCCGAAGTCGATGATCCGCGGGCCCTTGGGGGACAGCAGGATGTTGGAGGGCTTGAGGTCGCGGTGGACCACGCCGGCCTCGTGCACGGCGACCAGGCCCTCGGAGAGCGCGGCGCCCACGGCAGCGATCTGTGCCGCGATCAGCGGGCCGTCCTCCGCCACCCGGTCGTGCAGCGAGGGGCCGGGAACGTACTGGGTCGCGAACCAGGGGCGCTCGGCCTCCAGGTCGGCGGCCACCAGGCGGGCCGTGCAGCCGCCGCGGATCCGCCGGGCGGCGGACACCTCGCGGGCGAACCGGGACCGGAACTCCTGGTCCTCGGCCAGATCGGGCCGGATCACCTTGAGCGCGACCCGCTGGCCGCGCCGGTCCGAGCCCAGGTAGACCACACCCATCCCGCCGGCGCCGAGCCGTCGGTGCAGCCTGAACGAGCCGACGACACGCGGGTCCTCGCGCCGGAGCCGCATCATCGCCATGTCCACCCCGCTGACTGACCGGTCGTCCTGTTGACGTGGCACAGCTTACGGACCATCCGCCACGTGCGCTCAGAGGCCGCGCCCTCATCGGGAGATTCGATTGTCAGTGCGGTGTACGACACTTGAGGGGTGTTCAGAACTCGTCGGCCGGGGCCGTTCCGGTTCCGTCCGCGAGGTCAAAGGTCCATCACGCAAGGGGGATTGGCGATGAAGGGCGACAAGGTCGAGATCGTCGTGGACGCGGGCGACACGACACGGACGTACGAGGTGGCGGCGACCAGGGCGGGACGCCGGGTGGAGACGGCGGTCCGCCGAGGAGTGGTCGAAGTGAGCGAAGTCACTCGGTCGGGGCGTGCGGTGCGTACGGCGCGTTTCATGGCGAACCGGGTGGTCGCGCTGGTGGAACAGCCCCTTCCAGGGGAACCCCTGGGGGATGACCCCCAGGAGGGGTGAGGGATCTACACCCAGGGGAGTACACGGGCGGTGCGCCCGTCATCCTCCTGGATGCCCGCCAAAGGGTACGAAGGCATGAGGCCCCGGCGGTTGCGCGCTCCTAAGGTTGAAGTCAGGCGGTGGGCGGACAACTCGTCCCCCGAGGTCAAAACGTCCACCGCCGCAGACGACAGGGAGAGGACGATGGCCGACACCGCACGGCAGGGACGCAAGGCTTTCGCCTTCCATGCGCACCAGTCCGCGTCCGGTACGCGCCACCCACTGGTGGCCGCGGCCATGGTCCTCCCCCTGGCCACCCTGCTCGTCTTCCTCTTCGGAGGCTGGGAGCAGGTGGTGACACAGGCGTCGTCCGTGGGTGCGTTGCTGGGGCGCTGAGCGGCGCCCCGGGTCCGGGAGAGCGGCCCGGGCCGGGACACGGCCCATACCCCGTGGGGACGGGGGTGCGGCGGACGGCTGAGAAAGGGTGCCGGCCGTACGACTGGGGAGTCGTACGGCCGGCACCCTTGCCCTTTTCCCCCTCGGTACGATCCCGGGGGCGGCAGGCGCCCGTACGAAACCCCGGGGGGCCATGTGACAGAGACGCTGAGCGCGGCGCTGGCCCGCGGCGCGCGCGAGGTGG
Source organism: Streptomyces sp. NPDC089799 (assembly GCF_040684755.1). Lineage (NCBI taxonomy): Bacteria > Bacillati > Actinomycetota > Actinomycetes > Kitasatosporales > Streptomycetaceae > Streptomyces > Streptomyces sp. NPDC089799. The sequence goes on along the minus strand of NZ_JBFBGR010000006.1, from coordinate 198,324 downwards.
CCGGGGAAGCGGCCGGGGGCCCGTCCGGAGTCGGGGCCGGGGGCGGTTCCGGGCGGTCGTACGCCGTCCTCGCCGACCGCGACGACGGCGTGGTGGTGCGGTACGGGGACGTGGTGGCGAAGGCCCACCCGGCCGACGGCGACCCGGTGGAGCTGGACCAGCGGCTCCGCACGGCCGCGGCGCCCGAGCTGGCAGGCGTAGTGCTGGCGCCGCTGCGGCCCGCCGCCCGGGAGCTCGGGGGCAGGGCCGTGACCTTCTGGCCGTACGGCGTCCCGGTCGACCCGGAGCGGCCCGGGGACGCCCCCTGGGAGGACGCCGCCCGGCTGCTGGCCGCGCTGCACCTGACGCCGGTGGACCGGCTGCCGGGGCCGGTCCCGCCGATGCGCGGGCCCGCCAAGGTGGCCCGGGCGCTGCGCCGCATGGCCGGGGCCACCTCCGGGGAGGCCGCTGCACGGCAGGCAGCCGCCCGGCAGGCCGGCACCCGGGAGGGCGCCGTGGGCGGCGCCGCCGCCGCGTCCGCCCCGCCCGGCGCCGTACCGGTGCAGGACCCGGCGGGGGCGGCCGCCGTCGTGCTCGCCGCCGCCCGGACCCTCCCGGCCTGGGCCATGGGAGCCGCGCCCGCGCCCCCGTCCCGGGTGCTGTGCCACGGGGACCTGCACCTCGGCCAGCTGGTCCGCCCCGTCGGAGGCGTCGGGGGCGCGGGCTGGCGCCTGATCGACGTGGACGACCTGGGCGTCGGCCTGCCCGCCTGGGACCTGGCCCGCCCCGCGGCCTGGTACGCGGCCGGACTGCTCGCCCCCGAGGTGTGGTTGCGGTTCCTCGACGCCTACCGGGCGGCCGGCGGCCCTGCCGCGGGACCGCCCGGCACCGACCCGTGGCCGGAACTGGACCTGGCCGCCCGCGCCTTGACCGTCCAGACCGCCGCGCTGGCCGTCGCCAAGGCGTGCGCGGAGGGCCGCCGACTCGACGACGTGGAGCGGGCGATGACCGATTCTTGTGGCCGAATAGCGACAATCCCGCATGAGTTGGAGCGGGGTGCTCCGGCGTAAGGTGAGCTCACGCCACCGGCACTGCCTGTCGGCGGCACGTCCGACCGGCGAGGAGTGAGCCGATCATGCAGTGTCCGAAGTGTCACGCGATGATGCATACGTACAACCGCAGCGGTGTCCAGATCGAGCAGTGCAGCGGCTGCCGCGGCATCTTCCTGGACTACGGCGAGCTGGAGGCCCTGACCCGCCTCGAATCCCAGTACGGCCAGGTTCCGCCGCCGCCCGTGCCGCCGGCCTACCCGGCGCAGCACTCCGCGCCCGCGCCCGCCTGGGGTGCCCCGCAGCACGGCCACCACGGCAGCCACGGCCACGGCCACCACCGCGGATTCGGCCGCATGCTCTTCTCCTCCTGAGGATCCGGCCACGGGGGCCCCGGCAACGGGGTGCCCCCGTCCGGCCGGCGCAACGCAGAAGCCCCGACCGTCTCGACGGCCGGGGCTTCCGGGTGGTGCGCGATACTGGGATTGAACCAGTGACCTCTTCCGTGTCAGGGAAGCGCTCTCCCGCTGAGCTAATCGCGCGGGTCATGCCGCGTGCGGCACGGGTACTGCGGTACTGCGTGCGCGATACTGGGATTGAACCAGTGACCTCTTCCGTGTCAGGGAAGCGCTCTCCCGCTGAGCTAATCGCGCGGGGGATCCGTGGATCCGGGATCCGAAGATCCAGTGGACGATACTGGGATTGAACCAGTGACCTCTTCCGTGTCAGGGAAGCGCTCTCCCGCTGAGCTAATCGTCCTTGGAGGTGGAGACGGGATTTGAACCCGTGTAGACGGCTTTGCAGGCCGTTGCCTCGCCTCTCGGCCACTCCACCAGGAGTGATTTCGGGGGTTCGGGAAGATCCCCCACATCGAGCGGACGACGAGATTCGAACTCGCGACCCTCACCTTGGCAAGGTGATGCTCTACCAACTGAGCCACGTCCGCATGTCGCCGTGTTGCTCCGGGTTTTTTTCCTTCGCTCCCCGGCGACGTGTTGAACTCTAGCGGATTCCCGGGCCAGCTCAAAAACGCGTTTCCGCAGCGTGCTGCCGCTCGATCACCTCAGGTCACCCGACGGTCACCTCTCCGGCGCCTCCCGGCCACCGGTCATAGACTCACAGCCGTGCAAGACCTGCAGCCCATGGCCCGCTTCGGCGGGCTCGTCGCAACCGATCTCCGCGACGTCACCAGTGATGCCTCCGCCCTCGACTCCACCGGGTTCTGGGCGGTCTCGGCCGACTTCGAGGGGCGCCTGATCTGCGCCCGCTTCGGGGACATACGCCCCGACCCCGTCCCGGCCCCCGTGCCGGGCGCCTGGCAGGGCCCCACCGCGGAGCTGTGGACCTCCTCGCTGGACCGAGAGGGCTACGTGGCCGGCGTCCGGCGCATCCGCGAGCACATCGCCGCGGGGGAGGTCTATCAGGCCAACCTCTGCCGGGTGATGTCCGCGCCGCTGCCGGAGCCGGAGACCGCCGATGTCGACGCCCTGACCGCATTGCTCGCGCGCGGCAATCCCGCGCCCTACGCAGGAACGATTCGGCTCCCGGCCCACGGCGTGGAGATCGCCACCGCCTCCCCGGAGCTCTTCCTCCGCCGCTCCGGCCGGCACATCGAGTCCGGACCCATCAAGGGCACCGGCCGCACCGCCGACGACCTGCTGGAGAAGGACCACGCCGAGAACGTGATGATCGTGGACCTGGTCCGCAACGACCTCGGCCGGGTCTGCACCACCGGATCCGTGACCGTGCCCGAGCTGTGCGCGATCGAGGAGCACCCCGGCCTGGTCCATCTGGTGTCCCTGGTCAGCGGGGAGCTCGCCGAGGGCGCGGGCTGGCCCGAGCTGCTCGCCGCCACCTTCCCGCCCGGCTCGGTCACCGGTGCCCCCAAGTCCTCCGCCCTGCGGATCATCGAATCCCTGGAGACGGCGCCGCGCGGCCCGTACTGCGGGGGCATCGGCTGGGTGGACGCCGACCGCGGCACGGCCGAGCTCGCCGTGGGCATCCGCACCTTCTGGATCGACCGCCAGGCCCCCGGCGGGCCCCGGCTCCGCTTCGGCACCGGCGCCGGCATCACCTGGGGGTCGGACCCCGAGCGGGAGTGGGCGGAGACCGAACTGAAGGCCGCCCGGCTGCTGGCTGTAGCGTCGGGTACCTACCAGGCGAGTGAAGGGACCGTACGGTGAGGATCTGGCTCGACGGTGAGCTGCGCGACGCGGACGGAGCGCGGGTGTCCGTCTTCGACCACGGTCTGACGGTCGGCGACGGCGTCTTCGAGACGCTCAAGGCGCAGCACGGCAGGGCCTTCGCGCTCACCCGCCACCTGGAACGGCTGAGCCGGTCGGCCCGCGGGCTGGGGCTGCCCGAACCGGACCACGACGAGGTCCGGCGCGCCTGCGCCGCCGTCCTGGAAGCCAACCCGATGCCCCTGGGCCGGCTCCGCATCACCTACACGGGCGGCCTGTCCCCGCTCGGCTCGGACCGCGGCGAGGCCGGCCCCACGCTGGTGGTCGCCCTGGCCGAGAGCGCGCGGCGGCCGGACAGCACCGCGGTGATCACCGTGCCGTGGGTGCGCAACGAGCGCAGCGCCATCGCGGGCCTGAAGTCCACGTCGTACGCCGAGAACGTCGTCGCCCTGGCCGAGGCGCACCGGGCGGCGGCCTCCGAGGCGCTGTTCGCGAACACCCGCGGGCGGCTGTGCGAGGGCACCGGCTCCAACGTCTTCGTGGTCCTGGACGGCGAACTGCACACCCCGCCGGTCACCTCCGGCTGCCTGGACGGCATCACCCGCGCCCTGGTCGTCGAGTGGACCGGGGCCAAGGTGACCGACCTGCCCTTCGAGGCGCTGGAGCAGGCCGAGGAGATCTTCCTGACCTCCACCCTGCGCGACGTACAGGCCGTCCGGCGGATCGACGGGCGCGACCTGCCCGCGGCCCCGGGGCCGGTCACCGCCAAGGCCGCGCGCATCTTCGACGAGCGCTCCGGCGCCGACCTGGACCCGTAGGAGCCGCATCCCCTCCCGGACTCCCCGGGTGCGTCCGGGACCCGTCCCGGGCGGTGAGGATGGCCGAGAGGGGCCGTACGGGGCCGCCGCGGGCCGTAAACGGGCTGACGTACGGCCCCGGGGTGGGTAGAACCATCCTGATGACCACCACCCTGCGGCCGAGCGGGCCGCTCCAGGAGAGCAGCGGGGGCGCGCGCTCGCGCCCGTACGAGGTCCGGGTCAACAGCCGGCGCGTCGGCGCGCTGCTGCTGGCCTCGGACACCCCCTTCGGCCCCTCCGTCGGCGAGATCCGGGACCTGAGCATCGACGGACCCGACCGGCGGCGCGGCCGCGGCACGGTCGCCGCGCTGGCCGCCGAGGAGGTGCTGCGGTCCTGGGGCTGCCGGCGGGTGCGGATCGCGGTGCCGGCGGACTCCCCGGCAGGCCTGCGCATGGCGACCGCGCTCGGCTACGTCGAGTACAGCCGCAACATGGCCAAGACCCTGCCGGCCGATGCCGGGCCCCCGGCACTGCCCGCGGGCGTGCGCGGCCGCCCGATGACCGAGGCCGAGTACGGGCCGTGGCTGGCCCGGGCGGTCGTGACGTACGCCGAGGAGTGGACCAGCCGGGGCATGCCCGAGGAGGCCGCCCGGGCCAAGTCGGAGGCGGACCACGCCGCGTCCCTGCCGCAGGGCCTCCGGACCCCCGGCGCGGACCTGGTCGTGCTGGAGGCGGACGGCGAGCCGGTCGGCCACGTCTGGCTGGCCCGGCCGGGCGGCGAGGCGTACGTCTACGACGTCGAGGTCGCGGCGGCCCACCGGGGCCGGGGGCACGGCCGCAGCCTGATGCTCCTGGCCGAGCGCACCGCCCTGGCCACCGGCCACCGCACCCTGGGCCTCCAGGTCTTCGAGGGCAACACCCCGGCCCGCCGGCTCTACGAGTCCCTCGGCTACGCCCCCACCTCGGTCAACTTCGCCAAGGACCTGATCTAGACGCGGCCCGGGCCGGGTGCCGGGCCGGTTGCGCGGCGCCCCCGGCCGGGGTCAGTTCCCGGCGAGCAGGCGGTCGGCGATCTCCTCGATGCGGGCGCGCAGACCGTCCTGGGACTTGCCGCCGTCCAGGCGCTCGCCGCCGATCACGTACGTCGGGGTGCCGGTCACCCCGATCGCCTTGCCCTCGGCCTGGTCCGCGTCCACGGTGAGGATGTGCCGGCCGTCGATCAGCGCGGTGTCGAACTCATCGGCGTCCAGGGAGAGTTCGCGGGCCACGTCGAGCAGCAGCGCTTCGCCCCGGCTGCCCAGTTCCGCGGTCCGGGCGAGTACCGCCTCGACGTACGCCCAGCCCTGGCCCTGCTCCACCGCCTCCTCGGCGGCCTGCGCGGCCGCGAAGGCGTACTTGTGCTTCTCCAGCGGGAAGTGGCGCAGCACGATCTCCAGCCGGTCCCCGTAACGGGCGCGCAGGGCGTGGACGTCGTCGAGCGCACGGTGGCAGTCCGGGCACTGGAGCTCGCACCAGACCTCGAGGACGACGGGACCGGCGGGGGCGGCGGAAGCGGAGTGGGTCATGGGGACAGTCTCCCAGCCCTCCCGCACCGGAGGGGGACCGGGACCTGCGGAGGAGCCGGGACCCGGAGTTCTCCCGGAGATCCGTCCCCGGACCGCCCGGTGCGTGGCCCGGGACGCCGCGGCCGGTGCAGGATGGATAGCGGACGCATCACCCAGGGCTGGAGGACCGCATGCTTGCCGAGACCATATGTTCCGCGGTGTCCGCGGCGGGCCTGGGCTTCGCCGCGCTGACCGCGTACCGCAAGCGCTTCCTCGCCGCGACCCGCATCGCCGCGTACTCGCTGATCCCGGTGGGTCTGGTGATGACCGGGGTGGTGGAGTGGCTGACCGGGATCGTCTTCAACCCGACGGTGTGGGTGGGCTTCGGCCTGCTCGGTCTGGCCTGGCTGCTCCTGATGACCACCCGGGCGGTGGAGCGCCGCAGGATGGGTGAGGGCAAGGAGCGGGCGGAGGTCGGCTCCGGGCGGGGGAAGAAGGCCGGGGGAGGGCGGGAGGCCGTCGAGCCCGGCGCCTCGGCGCCCTCGCTGGGTGCGGGGGGCGGCCGGAAGCCGGCGGCCCCGCAGCGGTCCGCCGCCCCGGAGGAGGACTTCTCCGACATCGAGGCGATCCTCAAGAAGCACGGGATCTAGCGGCGCGGGATCCGGCACCACAGGATCCCGCAGGGCCCGTGATCGCAGGTGATCGGGAGTGTGACCGGCTCGCAAGCGTTCCGGTCAGGAAGCGCGGGAAACAGTCAACTCCCGTGCACGTCCTGGCGTGTTGGAGGGGGCGGGTGGCGTCCTGCGCCATGATCGGCCCGACATGCTCGACACAACGAAGAGCGAGCCGCCGGGACCGACTTCCGTCTCCGCGGCCGCCGAGGAGCCGCGCGGATGCCTGTTCGCGCTCTCCCAGCCGCCGCTGATGATCTTCCTGGCCGTGATCGGCACCCTGCTGCTGCTCGCCGCCGTGCACGACCTGTTCCTGCTGTGACGCGGTGAGGCGGCCGGTGAGGCCGGTGGCACTGCCGGCGCCGGTGGCGCCGTGACCGGGCGCGCCGCCCGGAGCTACTCCGCCGCTTCCTTGCGCCGGGCCCGGTAGGCCGCCACGTGCAGCCGGTTCCCGCAGGTGCGGCTGTCGCAGTAGCGGCGGGAGCGGTTGCGGGAGAGGTCGACGAAGGCGCGGCGGCAGTCGGGCGCCTCGCAGCGGCGCAGCCGTTCCTCCTCGCCCGAGACCACGATGAAGGCCAGCGCCATGCCGCCGTCCGCGGCCAGGTGGTCCCCGACCGAGGCGCCCGGCGCGAAATAGTGCACGTGCCAGTCGTAGCCGTCGTGGTTGGTCAGCTGCGGGGTGGTGCCCGCCGTCGCAACCAGCTCGTTGATCAGCCCCGAGGCGGCCCGCGCGTGGGGCGCGGCGAACACCTGGGCGAACTTGCCGCGGACGGTGCGCACTCCGGCGAGGTCGCGCGCGCCCAGCTCGCCGACGTCGCTGATGGAGTACTCGTCCACGAAGGCGCGCAGTGCCCCGACGTCCGTCAGCCCGTCCGGCTCTTCGCCCTCGGGCGCGGTGTTGACCAGGGCGACGACCACGTCGAGCGCCCGGCGGGTGTCGTGAGGAATCTGCACGTCGTCGACTCTAGCGCTTCGTGCGGAAAGCGCACCGGCGCTGTCCCCGCGGACGGCTTCCGCGGGAACAGCGCCGGTGGTGCCATGTGTGGCTGGCCGTCGCGACACCGTCGCCCCGAGTCGGACGGTGTCGGCCGGTGGTCGGGCCGGCTCGCTCAGAAGAGCGGAGTCAGCTTTCGGCCAGGATGTGGGAGAGCTCCTTGTCGAGGTCGAAGTGCCGGTGCTCGGTCCCGGGTGGGACCGCGGCGTCCGTCCGCTTGAGGAACGATTCGAGAGCTCGGGCGGGTGCTTCGAGCAGGGCTTCTCCCTCCGGTGAGCTCAGGGCGATGCAGACGACGCCCTGGCCGTGGCTGCGCGACGGCCAGACGCGGACGTCTCCGGTACCGGTGGGCCGGTGCAGGCCCTCCGCGAGGAGATCGCGGGCGAAGACCCACTCGACCGTCTCCTCGGCGCCGGTGTGGAAGGTGGCGTGCACGGCGTAGGGATCGGCCGTGTCATACCGCAGGCCCGCGGGAACAGGCAGTGAGGACTCGCTCGACACAACGAGGCGCAGGTGCAGCTCGCAGCTGACCGTGGTGTTCATAAGCGCCAGGGCCTTTCGCTCAGTGTGCGCTCGGGGATTCGCACGTCGGCGAAATCGACATGCCACCTACGGTGCCGTTGTAAACCCCTCTGACCGTTTTGCGGACCTTCGGGTCCCTCGTACGGCGGATCCAAAGGACCATTCACGTGTGCTTCCGGCTCCGGTAGATTCGAGTCCATGAACACGGGGAGTGACGAAGAGAAGATGGCGGAGACGCCCGAAACGGAGCAACCGCTCGGCTCGAAGGCCCCGGCCTTCATCCAGGCGCGCAGGACCCTCCACCTCAGCTGGCAGGTCGGTGTCTTCATCGTCGGCCTGGCCGTCGTGGTCGCGGGCGTCATCATGCTGCCGCTGCCCGGTCCCGGCTGGGTGGTCATCTTCGCCGGCATGGCGATCTGGGCGACCGAGTTCGTGTGGGCCCAGCTCGTCCTGCGCTGGACCAAGCGCAAGGTCACCGAGGCGGCCAGGAAGGCGCTCGACCCCAGGGTCCGCCGCCGCAACATCATCCTCACGAGCATCGGCCTGGTGATCTGCGGAGCGCTGCTCGCCGTGTACGTGTACAAGTACGGCATGGCCATGCCCTGGGACCTCAAGGGCCGGTGAGCCCCGCCGCCCGCCCCGGTCCGGACGGTGGTCAAAGGCGCCGCTGACATGCGGTAATGTTTGCGGTGCGCCCGGGCGATTAGCTCAGTGGGAGAGCGCTTCGTTCACACCGAAGAGGTCACTGGTTCGAACCCAGTATCGCCCACCCGGACCAAGGCCCGGAGACTTCCCGAAGTCTCCGGGCCTTCGGCATTCCCGGACCCGCCCGGACCCGCCCGGGCCGGTCGTACCGGACCCGGCCGGACCCGGCCGGACCCGCCCGGGGGCCCGGACCTCAGTGCAGCCGCCCCAGGGCCTCCCGGAGCCGCCGCGCGTCCCGCAGCCGCTTCTCGTACGTCGCCCCCACCGCCAGCAGCAGCAGACCCGCCAGGGCCGGCGGCACCCAGCGCGGCAGCGCGTCGGCCACCTGCACCACGTACGGCGTCAGCTCGTGCAGCGCGTCCAGAGCCAGCACCGCCCCGCCCAGCACCAGCGGTGCCTGCAGCCGCCGCTGCGCCCCCGCCAGGGTCACGCCGAGCGCGGCCAGCCCCAGCAGCAGCGGCCGCTGCCAGTGCTGGTCCCCCCAGGCCGCCAGCAGGCTCGGGAGCAGCGTCGCCGCCAGCCCCGGCCCGTACGCCGTCCAGGACGAGGCCGCGGGATCACGCCGGCGGCGCAGCAGCCCCACCACCAGCGCCGGCACCGTCACCGGCAGGGTGTACGCCTCCGGCACCGCCACCCCGGAGGCGGCCAGCCGCACCCAGGTTGCCGCCACGAACAGCACCCCGGCCGCGTACCCGGCCCGCCGCCGGTCCGCACGCACCGCCGCACCCGCACAGACCACCCCGGCCAGCGCCAGCAGCAGCGCCAGCCACACGGCGTCCCCGGCCGCCAGGGCCACCGCGAGCAGCCCCGCCCCGGCCGCCGCCAGCTCCACCGGCACCCGCGGCACCGGACCCCCGGCCCGTCCGGGCGGCCGCACGGCCACCACCGCGGGCACCACCAGCACCAGCAGCCCCCAGCGGTGCACCGGCAGCTCCAGCAGCGCCCCCAGGGCCACCGTCAGCGCCGTGGCGTACCCGACGGCCGCCACCGCCGAGCAGGCCCGCAGCCAGGCCGGGGCGGGCCCGTACGCCGACCCCGCCGCGCAGGCCGCACCCAGCACGCCGAACACCGCGAAGGTCGCCGTCCGCCCGTCCAGTGCGGCCACCGACACGGCACCGGCCCCCAGCCCCGCGCACACCGCGGCCGCCACCCCGGCCGCCCGGACCCCGGCCCGCCCGGACCACCGCAGCGCCGCAGCCACCGCGGCCACCACCACGGCGACCTGCACCCCCCGCGCCGCACCGGCCGGCAGTTCCACCGCCACCGGCGCCGTGAACAGCCCGGCCCAGCCCAGCACCACCGCCACCACGCCCGGCTCCGGTCGGCGCAGCACCCGGCCGAGCCAGACCGCCGCTGCCGCGGCCGGCAGCAGCACCACCGGTACGGCCGCGCCCGGCCACAGCGGCGCCCCGGCCGGGACCGACGCCTCCCACACCTCGTCCAGCACCCCGAGCGGAGCGGCCAGCGCCGCCACCACCGCGGGCAGCACGAGCAGCACCGTCACGGCGGCCGCCGCCGCCCCCGCCGCGGCCAGGCCCCGCCGTACCGGCGCCGGCCAGGTCGCCGCCCGTACCGCCGCCGTCAGCGGCAGCGACACCGCGAGGAACACCGCCGGCAGCCACGGCGAGTCCAGCGGCGGCCGCAGCACGCCCCCGACCGCACCCACCAGGGCGAAGCCGCCCGCGACCGCGAGCCCGTACCCGGCCACCCGGCCCGCGGCCGGCCCGGCAGGCGCCCGCCAGGCCACCGCCAGGCAGCAGCCCGCCAACGCCGACAGCAGTGCCCCCGGCGCCGCCGCGTCCACGCCCGCCCCGGAAGCCACCGACACGGTCAGGCCGGTCAGCAGCACACCCGCACCGAGCACCGCGCCCGACACCCCCGCACACCACCGCACCACCGCGCCCGGCCGGGCCCACAGCGCGAGCGCCGCGTCCGCCGCCGCGGTCAGCAGCAGCGCCCAGCCCGTCCCCGTCGCTCCCGCCGCAGCGGCCAGGGCCGCCAGCGGCAGCGGCAGCTGAGCGGCGAACACCGCCGCCGGCAGCGGGCTGCGCAGCCCCGGCAGGAGCAGCCCGTACGCCGCCCAGACCGCGGCCAGCACCGCGGCGGCCCCCGCCGCGTACGCCGTGCCGTCCACCCCCGACAGGCCCACCGCGTACACCGCGTACGCGTCGAGCACGGTCAGCACCATGCCCACCACGGCCACCGATTCGGCGGTGGACCGCAGCCCCCGGCGCAGCAGGCCCGCGGGCGCGGCCAGCGCCGCCGCAGTCACCACGCCCAGCACCGCCGCCCGGCCCCCGATGCCCATCGAGCCCCAGCTCACCAGCGTGAACGCGAGCGCCGCCACCGCAAGGAGCACCGCCCCCAGCGTCAGCAGCAGGTTCTGCGCACCGGGCGCCGAGGCGTCCCGGCGCGGACCGGGCGGGGTCCAGGGCGTGCCCGGAACGGCCGGAGCCGGCGCCGCGGCGGCCGCCGGGCCCCGCAGCACCCCCAGCAGCCAGGCGCGGCGTGCCAGCAACCAGGTGCGCCGGGCATCGAGTTGGGCCAGTTCACGGTCGATGAGCGCCAGCTCCTCGGCCGGCGGCAGTGGAAAGTCCATGCTTCGCAGTGTGGTGCCGGTCACGCGTCCGGGACATGGGTACGGATACTCAGATCCATGGATTGGAGTCACTACCGCTTCCGTAGTGTCTGGGACCTGCCGGCACCGCCCGGGAGGGTCTACGCCGCGCTGGAACGCCCGACCGACTATCCGCTGTGGTGGCCCCAGGTCCGCCGCGTCGACCCCGACCCCGACGACGAGCGGGCCGGCACCGCAGTCTTCCGGTCCTTCCTCCCCTACGAGCTCCGCGTCACCGCCCGCGAACGGATCGCCGACCCCGACCGCGGGGTGCTGGAGGTCGCGCTCCACGGCGACCTGGAGGGCTGGGTGCGCTGGACCCTCGGGCCCCTCGGCGCCGGCGGCACCCGGGCCCTCTTCGAGCAGGAGGTCTCCGTGCGGAAGCCGGCGCTGCGCCGGCTGGCGGTCCCCGGAAGGCCCTTCTTCCGGCTCAACCACGCCCTGATGATGCGGGCCGGACGGCGCGGGCTGGCCGCCCGGCTGGAAGCGGTTTGAACGAACCCCCGCGGCATGTGTATTGTTCAGTCCGTTCCCGGGCGATTAGCTCAGCGGGAGAGCACTTCGTTCACACCGAAGGGGTCACTGGTTCGATCCCAGTATCGCCCACCGGGAGAAGCCGGTCCGTCTCAGACGGACCGGCTTTTTCGTGTGCTCACGCCGCCGTGGACATCTCCGGCCGGACCGGCCAGTGCGGATCCACCGCCTCCTCCGAGCCGTTGCGCGCGAACCACGCCTGCAGGCCCCGTGCCTGTGCCGCGTGCCACACCGCCTGCAGGGTGTGCAGCTCCGCCGGGCTCAGCCGCTCCAGGCGCGCCGAGAAGCGGCGGCCCACCGCGCGGACCACCTCCAGCGAAGCCAGTGCGTCCGCCGCCGCGTCGTGCGCCTCCGTCAGCTCTATGCCGTAGTGCGCGCACAGGTCGGTCAGCGTCCGGCGGCCCTTGCGGTACCGGTCCAGGTGCTTGTCCAGCACCCGCGGATCGAGCACCGTCAGCGGCCGGTTGTCCAGGTACCGGGTCAGCGAGGAGGCCCGGTGCCGGCGCAACTCCCGGTCCAGCAGGGTCAGATCGAAAGGCGCGTTCATCACCACCACCGGCCGGCCCGCGGTCTGCTGCTCCGCCAGGGAGCGGGCTATCTCCTCCATCACCGGGGCCGGCCAGCGGCCGTTGTGCCGGAGGTGGTCGTCGGTCAGGCCGTGCACCTCGGTGGCGCCGGGCGGCACCGGGATCCCGGGATTGACCAGCCAGCGGGTCACCCGCGCCCGGCCTCCCGCGCACTCCTGGACGACGACGGCGGCGGACACGATGCGGTCCTGCTCGACGTCCACCCCGGTGGTCTCTGTGTCGAATGCGGCCAGCGGGCCCTCGTACCAGCGCGTCATGGCGAACTCCTCGTTCCCGAAGGGCAGGCGAGGCCTGCCCGCATCCGTGATACCCGGGAGGTTTGCCCCGTACGCCGTTTGCGGCGGGCCGACTGCGGAGACAACACCCTTGGGGGACCGCACGGGTGAGCGGTCATCAGGGCCGGGCGGAGTCGGTGCCGGTCGGGTCGGCCACGCGCGTCAAACCAACGGGTCGACCTACGCCGACGAATCGGTCAAGCCATCACGTCGGCCGGGTCATCAGGTCGGGCAGGCCATCAGGTCGGTCAGGCCGTCCCGTCGGTCCAGCCATCACGTCGGCCATGCCGGCCGAGCCGCTCGCCCCGGTCGGGCGAGTCGATCCGTTCGTCCGAGTCGAGCCAGGAGGCCTGGGGGAGCCATGGCGCTCACGCATCCCGAGCCGGGCGAGGTGCTGCGCGGCAGCCTCGCCACCACCGCCTGCATGGAGACCCTGCAGGTGGCGTACCTGCACGCCGTGGCGGCGGCGGCCGGCTGCTCGCTCTCCCAGCCGTTCCCCGACAACGGGATCGACTGGCACGTCAGCCACGGCGCGGCCGCACACACGGTCGACGACGAGGTCACCGTCAAGGTGCAGTTGAAGGCCACCTACCAGACCCCCGCCCGGCCGCCCGGACCGACCTTCCCCTTCACCCTCGACAACGAGCACCTGGTGAAGCTGGCCAGGACACCGGTCGCGGTCCACAAGATCCTCGTGGTGATGCTCGTGCCCCGCGACCGGGCGGACTGGCTGCGCGCCGGGCACGACGGGCTGGACCTGCGGCACTGCTGCTACTGGACCAATCTCGCCGGTCATCCGGTGACCGGCCGCAACCGCACCACCGTCCGGATCCCCACCGCGCGGATCTTCGACGACCGGGCGCTCTGCGAGATCATGACCCGGGTCGGGTCGGGAGGGACACCTTGATGCACTGGCACCCGCAGGACCCGGCACGGTATCCGGCGCGGCTCCCGGCCACGCACACCGCGCTCCCCCCGCTGCCGGACTCGGCGTCCGCCCCCGCGCCGGATCCGGCCCGGGTCGACCCGGCGGTGCTCTCCGCGCTGTTGCGCCGCCACGGCTGGCAGCGGCGCGGCGGCGCACCCGGCCGGTACGGGCGCTGGACCCCGCCGGACGGGCGGGGCGGCACCAGTGTCCTGGTCCCGGAGAGCCGTGCCTTCCCGGACTGCGCCGACTTGCTGGAGGAGACCCTGGCGGCGCTCACCCGCAGCGGGCTGACCTCGGCGCGGGAGGTGCTCTACGGGCTGACGGTGCCCAGCGACGAGGTGCGCTGGGCCCGGGAGACCGGCGCCGAGGAGGAGGCGTCCTGGCCCGCCCAGGAACGACTCCGCTCGGCGGCGCGGCAGCTGCTGCTGGCCGGAGCCCTGGCGGACCGCGCCAGGGCCGGCTACCACGGCGCGCGCTGGCGCGCCCAGGCCGAGCGGGCGCTGGACGACGTACTGGTCGGACCGGTGCCCGGCGGGCGGCGGCTGACGGCGTACGTCCCGGTGGACGGCGGCCGCGGCACGGTCACCCGGCTGCACCACGCCCTGCACGCCGCCCGGGAGGCGGTCGACTACCGGCGGGCCACCGGAGGCATGGAGGCGTTCGACGCCGCCGTCGCGGCGGGGGTCAGCCGGGAGCTCGCCGAAGCGCTGATCGCCCTGGTGCACGGGAGCGAGGGGGCGACGGTCGCGCTGGCGTGGGCGCCCGCGGCCGGTGTCCCGGCGGGCTGCGCGGCCCGGCCCGAGCCGGTGGACTTCTCCCCGGGCGACCTGCCCGCGCTCCGCGAGGCGGCGGCCCGCTACACCCGCGACGAGCCGGCCGTCCCGGTGCGGCTGGCGGGGGCGGTGGTCCGGATGCGGCGGTCCGCGCCCGGGGGCGGGGGCACGGTCCGGCTCCGGGTGCTGTCCGGCGCGGAGATCCCGTACGTCCGCGCCGCGCTCGACGAGGCGGCGTACCGGGTGGCGGGCCACGCCCACCTGGCCGGGGTGCCGATCCGGGTCAGTGGGCGGCTGGAACGGCGGGGCGGCTTCCGCCGGCTGACGGAGGTGTCCGAGGTCGCCCCGGTCCCGCTGGACGGCGTCGACCGGGACCGCCTGCGCAAGTCCCTGGAGGACGACCTGGCAGACCCCGGCCCGGCCTTCCCGGACGATTGACCGCGCTGCGGTGTGCGTGCCGGCCGTTGCCTCGGCCGGGCGGGCCTGCGCCGTTCACGCCGAGGTGAGGGCGGGGGCCTGCCCAGACCTCGGTGGGGCCGCGCCCAGACCTCGGCGGGGCGGCGCCCGCCCATCGGGCGGGGCGAAAGGCCTTGCGGAACGCCGGCCCAGGCCTCCGCGGAGCCGCGCCCGCGCCTTCGCGGAGGACTCAGGGGGCCGGCGCCGGCCGGAGGGCGGCAGCCAGTGCGGCGGGCGAGTCCGCCGAGGCGTACACCACCGTGGCCTCGACGACCCCGGCCCGCCCCAGGTCGAGGCGGACCGGAGGCTCCAGCCGGACCGCCACGTCGAGGGAACCGTCCAGCGAGCAGGCCACGGCGCCCGGCTCGCCCGGCACCGGACGCGGTCCACGGCCCGGGACGGTCCGCACCACGGGCGCGGCGGACCGCACGGCCGCCCGGGGCAGGGTCACGTCCCCGAGGAAGCCGGTCCGGAGGACCACCCGGTCGGAGTGCACTTCGTGCGGATGGCGGACCACCGCGGCCACCAGGCCCAGCCCGGCCAGCACCAGCAGGAGTTCCAGCACGGCGTGCACCGGCCGGGCGGCCGGCGGCAGCATCGAGGACATCGGGAACGCCACCACGGCCTCCGTGCCCGCCAGGATCAGCACCAGCTGCCGGATCCCCGCCGAGTGCCGCAGCACGGTGCCTGTGGGGCCGGGGCGTCCGGGCCCGGCGCGCCGGGTCGCCACCGCCAGCAGCGAACGCGCCCAGACGATGCCGATCCCGGCCTTCGTCAGCCTGGCCGTCACCGTTCCCCCAGTGTGCTCCGTCGCCGCCACCGGCCGTCCCCCTGTCTGTTCGTCCCTCACTGCCCCGCCCCTTCCCAGGGTCCGGCCGGGTCGGCCGCGCGGACAGTGACGGATGTCATCGATCCGTGTGAGACCTCGGCGGCCGCGTGAACGAGGCCAGCCACAGGCCCGGCTCGGCTTCCACGTCGTCCCCGCGGGTGAAACCCAGCCGTTCGTAGAGGGCCACGGCGGGGGCGTTCGCCGCGCCCGTGGTCACCGCGACCCGGCGGCCCGCGGCCACCTCCGCCAGCAGGTGCCCCAGCAGCAGGGAGGCGATGCCCTGCCGGAAGCGGCCCGGGTCCACGCACAGCCGGTCGATCACCATGCCGCCGTTCCCGTGGCCGTGGCCGTCTGCGCCGTCCTCCCAGGCGACGAACCCGGTGAGCTCGCCGTCGGGGGACAGGGCCCCCAGCCAGGAGAGGGGACGGGTCCGCAGCTCGCCGGGGGTTTCGCGGAGCGCCGGCATGGCGGTGGAGCCGATCAGCTCCGCCTCCACGGCGTAGGACGCCCGCCCGAGCGCGTGGAGGGCCTCCACCACCCCGTCGTCCCTGAGGTCCAGCGGGCGGATGACCACAGCGGGCTCGGGCACGGGCGCGGGCGTAGGTGCGGGCATGGGCGTGCGGCCCCTTCACTGCTCGGCGGAGGGAAGACCTGGTGGGGTCACTCTCGCCGCGATCGCGCCCCACCGGTAACCGTTTAGCGGACGCCCCGCCCTGCTCGGTACGATTCAGGCTGCGCGCAGTGTCCGCTGCCGCACCCCTGATTCGAGGAGAGACCGGTGTCAGACGTCCGTGTGATCATCCAACGCGATTCCGAGCGGGAAGAGCGCGTGGTGACCACGGGCACCACTGCGGCCGACCTCTTCTCCGGTGAGCGCACCGTCATCGCCGCCCGCGTGGCCGGCGAGCTCAAGGACCTGTCGTACGAGGTGAAGGACGGCGAGACCGTCGAGCCCGTGGAGATCTCCTCCCAGGACGGCCTCGACATCCTCCGCCACTCCACCGCGCACGTCATGGCCCAGGCCGTGCAGGAGCTGTTCCCCGAGGCCAAGCTGGGCATCGGCCCGCCGGTCCGGGACGGCTTCTACTACGACTTCGACGTCGAGAAGCCCTTCACCCCCGATGACCTCAAGGCCGTCGAGAAGAAGATGCAGGAGATCCAGAAGCGCGGCCAGCGCTTCGCGCGCCGCGTCGTCACCGACGAGGCCGCCCGCGAGGAGCTCGCGGACGAGCCCTACAAGCTGGAGCTCATCGGCATCAAGGGCTCGGCCTCCACCGACGACGGCGCCAGCGTCGAGGTCGGTGCCGGCGAGCTCACCATCTACGACAACCTGGACGCCAAGACCGGCGAGCTGTGCTGGAAGGACCTCTGCCGCGGTCCCCACCTGCCCACCACCCGGAACATCCCGGCGTTCAAGCTGATGCGCAACGCGGCCGCCTACTGGCGCGGCAGCGAGAAGAACCCGATGCTCCAGCGCATCTACGGCACCGCCTGGCCGTCGAAGGACGAGCTGAAGGCCCACCTCGACTTCCTCGCCGAGGCCGAGAAGCGCGACCACCGCAAGCTCGGCAACGAGCTCGACCTCTTCTCCATCCCGGACGAGATCGGCTCCGGCCTCGCCGTCTTCCACCCCAAGGGCGGCATCATCCGCCGCACCATGGAGGACTACTCGCGCCGCCGGCACGAGGAGGAGGGCTACGAGTTCGTCTACTCCCCGCACGCCACCAAGGGCGCCCTCTTCGAGAAGAGCGGCCACCTGGACTGGTACGCGGAGGGCATGTACCCCCCCATGCAGCTCGACGGTGGTACCGACTACTACCTCAAGCCCATGAACTGCCCGATGCACAACCTGATCTTCGACGCGCGCGGGCGCTCCTACCGTGAGCTGCCGCTGCGCCTGTTCGAGTTCGGCACCGTGTACCGGTACGAGAAGTCCGGCGTGGTGCACGGCCTGACCCGGGCCCGCGGCTTCACCCAGGACGACGCGCACATCTACTGCACCCGTGAGCAGATGGCCGAGGAGCTCGACCGCACCCTCACCTTCGTGCTGAACCTGCTGCGCGACTACGGCCTGACCGACTTCTACCTGGAGCTGTCCACCAAGGACCCGGAGAAGTTCGTCGGCTCGGACGAGGTCTGGGAGGAGGCCACCGCAGTCCTCCAGCAGGTCGCCGAGAAGCAGGGCCTCCCGCTGACCCCCGACCCGGGCGGCGCGGCCTTCTACGGCCCGAAGATCTCCGTGCAGGCGCGCGACGCCATCGGCCGCACCTGGCAGATGTCGACCGTCCAGCTCGACTTCAACCTGCCGGAGCGCTTCAACCTGGAGTACACCGCTCCGGACGGCTCCCGCCAGCGCCCGGTCATGATCCACCGTGCGCTGTTCGGCTCGATCGAGCGCTTCTTCGCGGTGCTCCTGGAGCACTACGCGGGCGCCATGCCGCCGTGGCTGGCCCCCGTCCAGGCGGTCGGCATCCCGATCGGCGACGCGCACGTCGGCTACCTGCAGGAGTTCGCCGCCGAGGCGAAGAAGAAGGGCCTGCGGGTCGAGGTGGACGCCTCCTCCGACCGGATGCAGAAGAAGATCCGGAACCAGCAGAAGCAGAAGGTCCCGTTCATGATCATCGTCGGTGACGAGGACATGGCCGCGGGCACCGTCTCCTTCCGCTACCGCGACGGTTCACAGGAGAACGGCATCCCGAAGGACGAGGCCCTCGCCAAGCTGGTGAAGGTCGTCGAGGACCGCGTCCAGGTCTGACGCACCGCCGGTTCGTGTGGCGGGGCCCCCGGGATCACTCCCCGGGGGCCCCGTCCTTTTCGTCCTCCCGCGTGAACACCTGGACCAGCCAGGACGAGAACGAACCGGTGACCGCTCCGAGCAGCGCCACACCACAGATCATCATCCCCACCGCGATGGTGCGGCCCCAGGGGGTCACCGGGGTGACGTCCCCGTAGCCGGTCGTGGTGATGGTGGCGGCCATCCACCACACCGAGTCCCCGAAGGTCAGGATGGTCGCGCCGGGAGCGTCGCGCTCCGCCTGGTACACGGTCAGCGCCCCCGCGAACCCGAGCAGCACGGCCGTCAGGCTCGCGTACGTGATCACGCGGGTGTACAGCCCGAGGCGCGCACGGCCGCCGCGGCGCTGGATCGCCGTGTTCACCTTCACCACCCGGAGCGGCCGCAGCAGGGGCAGCACCAGCACGATGGTGTCCAGCCAGTGGGTGCGGACGAAGCGGTGCAGCCGGAGCCGGCTGAGCCGGTAGCGCACCAGGTAGTCCACGAGGAACATCAGCCACGTGACGCCCACGGCGATCAGGCCGGCGTCGTGGACGAACAGGGCGCCGTTCGGCACCAGGACGTGGACCGCGTAGCCGGCCAGGAAGATCAGGGACGCTCCGAGCAGGGGCAGCTCGGCCCACGTCTCCCAGCGTTCCAGCCGGGGGTCCGGGTCCACGGTGGCTTTCGGCGATCGGCGTCTCATCGAGCCAGGATCGCTGGCCGGTGGAGGATCTCCGCCCCGGCGACACGCCGCCCCGGGACAAGGTCATATGCTGCATGCCATGACGACTGAGCCGGAGCAGCAGAACGGCGTTGGCACGCGGGACGCCTTCCAGCGCCTGTGGACCCCGCACCGGATGGCCTACATCCAGGGCGAGAACAAGCCCACCGGCCCGGATGCCGGGGACGGCTGCCCCTTCTGCGGGATCCCGGAGATGTCCGACGAGGACGGGCTGGTCGTCGCCCGCGGGAAGCACGTCTACGCCGTGCTGAACCTCTACCCGTACAACGGCGGGCACCTCATGGTCGTCCCCTACCGGCACGTGGCCGACTACACCGAGCTCGACTCCGCCGAGACCGCCGAGCTGGCCGACCTGACCAAGCGCGCCATGGTGGCGCTGCGGAAGGCGTCGGGCGCGCACGGCTTCAACATCGGCATGAACCAGGGCGCGGCCGCCGGCGCGGGCATCGCAGCACACCTGCACCAGCACATCGTGCCGCGCTGGGGCGGGGACACGAACTTCATGCCGGTCGTCGGCCACACCAAGGTCCTGCCGCAGCTGCTCGCGGACACCCGCCAGATGCTTGCCGACGCCTGGCCGACGGGCTGATCCCGCCCGGTTCCTCTTCCCGCGGGCGGGCCTCCGCACGGCCCCGCCCGCTCCCGCCCGCCCCGCCGTGATCAGCCGGTGCGCCCGCGCAGCCGCCGTACGGCCTGGACGGTCAGCAGGAGACAGACCACACCCAGGCCCGCCGGCAGCAGGAACCACCAGGTGAAGCCGGTCGTCAGCAGGACCGCCGCGGAGGCCGCCGAGGCCGCGGTGAGCGTGCCGAAGGTGGCGGTGTTCCACGGGGCGGCGTCCCGTACGGGGTCGAGCCTGCGGTCCACGATCCGCTCGGCTTCGGCCCGCAGGACCTCCCGCCGGTGGAGCATCTCCGCCATCCTTCCCTGCTGGACCGCCCGTTCGAGGTCCCCCCGATCGCCGGACTCCGGAAGGTCGGACTCCGGATGTCCGGGATCCGCGTGCTCGAATTCCGCCTGTCCGGACTGCTCGCCCTCGGACCGTTCGCCCTCGGACTGCTCGCGCTCGTAGGGCCCGTACCCCTCGCGCTCCTCCTGTCCGCGACCCCGCCCGAAGAGCCGCCGGAACGCCCCGAACCGGCTCATCAGGGAACGTCCAGCACCAGAGAAGCGGCCACCACGTGCCCCAGCGTGGCCATCAGGTCCCGGTGGGTGCTGCTGAAGTCCTCGTATTCGGGGGCGTCCACGGTCAGCACCCCGAACAGTCTGCCGCCGGAGCGGACCGGAGCGACGATGACCCCCTTGTAGCCAGGGGTCGCCCCGGAGGCATCCAGCTCGATGTCGTCACCGGGCGCGTTCTTCGGGCGCAGATGTGCTCGGTCCATCTGGAGGACCGCCAGCAGTTTCGCGCCGCAGGCGTCGCCCTGCCACGGGATGCGCCGTCTGATCGTCGTGGTCCGGTCCCCGTGCGCGATCCCCTGGAGGTCGAAGACCTTCCCGGAGTCGTCCCACCGGTAGAAGGCGCTGCGGGCCCGCGGCAGGTTCGCCGGGGCGGGCGTCCCCGGCGCGGTGAGGGTCGCGGCTCCGTCCAGCGCCTTGCGCAGGATCAGTGCCCGGTGTCCCGCCTGAACTCCCGTGACCGGAGGCGTGGTCTGCGGATTCTCGTCGGCGTACGCGGCGGCCAGCTCCTGCAGCTCCCGGGTCAGCGGCAGCAGCGCCTGGTTGTACGAGTTGGCCAGGCTCGACAGCGCCTCGACGGCGAGCTCGCGGGCCTTGCGCCGGGCGGACTCCGCCCGGTGGTTCTCGTACGCGGCCACGGCGACCACGGCGATGGCCACGATGGTGCCCAACGCGGTCCAGCGGAGCTTGGCGGCTCCCTTCGCGTCGTCCGCGAGGATCGACAACGTGAAGACGCCGCCACCCAGCAGGCCCGACAGCGCAAGCACGGTGATGCGCTTGAGCTTGTCGATTCCGTCCGTGCCCACCCCGTGCCCCTCCGCCCCGCCCCGCCCCCCGGTCCCTGCCCTCCGCGCAGTGCCGCGTCAGGCGTCGTAGACGTCCGCCTTGCGCGGGGACGGTTCCTGGACCATGCCGCTGACGATCATGGAGCGGTTGGTGAAGCGATCGGTGTCGCAGCCGTTCTCCTCCAGGACCCGCATCGCGGCCGCGTGCACCACCCTCAGCACCGGCGTCGCGGCGCGCATCGCGTCGTCCGCCATGAAGCGGTGCCGCCACATCGAGCCCGCCCACACGTGCCGGGCCCCGAAGGGCTCGGGCAGCACCAGCTTGCCGCCGAGCCATTCCAGGATCGGCGGGTACCAGGTCAGCGGGGCCCGGACCATCAGGCGGACCACCTCGGAGGTGTCGCAGACGGGCAGCACGCGTTCCACCGTCTCCCAGAAGCGGACGCTCTTGGGCACCTCGATCTTCTGGGCCTCGGACTTGGTGGTGAACAGGCCGTGCACCGGCCCCAGGGCGTGGCCGGTGACCTCGATCCGCAGGGTCTCGTGGAGCACGGTGACCGTGACCATCATGGTGATGACCAGCTGGCCGTCCCACAGCGGCCACTGGATGCCCAGGTAGTGGCGGTTGCCGGCGCCGAACTGCTGCTCGTTGCAGATCCGGATGATCTCGTGCGGCTTGATCTGGAAGGTGTCGACCACGTCCCCGGACGGCCTGGTGACCTCCGCGGCGCCCTCGCCGACCGGGGTGACGATCCAGTGCTTGACGTCGGGAACGGGGAAGCCGCCGGTGTGCAGCGGGCCGCGGTGGATCTGGGTGAGCCGGTCGTGGATGGCGCGGACCACGTCCCAGCTGCGGAACGGGTGGATCTCCGCGCTGCCGTCCTTGGGGACCAGCTCCTCCGCCAGCTGCCAGTTGCCCCAGCGGGTGCCCATGCCGAGCACGCCCTTGGGGCCCGCGTAGAAGACGGAGTTGCTGCGGTCCTCCGCGGTGAGCTTGGCGAGCTGGTGCCGGAGCTCCTCGGCGGCCTTCTCCCCGGGGTTGCCCGGGACCGCCTCGGGGATCTTCGCGGCGATGCCGCCGCCGGAGAGCAGCCCGTCCCAGCGGGACCGCAGGTCCACGGCGGTGGCGGTGCAGATCCGCCGGGCCAGGAACCAGCCCAGCGCCGGGGCGATGATCATGCCGCGCAGGTAGTACGCCCAGAAGCCGGTGTAGGGCAGCCGGAACATCAGGACCAGGGCCGCCAGCGCCACCCCGACGAGCATGGCCGTGCCCATCCAGGAGGCGCTCTTGCCCTCCTTGCCCGCGAGCAGCTTGCGGAGCTGGAACAGGCCCAGCCACAGCAGCATGCCCGGCAGGAACACCACCCCGCACAGGAAGGTGATCCAGCGCAGCTTGCGGTCCCGCTCGCGGCGGATGCGGGAGGCGGCGAGGCAGTGCTCGACCACCGTCTGCGGGTCGGCTCCGAAGCTCTGGATGAGCGGCTTGCGCGCGCCCCCGAGCATCCGGGCCTCCACGGCCCGGCAGAAGGCCTCGCCGAGATTCGGCTTGAAAATGCTGGCCCAGGCCTTCGGAGGCTTGATCGTTGACTTGTGGTACTCGTTGTCGGCCTTGAGTATCGTGTCCAGCCCGGCGTCCCAGCCGTCCCGGTAGGCGGCGGAGGCGAGCGCATTGGTCGCGGCGGTCTGCCCGCCCGCCCCCGCCAGCGGGACCTGCGCCCCCGGCCTGAAGTCGAAACCGTCGTCCGCCACCGCTGCCGCCCCCATCGTTTCGTGCTGTTCTGGTGCTGTCCCGGCCCCGGATCCATGGGACAGGGAAATGCCGCCCACCGCAAGCGCGTTGGGTGGGCGGCCGGTCACACGCTATGACAACTAACTTCCCCCCTCCGCCTGTTCGCGAATCTTGTCCGCCAGCTGCGGCGGCATCGGCTCGTGCCGGGCGTAACCGCGGTCGAACCGGCCCGTGCCGTGGGAGACCGAGCGCAGGTCAAGGGCGTACCGGTCGATCTCGATCTCCGGGATCTCGGCCCGCACCAGAGTCCGGCCGGGGCCCGCGGGCTCGCTGCCGACCACCCGGCCCCGGCGCCCGGCCAGGTCGCTCATCACCGGCCCCACGTACTCGTCGGGGACCATCACGGCGAGCTCGGCGACCGGTTCGAGGAGGTGGATCCGGGCCTCCGCCGCGGCCTCGCGCAGGGCCAGTGCCCCGGCCGTCTGGAAAGCGGCGTCGGAGGAGTCCACCGAGTGCGCCTTGCCGTCGACCAGTGTGATCCGTACGTCGACCAGCGGATAGCCGGCCGCGACGCCCTTGGCCGCCTGGGACCGGACGCCCTTCTCCACGGAGGGGATGAACTGGCGCGGCACGGCACCGCCGACGACCTTGTCGACGAACTCGATGCCGCTGCCCGGCGGGAGCGGCTCCACCTCGATCTCGCAGATGGCGTACTGGCCGTGCCCGCCGGACTGCTTGACGTGCCGTCCGCGCCCGGTCGCCCGGTCGCCGAAGGTCTCGCGCAGGCTGACCTTGTGCGGGACGGAGTCGACCTGGACGCCGTACCGGTTGCGCAGGCGCTCCAGGGCCACGTCCTGGTGGGCCTCGCCCAGGGACCACAGCACCACCTGGTGGGTGTGCGGGTTCTGCTCCAGCCGCATGGTCGGGTCCTCGGCCACCAGCCGGGCCAGGCCCTGGGAGAGCTTGTCCTCGTCCGCCTTGGAGTGGGCCTCGATGGCCAGCGGGAGCAGAGGCTCCGGCATCACCCAGGGCTCCATCAGGAGCGGGTCGTCCTTGGCGGACAGGGTGTCGCCGGTCTCGGCCCGGGTGAGCCTGGCCACGCAGGCCAGATCGCCCGCGATGGCGCGGGTCAGGGTGCGCTGCTGCTTCCCGAAGGGCGAGGACAGCGCTCCGATCTTCTCGTCCACATCGTGGTCCTCGTGGCCGCGGTCGGTCAGACCGTGCCCGGAGACGTGCACGGTCTGGTCGGGGCGGAGCGAGCCGGAGAAGATCCGGACCAGCGAGATCCGGCCGACGTAGGGGTCGGACGAGGTCTTCACGACCTCGGCCAGCAGGGGGCCGTCGGGGTCGCAGGCGAGCTCGGGCCGGGTCCGGCCGTCCGGGGTGGTGACCGCGACGGGCGCGCGTTCGAGGGGTGTGGGGAAGCCGCCGGTGATCAGTTCGAGGAGTTCGACGGTGCCCAGGCCCTGGCGGGCGCCCTCGGCGGCCGGGGCCGCCATCAGCACCGGGTGGAAGGTGCCGCGGGCCACGGCCCGCTCCAGGTCGTCGACCAGCGTCTTGATGTCGATGTCCTCGCCGCCGAGGTACCGGTCCATCAGGGACTCGTCCTCGCTCTCGGCGATGATCCCCTCGATGAGCCGGGCCCGGGCCTCGGTGATCCGGGTCAGCTCCTCCGGCTCGGGGTCGCGTTCGACGCGGCTGCCGGAGGTGTAGTCGTAGACCCGTTGGGAGAGCAGGCCGAGCAGGCCGGCCACGGGGGAGTGGCCGTCGGGGCCGGGAGGTCCGTACAGCGGGAGGTAGAGCGGGATGACGGCGTCCGGGTCGTCCCCGCCGAAGATCTCGCCGCAGACCGCGGTCATCTGTGCGTAATCGGCGCGGGATGCCTCCAGATGGGTGACGACGATGGCCCGGGGCATGCCGACGGCCGCGCATTCCTCCCAGACCATGCGGGTCGCGCCGTCGACCCCGTCGGCGGCCGAGACGACGAAAAGGGCCGCGTCCGCTGCCCGCAGACCGGCCCTGAGTTCCCCGACGAAATCGGCGTATCCGGGGGTGTCCAGGATGTTGATCTTGATCCCGCCCCATTCGACGGGGACCAGGGAGAGCTGGACCGAGCGCTGCTGGCGGTGCTCGATCTCGTCGTGGTCGGAGACGGTCCCGCCGTCCTCGACCCGCCCCGCCCGGTTGACCGCACCCGCGGTCAGGGCGAGGGCCTCGACCAGCGTGGTCTTCCCGGAGCCGCTGTGGCCGACCAGGACCACATTCCGTACGGAGGCGGGCCGGTCGGCCGTCAGTGCCCTGCCGGCGGCTCCGGGCTGCTGCTGTCCGCGCTGCGCCGCCTGCTGCGCATCGCGTGCGTGTGACTTGTCGCCCATGTTGCTCGTGCCTCCCGGTGCGACGGTGAGGAGGGGGTCCTTGGTGAGGTGGCCGGGGCCCGTGGCCGGGGCCGGGGCCGTGGCTGTGGCCCGTGGGCCTGGAGTGCCTGTGGCGTGGTGAAGCTCCTTGAAGCTTTGCACCGGCGTCACCCTCCGTCCATACGTGAGTGACACAACGGTGGGTGCGCGGCAATGGCCGCCCGGGGCGCTGGCTACGATGGGCCAGCCGGTGGCCGTGGTGGCCGTGCGGCCCAGCTACCCCCTGGGAAGGCCATGCTGAACAAGTACGCGCGTGCGTTCTTCACGCGTGTTCTCACGCCGTTCGCCGCGTTTCTGCTCCGGCGGGGGGTGAGCCCGGACGCGGTCACACTGATCGGCACGGCCGGAGTGGTGGCGGGCGCGCTCGTCTTCTTCCCCCGAGGCGAATTCTTCTGGGGAACCATCACCATCACCGCGTTCGTGTTCTCCGACCTCGTCGACGGGAACATGGCCCGGCAGGCCGGGGTCTCCAGCCGATGGGGCGCGTTCCTGGACTCCACCCTCGACCGGGTCGCGGACGCCGCCATCTTCGGCGGCCTCGCGCTCTGGTACGCCGGCCTCGGCAACAACGAGATGCTCTGCGCGGTCGCGATCTTCTGCCTGGCCAGCGGCCAGGTCGTGTCGTACACCAAGGCGCGCGGCGAATCGATCGGACTGCCGGTGGCCGTCAACGGCCTGGTCGAGCGGGCCGAACGGCTGGTGATCACGCTGGTCGCCGCCGGTCTGAGCGGGCTGCAGACCTTCGGGGTGCCCTCGTGGATCGGTGTGCTGCTGCCCATCGCCCTGTGGGTCGTGGCCGTCGGCTCGCTGGTCACGCTGATCCAGCGGATGGTCACCGTACGGCGCGAGTCCGCCGAGGCGGACGCCGCGGCGGCAGCGGACGCGGCCGCCGTCGAAGGCGCGGCCGAGGCCGACGGATCCGGTACCGCCTGATGGCCGGCGTACGGGACCGGCTCACCGACGGGCTCTACGGGCTCGGCTGGGCCGGGGTGAAGAAGCTGCCGGAGCCCGCGGCCGTGGCCCTGGGCCGGCGGATCGCGGACTCCGTGTGGAAGCGCCGCGGGCCGAGCGTGCTGCGCCTGGAGTCGAACCTCGCCCGGGTCGTCCCCGGGGCCGGCCAGGAGCGGCTGCGGGAGCTGTCCCGGGCGGGCATGCGCTCGTACATGCGCTACTGGATGGAATCCTTCCGCCTGCCCACCGTGCCCAAGGAACGCTTCGGGCAGGACGTCGTGATGCACGACGAGCACATCCTGCGCGACGCCCTCGCCTCCGGCCGCGGCGTGGTCGTCGCCCTGCCGCACCTGGCCAACTGGGACCTGGCCGGCGCCTGGGTGACCGCCCATGTCGGCATCCCCTTCACCACCGTCGCCGAACGCCTCAAGCCGGAATCCCTGTTCGACCGCTTCGTCGCCTACCGCGAGAGCCTCGGCATGGAGGTGCTGCCGCACACCGGCGGCGCGGCCTTCGGGGTGCTCGCCCGCCGGCTGCGCGCGGGCGGCCTGGTCTGCCTGGTCGCCGACCGCGACCTGTCGGCCTCCGGAGTGGAGGTCGACTTCTTCGGCAGCCGGACCCGGATGCCCGCGGGACCGGCGCTGCTGGCCCAGCAGACCGGGGCGGTCCTGCTCCCGGCCACCCTCTGGTACGGGGACGCGCCCCGGATGTACGGGCGGATCCATCCGCCCGTGGAGGTCCCGGGCACCGGGACCCGGGTGGAGAAGACCGCGGCCATGACCCAGGCGCTGGCGGACGCCTTCGCCTCCGGCATCGCCGAGCACCCCGAGGACTGGCACATGCTGCAACGGCTCTGGCTGGACGACCTCCAGGACACCCGGCGGGGGCAGGGCACCGGGCACGGGCCGGAAACCGGGCAGGAGCAGGAATCCGGGAGCGAGCGGGAACCGGGGCAGGAGCGGGAAGCCGGGAGCGAGCCGGAACCGGGGCAGGAGCGGGACACGGAGGGACGGTCGGCATGAAGATCGGGATCGTCTGCCCCTACTCCTGGGACGTGCCGGGCGGCGTCCAGTTCCACATCCGTGACCTCGCCGAACACCTGATCAGGCTCGGCCACGAGGTGTCCGTGCTGGCCCCGGCCGACGACGACACCCCGCTGCCGCCGTACGTGGTCTCCGCCGGCCGGGCCGTCCCCGTGCCGTACAACGGCTCCGTGGCCCGGCTGAACTTCGGCTTCCTGTCCGCGGCCCGGGTGCGCCGCTGGCTGCACGACGGCACCTTCGACGTCATCCACATCCACGAACCGACCTCGCCCTCGCTGGGGCTGCTGTCCTGCTGGGCGGCGCAGGGACCGATCGTGGCCACCTTCCACACCTCCAACCCGCGGTCGCGCGCGATGATCGCGGCGTACCCGATCCTCCAGCCGGCGCTGGAGAAGATCAGCGCCCGGATCGCGGTGAGCGAGTACGCCCGGCGCACGCTGGTGGAACACCTCGGCGGCGACGCGGTCGTCATCCCGAACGGCGTGGACGTCGACTTCTTCGCCTCGGCCTCCCCGAAGGCCGAGTGGCAGGGCAACACCCTGGGCTTCATCGGCCGCATCGACGAACCGCGCAAGGGCCTGCCGGTGCTCATGGCGGCCTTCCCGGCCATCGTGGCGGCCTGCCCGGACGTACGACTGCTGGTGGCGGGACGGGGCGACGAGGAGGAAGCCGTCGCCTCGCTGCCCTCGGAGCTCCGGGCCAGGGTGGAGTTCCTCGGCATGGTGTCGGACGAGGACAAGGCACGGCTGCTGCGCAGCGTCGACGTGTACGTCGCACCGAACACGGGCGGCGAGAGCTTCGGCATCATCCTGGTCGAGGCGCTGTCGGCGGGCGCGGCGGTGCTGGCCGCGGACCTGGACGCGTTCGCGCAGGTGCTGGACCAAGGGGCCGCGGGCGAACTCTTCACGAACGAGGACGCGGAAGCCCTGGCCACCGCCGCCATCGCCCTCCTGCGCGACCCCGACCGCCGGGCCGCCCTGTCGTCCCACGGCTCGGCGCACGTACGCCGCTTCGACTGGTCCACGGTCGGCGCGGACATCCTCGCCGTCTACGAAACGGTCACCCTGGGCGCGGCCGCGGTGGCCACGGACGAACGCGTCCCGCTGCGCACGAGACTGGGCCTGAGCCGGGAGGGCTGAGGGGCGTACGGCGCTACCCGCGCGCGCCCCGCTCCACCCCCTGAGCCCCGCCGGGCCGGGCGGGGGTTGCCCACCCACCTCCCGGCGCCGTGACATCGGGCCGAAGCGAGGCGGTGGGGCGGGGCAGGGCCCCAACCGGACTCCCAGGGGACGGGACCGGTCGGCGGGTGGGGTTGGGACATCGACTGGAGTCCGTCGGGGCGGGGCCACGGGGCCTGGCGGGGTGGTGGGTGTGCAGTGGCTCCGCCTGGGCGGAATCGCGGGGGTGCCCGGGGGCTGCCCGTCAGTCCTGATTGTCCTTCCGTGCCGGCCGTCGGCGTCAAGGGCGCTCCTTCGTCGCGTCGCCCGTTGGGCGATGGCCCTTTGGGCCACCCTTGACCCCGACGTCCGTCACGGAACGACAAGGACTGTCGGGCGGCCCCCGGGGGAACGGCATGGGGGACCGAGGACCCCTGAGCTCTGGCGTTGGCGGGCACGAGCAGCGGCTGCGCTCGGCCGGCCGCCCTCCGGGCGGATGCAGGATTCCCGTTCAGGGGATGACTGCACGAAAACGACGCCCAGGGCGCGTCAGATCGCTACGTGCTCCTGTTTCCCGGCGGATTGGGCCCGTCAGGGGCCGGACATAGGCCGCCATCGATCGCTACGTGGGCATTCAGAGCATGGCGGCCGACAGGCCGTCCGTGCTCGGGCCGAGGAGAGGGCGGCAGGCAGCTCGCCATTGATCGCTACGCGCTCCGGCCGTCTCGGCGGCCGACGGGCGGGATGGGGTTGATGCACGGATCAGGGCAGGAGTTGCCGCCCGAGGTGGGCGGGGAGGGCGGTGAGGTGGAGTGGAAGCTCTGGAGTTGCTCAAACCATGCTTGGGGTGACGGGTGGGTGGGGGATCCCCCTCACAGAACCGAACCGAACGGGGGCTGAAGACATGGAGCACTTGGCGTTCTTGGGGGTCGTCTTCATCGTGATTCTTCTGCAGGTGTTGCGCGGGCGCGGCAAGCCGGCGAAGAAGCGACGGCGTTCGATCTCGTGGGACATCGGCGACGGCGGCGGCTCGTCGTGCGGCTCGTCTTGTGGTGGCGGAGGCGACTGAAACGGCGGCCAGTCTGCGGCGATGGCGGGTCGCCCACCCCTCTGATCGCCCACCCCTTTGGTCGTCCGCTCCTCTGATCGTCCGTACGGACGGCCTGTCGGCCGCCATGCTTTGAATGCGCACGTAGCGATCGATGGCGGTCTATGTGCGGCCCCTGACGGGCCGGATCCGCTGAGAAACAGGAGCACGTAGCGATCTGGCGCGCCCTGGACACCCTTTCGTGCAGTCATCCCGACGACAGAGATTCTGCTTCCGCCCGGAGGGCGGCCGGCCGAGCGGCAGCCGCTGCCCGTGCCCGCCGAAGCCGATGACGGCTGGCCTCGGTCCCTCCCATGCCGTTCCCCCGGGGGCCGCCCGACAGTCCTTGTCGTTCCGGGGCCGTCAGGTCTGTCAAGGGTGGCCCAACGGGCCATCGGCTTGCCGACGCGACGAAGGAGCGCCCTTGACAGGGCTGACGGACCCGGAATGACACTGGGACTGACGGGCAGCCCCCGGGCACCCCTGTGACGCCGCCCGGGCGAAGCACCGGCACACCACCACCCCGCCCACCGACCGGTTGGCCTCCGGTGGGGTCCGGTTGCTGCCGCGGTCCCGCCCGACTGCGTCGGTCTGCCTGGCGGCACGGTGCCCGGAGGCGGGTGGGCAACCCCCGTCCGAGCCCGGTGGGGCTCGGGGGGTGGAGCGGGCCGCAACGGCAGCGCCGTACCCCCGCCCCCACCAATCGAAGCCCCCAACCCGAAGGCCCCGGCAGCCATGCCGCCGGGGCCTCCCGTGTCGTGTCTTCCGCGTCGTACGCCGCCGTCCGCGGCGCCTCGTCAGAGGCGCTCGGGCGTCCGGATGCCCAGGAGGGACATGCCCTTGTCCAGGGTCCGGGCGGTCAGGTCGATCAGGAAGAGGCGGTTCTCCCGCAGCTCCGCCGTCTCGGCCTGGGCGACCGGGCACTGGTCGTAGAACGCGGTCAGGTGCGAGGCCAGCTGGTACAGGTACGCGGCCAGCTTGTGCGGGGCGTAGTCCGCCGCCGCGTCCGCGACCAGTTCGCCGAAGCCGTCCAGGTGCAGGCCCAGCGCCCGCTCGGCCGGGGCCAGCGGGAGCTCCGGGTGGGCCGCGGGCGCCACGTCGGCCAGCCGGCGCTGGATCGACCGGATACGGGCGTACGCGTACTGGAGGTACACGGACGTGTCGCCGTTCAGCGACACCATCTGGTCCAGGTCGAACTTGTAGTCGCGGGCCGCCGACGTGGACAGGTCGGCGTACTTCACCGCGCCGATGCCCACGTACTGGCCGTTCTCCACGATCTCCTGCTCGCTCAGGCCCACCTTCTCGGCCTTCTCGCGCACCACGGCCGTCGCCCGGTCCACCGCCTCGTCCAGCAGGTCCACCAGCCGCACCGTCTCGCCCTCACGGGTCTTGAACGGCTTGCCGTCGGCGCCCAGCACCGTGCCGAACGCCAGCTGGTAGGCGTGGGTGTCCTCGTTCAGCCAGCCGGCCCGGCGGGCCGTCTCGAAGACCATCTTGAAGTGCAGCGACTGGCGCGCGTCCACGACGTACACCAGGCTGTTCGCCTTCAGGTTCGCCACCCGGTCGCGGATCGCCGACAGGTCGGTCGCCGCGTAGCCGAAACCACCGTCCGACTTCTGCACGATCAGCGGGGTCGGGTTGCCGTCCGGGCCCTTGACGTCGTCGAAGAACACGCACAGCGCGCCGTTGGAGCGGACGGCCACGCCCGACTCCTCCAGCAGCCGGCAGGTCTCCACCAGCATGTCGTTGTAGCCGGACTCACCGACGATGTCGGGGTCCTGGATGTCCATGTCCAGCTTGTTGAAGACCGAGTAGAAGTAGATCTTCGACTCGTCCACGAACTTCTGCCACAGGGCGAGGGTCTGCTCGTCGCCGGCCTGGAGGTCCACCACCCGGGCGCGGGCGCGGGTCTTGAACTCCTCATCGGAGTCGAAGAGCGCCCGCGACGCCTTGTACAGCCGGTTCAGGTTGGACATGGCCTCCTCACCGGAAGCCTCCGCGTCGGACCCGGCCGCCTTGTGGTCCAGCTCGTGCGGGTGCTCCAGCAGGTACTGGATGAGCATGCCGAACTGGGTGCCCCAGTCGCCGATGTGGTGGCGGCGGACCACCTGCTCGCCGGTGAACTCCAGGATCTCGACCATCGCGGCACCGATCACCGCGGACCGCAGGTGGCCGACGTGCATCTCCTTGGCCACGTTCGGCTGCGCGTAGTCGATCACCGTGA
This sequence comes from Streptomyces sp. NPDC089799, assembly GCF_040684755.1. Lineage (NCBI taxonomy): Bacteria > Bacillati > Actinomycetota > Actinomycetes > Kitasatosporales > Streptomycetaceae > Streptomyces > Streptomyces sp. NPDC089799. The sequence goes on along the minus strand of NZ_JBFBGR010000006.1, from coordinate 166,794 downwards.
TGCCGGCGTTCTCGTTCACCGGGACGCCGAGGCGGTCGTCCGCGGCGCGCGCGGCGAGGGTCTCGACGATCGCCCGGTCCGCGACGGTGATGTTGAGGAAGCCGGGGCCGGAGACCTCGATCTCCTCGATGACCCCGCCCTTGTCCAGGCCCTCGACCACGGTGGTCGCCAGCTCGCGCGGGTTGGCCTTGGCCTTCTTCGCGAGCGCCAGGATGCCGTTGGCCTGGAAGTCGGCCCGGTCGCTTCGTCGCAGCAGCGGGTCGGCAGCACCGGCCTCCGGCAGCGCGGAGACGAGGGCTGCGGCGACGCGCTCATTGACGGACGAAGCGAGGGAAGGGACCGAGGCCATGGGCTGCCGTTCCTGTGAGGTCGGTATGCGGGCCCGTGCGCGGGTGTGCACGCGGACCCGGACTTGTCGGTTCTGACGAAAGTCGAGTATCCCACGCGGCGGCCCCCGGCCTCACGGCATAAACCGGGGCCTCCCGCGGGACCAAGCGCAGCCCCCGCAGCGCAAAGGGCGTAAAGAGGGAGCGGGGAGCAACCCCGGGGCGGCACCATCCGTCTGGGAGAATGCCTGAAGAGCAGCATTCGAGATAGAAGGACGTGTCGTGGCTCAGAGCGCCCAGAGCAGCACCGAGACCGACTGGGTCTCCCGTTTCGCGGACGAGGTCATCGCCGAGGCGGAGCGGCGTGCGCCGGGCAAACCTGTCGTCGTCGCGTCCGGCCTCTCCCCCTCCGGACCCATCCACCTCGGCAACCTCCGCGAGGTCATGACCCCGCACCTGGTCGCGGACGAGATCCGCCGCCGCGGCTTCGAGGTCCGCCACGTGATCTCCTGGGACGACTACGACCGGTACCGGAAGGTGCCCAAGGGCATCCCCGGCGTCACCGAGGAGTCCCACGCGCAGCACATCGGCCGCCCGCTGACCGCCGTGCCCGCCCCCGAGGGTTCCGACCACCCGAACTGGGCCGAGCACTTCAAGGCCGCCATGGTCGAGGCGCTGGCCGAGCTGGGCGTCGAGTACGACCCGATCAGCCAGACCGAGCAGTACCTGGCGGGCACCTACCGCGAGCAGGTCCTGCACGCGATGAAGCACCGCGGCGACATCGACGCCGTCCTGGCCCAGTACCGCACCAAGCCCAAGGCCGCGAAGAAGTCGCAGAAGCCGGTCGACGAGGCCGAGCTGGAGGCCGCCGAGGGCTCCGGCGCGGCGAGCGAGGACGACGGCAGCGCGGAGGGCTCGGAGTACTTCCCGTACAAGCCGTACTGCGGGGCGTGCAACAAGGACTTCACCCAGGTCACCTCGTACGACGACGAGACGACCGAGCTGACCTACGTCTGCACCGAGGACGAGTTCACCGAGACCGTCAAGCTGTCCGAGTTCAACCGCGGCAAGCTGGTCTGGAAGGTCGACTGGCCGATGCGCTGGGCCTTCGAGGGCGTCATCTTCGAGCCCTCCGGCGTCGACCACTCCTCGCCGGGCTCCTCCTTCCAGGTCGGCGGGCAGATCGTGCACCTCTTCGGTGCCGAGCAGCCGATCGGCCCGATGTACGCCTTCGTCGGCATCAGCGGCATGGCCAAGATGTCCTCCAGCAAGGGCGGGGTGCCCACCCCGGGCGACGCGCTGAAGATCATGGAGCCGCAGCTGCTGCGCTGGCTGTACGCCCGCCGCAAGCCCAACCAGAGCTTCAAGATCGCCTTCGACCAGGAGATCCAGCGCCTGTACGACGAGTGGGACAAGCTGGAGGCCAAGGTCGCCGACGGCTCCGTGCTGCCGGCCGACGCCGCCGCGCACACCCGTGCCGTCCGCGTCGCCTCGCACGAGCTGCCGCGCACCCCGCGCCCCCTGCCGTACCGCACGCTCGCCTCGGTCGTCGACATCACCGCCGGCCACGACGAGCAGACCCTGCGCATCCTGGCCGACCTGGACCCGACGCAGCCGTTGGCCTCGCTGGACGACGTACGGCCGCGCCTGGACCGCGCCGAGAACTGGATCACCACCCAGGTCCCGGCCGACCAGCGAACCCTGGTCCGTGAGGAGCCCGACACCGAGCTGCTCGCCTCGCTCGACGCGGACGGCCGCCGCTCCCTGGAGCTGCTGCTCGACGGCCTGGACGAGCACTGGTCCCTGGACGGCCTGACCACGCTGGTCTACGGCGTGCCGAAGGTCATGGCGGGCCTGGAGCCCGACGCCAAGCCGACGGCGGAGCTGAAGGTCGCGCAGCGCGAGTTCTTCGCCCTGCTCTACCGCCTGCTGGTGACCCGGGAGACCGGGCCGCGGCTGCCCACGCTGCTGCTGGCGGTGGGCGCGGACCGGGTGCGCAAGCTGCTGGCCGCGTAACGCGGCCGGTCCCCGGACCTGCCATGCATGAGGGCCCGCACCCGGACGGGGGTGCGGGCCCTCACCGCGCTCGGCGGCTGCTCGTGTCCGTCAGTCGGTGTGGCGGACGACCGTGTCCGGGCCCGGTGACATCAACGTCTCGTGGCCGTCCTCGAAGCGCACCCGGTAGGGCGGGGAGCCGTTCTCGCCGAGTACCTCGATCACCTCGGCCGTCCGGTCGTGCTGTCCGACGATCCGGCCGTGCACCAGCAGCCGGTCGCCCACGCTTGCCTGCACCTGTCTGCCCTCTTTCCTGCGCTTGCCGCGCTGTCCGGGGAACGGACTCCCCGGGGCGGCGCGCAGGTATGCGCGAGGTCGCCGGAATGGCGTACGGCTTCCCTACGGCGCTCGCACGGCTTCCGTACGGCGGCTGCCCGGACGGTCAGGCGGTGTGGGCGGCGTCAGGCGATGTGCTCGGCCTCGGCCTCGCGCTCGTAGCGGTGGCGCAGCTCGGGCATGATCCGGCGGAGCAGCGAGGCGCTGCGCGGGTGGGTGACGCCGTAGCCGTCCGCGAGGTGTATCTCCAGCGCCTCGGGGGTCGGGAAGTTGCCGTGTTCGGCGAGGAAGGTGCGGAGCACCTTGTACGCCGCCTCGCCGAACTCCTGCTCGCTGATCGTGTCCGGCTCGTCCTCGGCACGCGGGCCGGGGATGGGCAGCTGCTGCTGCTCGCCCTGGCCGGGGCCGGTGGCCGGGACCGGCTGGGGGGCGGGCTGCGGGGCGGCGGCCGTTCCGTCCGGTTCCCCGGCCGGGCCGGCCGGGGGCATCACGGGGATGGGCTCCAGGCCCTCGACGTACTGCGGGTTGTAGCCGCCCTGGTAGCCCGCCTGCGGAGCCTTCGGCCCGGCGAACCACGCGCTGTCGTGGGCGGCGGGCATGGCGGTCGGGTCGACGGCGAAGGCGGCGGCCTGGTGCTGCTGCGCCTGCTGCTGCGCCTGCTGGGCTGCATGGGCCTGCTGGGCCGCCTGCGCCACCTGTGCGGGTGTGGGCTGCGCCTGCGGGCCGGCTGCCTCGGCCCCGGTCCGGGCGAGCGGGTGCGGGCCCTGGGGGCCGGTCGGGGCGGCACCCTGTGCGGCCTGTACGCCCTGCACGCCCTGCACGCCCGGCTGGGCGCCGGCCGGGGACCCGGAGGTCTGCGCCGCACCGGCGGGGGTGCCCTGGCCAGGGTCCGTCAGAGGTGCGGAGCCGGGACCGCCGGGGTTCCCGTACGCCTGCGCCCCATCCGATCCCGCGGGCACAGACACGGCAGCAGCCGCCACGGCAGCAGCGGCACCGGCACCGGCCGCCGCCGGCTCCGTCTCCGCCCCGGCGCCCGAGGGAAGCCCCGGGCGGGTCGGGGCCGGGGGCAGCAGCACCGGGTCGATGCCGGCCGCCGCCAGGCCCTCCGGCGCAGTCTGGGACAGCGGTACGCCGATCCGGGCCAGCCGCAGCGGCATCAGCGCCTCCACCGGCGCCTTGCGGCGCCAGGCCCGCCCGTAACGGGCCTGCAGACGGGCCTGGTAGATCAGCCGGTCCTGCTCCATGCCGACCGCCTGCTCGTAGGAGCGCAGCTCCCACAGCTTCATCCGGCGCCAGAGCTTGAAGGTGGGAAAGGGGGAGAGGAGCCACCGGGTGATCCGGACGCCCTCCATGTGCCGGTCCGCGGTGATGTCCGCGATCCGGCCGACCGCGTGCCGGGCCGCCTCCACGGTGACCACGAACAGCACCGGGATCACGGCGTGCATGCCGACGCCCAGCGGGTCCGGCCAGGCCGCCGCGCCGTTGAACGCGATCGTGGCGGCCGTCAGCAGCCAGGCGGTCTGGCGCAGCAGCGGGAAGGGGATCCGGATCCACGTCAGCAGCAGGTCCAGCGCGAGCAGCACGCAGATGCCCGCGTCGATGCCGATCGGGAAGACCAGCGAGAAGTCGCCGAAGCCCTTCTTCAGCGCCAGCGCGCGGACCGCCGCGTACGAACCCGCGAAACCGATTCCCGCGATGACGACCGCACCGGCGATCACCACACCGATGAGTATTCGGTGGGTTCGAGTCAGTTGCATCGCGGCCACCCGCGACCCCCTCTCCCTATCCGCTGAAACGAGCTCTGGCAGGGGCCAGAGTACGGGTGACCGCCCGGAGTTACTGCTGGGGCTGCTGGTTCGCGCTTCCGATCGTGCCCACGGCCTCCTTGGCCGCGTTGATCGCGCTCTCCAGCAGCTTGGCGTGGTCGGGAGCCTTCGCACCCTCGTACGAGGCACCGTTGTAGTCGAGGGCGATCACGACGTTCTGGGTGCGCGCCACCACGGTGGTGTTGAAGAAGTCCACTCCGTCCTTCTTCGTGGTGTAGATGATGCTCGTGGCCTGGTCGCCGACGCCGCCGGCCTCCTCGGCCTTGACGTTCTCCGCGCCCTGGGAGGCCTTCGCCGCCTCGACCTGCTTGGTGTACTGCTCGCCGGCACGCTGGTTGCCGCTGCCGAGGGCGGCCTGCGAGTCGTAGCGGACCAGCGAGACCGCGAGCCAGCGGTAGTTCGAACCCTGGAGGCCGTCCTCGTCGAGGCCGTTCCAGGAGCAGCCGCCGCGGCTGGCCAGGTCGTTCGACTTGGTCGCGGTGCCGTTCTTGTCCTTGACCTCGGGGACCAGGGTCTCGATGGTCTTCGCCTGGACCACCTTGCAGGGCTCGGGCAGCTTGTCGAAGGCCGCCTTCTCCAGCTTCGGCTCGGCGGAGGCCTTGGCGCCGCCGCCGGGAGCAGAGGAGGCGGAAGCGGACGAACCGGACTTCTTCTTGTCGTCGCCGGAGCCCGAACCCTTGCCGGAATCGGAGGAACACCCGGCCACGGTGAGGATCACCGGGACGGCTGCGCAGGCGAGAACGCGGGTGAGGCGCGAGGCTGATCGGTGCATGTTTCCTTCAATGACTCGTCGGCGGGACCCCGCAACCGTAGCCCGACCGGGTGACCCGCTGCTGTGCGCGCCGTCACGCCGGGGGTGTCCGGAGGGGGCGTCAGTCGCTGAACCGGTCGGCCAGTGCGTCCGCCAACTCGCGCGCCAGTTCCTGGGTTTCCTCGCTCGACGGGACGGCGCCGAGGGTCGTCGGCTGGACGGCGTAGTCGACCGTGACGATGACGTTCGAGGTGCGGAACACGATCCGTACGGTGCGGGACTGCGGGGCGGTGGCGCCCGCGGCGGGGGCGAGCCGGTCGTCGAGGAACGCCTCGCCGGCGAGGTCGTCGAGCCGGCGGGAGCCGGGGGTGACGGTGCCGGGGGTGGCGCCGGGAGCGGTTCCGGTGCTCGTGCCGGGGGTGGGGGTACCGGCGGTGGTGGAGCCCGGGGTGGTGCCGGGGGCCGTTCCGGGGGCGGACGCCGCCGGGGTGGGAGCGCCGGTGGCGGGGGGTGCCTTCGTGCCGGGGGAGGTGCCCGCGGCGGTGCCGGGCGTCGCGCCTGTCGGGGCTCCGGAGCCGCCCGGGGTCGGGGTGGCCGCGGCGGGCAGGCCGGCGCCGACGAGCTGGCGCTCGTACACCTGGTGGGCCTTGTCGTCGTCGCTGGTGGTGGCGCGGTCGTAGGAGACGACGCGCTCGAAGCCCACGAACAGCAGCCGGGTGGTGCCGGCGTCCTCCGTCTTCCAGCGGCAGCCGACGCGCCGGTCGCTGTCGTAGGAGGTGTCGGCCACTCCGGCGTAGAGCTGGCCCTTCTCCTCGTCCGTGAGGGTGGGCGCGGCGGGCAGTATCGCCTTCAGGCGCTTGCCGTCGACGGCCTTGCAGGGCATCGGCAGCATCCGGTACTTGCCGGGCGGCGCGGCCGCCGGTGCCTTGGCGCCGCTCTTGGCGTCCCCGTCACCGGCTTTGTCCCCGTCGCCCCCGGTGCACCCGGCGGCGAGCAGGGTGAGCATCGCGAGGCCCGGCAGGGCCAGCCGTACTGCCTTGCGCTGCACGTCCTGTCGCTCCCTCGGTCGGAAAATCCGTTGCCGCGGTGAGGCGGCGGCTGGACACAATGTCTACCGCACGCGCTGGTGCTGACGCCGGTCCCCTGTCCTGTTTGGGACCAAGAGCGAGGCTTTTTGCGTAATCAGATCTATCTTTGATTCATGGGGATTTAAGGGCTGTGGGGACGATATGTCGTATGTAGAGGTGCCTGGGGCGCAGGTTCCGATCCGGATATGGGCGGACCCGGCGACGGTCGAGGACCAGGCCATGCAGCAGCTCCGCAACACGGCCACCCTCCCGTGGATCAAGGGCCTGGCGGTCATGCCGGACGTGCACTACGGCAAGGGTGCGACGGTCGGTTCGGTGATCGCGATGAAGGACGCGATCTGTCCGGCGGCGGTGGGGGTGGACATCGGCTGCGGCATGTCGGCGGTGAAGACCTCGCTGACCGCGAACGACCTGCCGGGCGACCTGTCCAAGCTCCGCTCGAAGATCGAGCAGGCGATCCCGGTCGGCACGGGCATGCACCGCGAGGCGGTGGACCCGGGGCGGCTGTACGGGTTCGGGGCGACGGCGTTCGACGACCTGTGGACGCGGTTCGACTACCTGGCGGACGAGGTGAAGTTCCGGCGGGACCGGGCCATGAGGCAGATGGGAAGCCTTGGCCAGGGAAATCACTTCGTGGAGCTTTGTGTTGATATGTCCGATTCGGTGTGGCTCATGCTGCACTCGGGATCGCGGGGCATCGGCAACGAACTCGCCTCGCACCACATCTCGGTGGCCCGCGGCCTCTCGCACAACCAGGGCCTGGTCGACCGGGACCTGGCGGTGTTCCTCGCGGCGACCCCGGAGATGGACGCGTACCGCAGCGACCTCTTCTGGGCGCAGGAGTACGCGAAGTACAACCGCGCGGTGATGATGAGCCTGTTCAAGGAGGTCGTCCGGCGGGAGTTCCGCAAGGCGAAGGTCTCCTTCGAGCAGGAGATCAACTGCCACCACAACTACGTCGCGGAAGAGCGCTACGACGGGATGGACCTGCTGGTCACCCGTAAGGGTGCGATCCGGGCCGGCGGCGGAGAGTACGGGATCATCCCGGGCTCGATGGGTACGGGCTCGTACATCGTGAAGGGTCTCGGGAACGAGAAGTCCTTCAACTCGGCCTCGCACGGAGCGGGGCGGAAGATGAGCCGGACCGCGGCGAAGAAGAGGTTCTCCGCGCGGGACCTCGCGGAGCAGACGCGGGGTGTGGAGTGCCGCAAGGACGCCGGCGTCGTCGACGAGATCCCCGGCGCCTACAAGTCGATCGACCAGGTCATCCACCAGCAGACCGACCTGGTCCAGGTGGTGGCCAAGCTCAAGCAGGTCATCTGCGTGAAGGGCTGACCACCGCCCAGCGGGCGCAGCCGTCGGGGGAATGGAGGAGCCCGGACCCGGGTGAACCGGGTCCGGGCTCCTCCGTCTGGTCGGGTGGGTCGGACCGGGGCGGGCCGCGGTCCGGTGCTGTGGTGCGCGCGGCTCCGGGCGGGGTCAGTCCTCGTCGCCGTCGAGGAGGCGGTCCACCGGGAGGTCCAGGGCGATGCCGATGGACTCGGGGAGGGGGACGGACATGCCGCGCTTGAACGGCTTGCGGGAGCGGTACTCGCCCTCGCGCGGGTCGGTGTAGAGGATCACCTCGTCGTGGCGGCGGTCGGCGATGAGGTAGACGGGAATCCCGGCCTGTGCGTAGCAGTCGACCTTGGGGCCGAGGTCGTCGGCCCAGTTCGACGAGGTCACCTCAACAACCATGCGGAACACATGGGGAGCGTAGTAGTTGCTCACCAGGTGGGCGTCCCTGTAGTCCGCGTCGACCACCGAGAGATCCGGAATGGCGGCATCGTCGCCGGTGGGTAGCCGAATGCCGATGGCCTGCAGATACTTGATGCCGGCCTTCCTGGCCCCTGCTGCGGCGAACGCCTCGATGAGCCACGTCAGTGTCTCCGAGTGGGGGCCGTCGGCGGGCGGTGTCACGATGAGCCTCCCCTGGAGAATCTCCACGCGGTGTCCGGGAAGCTCCTTGGAGAGACGGTCGGCGGCCTCCGCGATCGTGGTCTCGTGCTGTATCACGGCCATAGCTTCATCCTTTTCGAGGCTCACGCTTCCGTGAGCGTATCCCCGGCCGCCGACATTCCGTGCGAGTTCACCCATACGGGCGCCGAAGGGCGCGGAGTGCGAACTCCGGTCCAGGCATGGGGGGTTGACCGGAAGTTTGGTCTAGACCAAGGTGTGGCGCATGCGGAGATCTCGTGTGGTTCTTGCCGTGCTCGCGTCCTGTGCGCTGAGCCTGGGGATGGTCGGGCCGGCGGAGGCCGGGGTGGGGCTGCCGCCGGTCGTGGCGAAGGTGCCCACGCAGGAGAAGGTCGTCTTCATCACCATCGACGACGGGTGGTACCACGATCCGGCGGTGGCGCGGACTCTGGTCGAGGAGCGGGTGCCGGTGTCGATGTTCCTGCTGCCGGGGGCGACGTCGTACGACACGCAGTACTTCACCGGGCTCGTCGAGGAGGGCCGGGCGACGGTGGAGAACCACACCGTCAACCACCCCGATCTGACCGCGCTGGATGCGGCCGGGAAGGACGCCGAGGTGTGCGGGGCGGGGGAGCAGCTGAAGGGCGTGTTCGGGCGCGCGCCGAAGCTCCTGCGGCCTCCGTACGGGGCGGTGAACGACGAGGTGCGGCTGGCCGCCAAGGCGTGCGGGGTGAAGGCGCTGGTGACCTGGACGCACGACTTCACCACGTGGGGCGATGTCCCGCCGCCCACGCCGGAGTTGAAGTCGGGGGACGTGGTGCTGCTGCACTTCACGCCCACGCTGGGTGCCGACCTCCGGCGCGCGCTGGACGCGGCGAAGGCGGCCGGGCTGAAGCCGGCCGCGCTGATGCCGCACCTTAAGGCGGCCGGGCTGGTGTGACCGTCCGGTCGGCCCCGGATTTCGGAAGTGCAATGGCCGGCGGCGCCGGTTTCACGGCCCGGGCGGCCGTGCTTTCGAGGACACCGCGGTCCGGTCCGGGCCGGCCTCGGGGGGCGGGCCGGGCCGGGCCGCAGTCATGTGTCCGTACGGTGGCGGGCCGGGGCCCGTCCGGCGGACCAGGGCCGATGATCCCTAGAGCTCGCGGTGGAGCTTGGTGTTGGAGGCCTGGGCGCGGGGGCGGACGACCAGGAGGTCGATGTTGACGTGGCTGGGGCGGGTCACGGCCCAGGTGATCGTCTCGGCCACGTCGTCGGCGGTGAGGGGCTCGGCCACGCCTTCGTAGACCTTGGCGGCCCGCTCCTTGTCGCCGCGGAAGCGGGTGGTGGCGAACTCGTCGGTCTTGACCAGGCCGGGGGCGATCTCGATGACCCGGACCGGGCGGCCGACGATCTCCAGGCGGAGGGTCTCGGCGAGGACGCGGGCGCCGTTCTTCGCTGCGACGTAGCCGGCGCCGCCCTCGTAGGTGGCGTGCCCGGCGGTGGAGGAGAGGACGACCACGGTGCCGTCGCCGGAGGCGTCCAGGGCGGGCAGCAGGGCCTGGGTGACGTTGAGGGTGCCGATGACGTTGGTCTCGTACATGGTGCGCCAGTCGGCGGGGTCGCCGGTGGCGACGGGCTCGGCGCCGATCGCGCCGCCGGCGTTGTTGACCAGGAGGTCGCAGCGGTCGAGGGAGGCGGCGAGGGCGTCCACCGCGGTGCGGTCGGTGACGTCGAGGGGGTGGGCGGCGGCGGAGTGTCCGGCGGCGCGGATCTCCTCGGCGATGGCCTCGATGCGGTCCTTGCGGCGGGCGGTGAGGACGACGTGGTAGCCGGCCGCGGCGAGCTGCCGGGCGGTGGCCGCGCCGATGCCGCTGCTCGCGCCGGTGACTACTGCGGTGCGGGTGGCCGTGCTCATGTGCTCGCTCCTCGGTGGCCTTGCTGCGTGACCTTGTGGGCCCCGCGTGCGTGTGCGGTCCTGGTACGTCTGTACGGCTGTACGTCCGTCCAGGCCAGGATAGGCGGGCGGGCCGGACGTCAGCGGCTCCGGGGCATGTACATGATTACCGCTACGCCGGCCAGGCAGACCAGGGCGCCGGTCACGTCCCAGCGGTCGGGGCGGTAGCCGTCGGCGACCGCGCCCCAGGCGAGCGAACCGGCGATGAAGACGCCGCCGTACGCGGCGAGGACGCGGGCGAAGTCGCCCTGCGGCTGGAGGGTGGCGGCGAAGCCGTAGAGGCCGAGGGCGATGACCCCGGCGCCGATCCAGGCCCAGCCGCGGTGTTCGCGCACGCCCTGCCAGACGAGCCAGGCGCCGCCGATCTCCAGGAGGGCGGCGAGCAGGAACAGGGCGGTGGAGCGGAGGATCAGCATGGCGGAAACACTTCCATACCGGGGGGAAGGGGGCGTGCGCGGTTGGCGCAACGACCTGACCTCGTTCGTGTGACGGTCCGATGATCGGACCGATGGGGTGGTTAGCGTCCGCGGGTGGAGGTGGTCGCGGTGGGCGTTCGTCGAGCGGTGCGCAAGGCCGTGCGTGGTGCGGCGCGTGGTGCGGTGGTGCGCGGTGGAGTGGTGCGTGGTGCGGTGGTGGCCGGGGCGGTGGCCGTGACGGCCGTGGCGCTTTCGGCCGGGGCGGCGGCGGCAGCCGGTGGGCCTGCGGCGGTGGCAGCCCGTGGGCCTGCGGCGGTGGCCGGGGTGGGCCCGGCGGCCGAGGTCGAGGCCGATGTGGCGTACCACGGGCGGGTTTCGCTCACCGGGGGCCGGCTGGCCGTACTGCTGATCCCGGAGAACGAGGGTCCCGCCGCCGTGCCCGCGGCCACGCTGCGGCTGCGCCTGTCGGCGGACCTGGCCGCCGAGCAGGCGCTCGCCGAGGGGTGTGCGCGGTCGGGGCCGCGGGTGGTGGTGTGCGAGACGGGCGCGCTGCCGCTGCACGGGCAGGGCCGGCACATCGCGCTGGTGCTCCGGCTGAAGGAGCGGCCGTCGGAGGTCACCGTACGGGTGGACACCTGGTGGAACGGCGGCGCGACGGACCGGAACCTGGCCAACAACGAGCATGCCGTGCTGGCGCTGGACACGGGCGACATCTACGCCTTCTGATCCGGCGCCTGGTGTGGGGCGGGACGATATCCACACCTGTGGACAGCGCGTGGGCCCGGCTCCGCCGAGCCCACCCCGGCCGGCCCAACGGCCGGGCTACGGCGTCGGTTGGCGGGTGATGCCCAGGCCGCCGAATTCCTCGACCGCCTCGGAGACGATGCGCTCCAGTCGTGCGTGGTGCGCGCCCCGCCAGTAGACGCGTTCGCACTCGGAGCACTGCGCGAAGACGTCGTACGAGCGGTGCGTACCGCCCTCCACGCGATCGCCGACGCTCGCCTTGTCCGCGGAGCGCAACGCCCCGTTGCAGGCGGTGCACCGGGTCCACGGTTCCATCCGCGGCGCGAACCGCCCCAGCACGTCCCGGAGCTGCTCGTCCGGGCGGTCGCTGTAGACGTACGCGCCGGCCCAGATCTCGCGGCGCCGCAGCAGCCCCCGGTCCCGGGAGAGCAGCACCCGCCGCTCGGCGGCCGAGCGGGTGGCGAGGGCGGGGTCGCCGATGTCCTCGTTCTCGTACGCCGCGTCCACGCCGAGCAGGCGCAGCCGCCGGGCGAGGGTGCCGAGGTGTACGTCGAGCAGGAAGCGGAGCGGGGCGCCGGGAACTTCCTGGGGCCGGACGACCCCCTGCACCTCGACGTGCTGACCGGCCTGCGGAACGTACGAGACCGGCACCTCCTGCCCGTCCACGAGCAGTCGGCCGACCTCCGTGAGCGGCACGCCGAAGGACTCCACGACGTGGCCGAGGCTGGAGGCGCCGTCGGTCGGGGTCGGGATGCGGTCGGACCGCCGGGCCGGCGGGGCGAAGAGCCGCAGCTCGGGGGCGAGGGTGAGGTGGATGTCGGGTCCGTTCACGGCCCCAGCATGCCACCGTCGGGGGCGCGGGCGGGCCTGCTTTTCCGCCCGCGGGAGCGCTACGAGGCCGGCCCGGTGCCCGCTCCGGCGGCCACCATGGTGTCCGCCCCGGCGTCCGGCCCGGTGGCCGGCGCCGCCTCGTCGTCGTAGGCGGTGCGGGCCGCGTGGACCTCGTCGAAGTGGTTCTCCGCCCACGCCTTCACCTGGGAGAGGAGGCAGGCGAGGTTGGCGCCGAGCGGCGTCAGCGCGTAGTCGACGCGGGCCGGGACGGAGGGGGTGACGGTGCGGGAGACCAGGCCGTCCCGTTCCAGGGAGCGGAGGGTCTGGGTGAGCATCTTCTGGCTCACGCCGGGGATCGCGCGGCCGAGGTCGCTGTAGCGGAGGCTGCCGGACCCGCTGTCCCGCAGCACCCCGACCACGATGCCGACCCACTTGTCGCTGATCCGGGCGAGGAGATGGCTGGTCGGGCACTCCCGGAGGAACGCGTCGTAGGCGGCGCGGGCGTCGGCGCGGCGGGCGGCGGCGGTCTGCGTGGCCATGGAGGTCCTCACTTCCGGGTGCGGTACGCACTCCCAAGTGCGTACTTACGAAAGGAAAGTAACTCTCCCTAGGTTAGTGGTCATCGGCAGGACGAGACGGCCGAAGGTGACAAACCGAGGGAGGGTCCGATGAGCAACGAGACGATGCACGCGGTGGTGGTGGACGGCTTCGGCGGTCCGGAGGTCGTGCGGGTCGCCGAGGTGCCGGTGCCGCGGCCCGCGGCCGGCCAGGTCCGGGTCCGGGTCCGCGCGGCGGGCCTGAACCCGGTCGACGGGGCGGTCCGGATCGGCGTCTTCGGCGGTGCGGGGGAGCGGATCGGCCTCGGCTGGGACGTCGCCGGCGAGATCGACGCGGTGGGCGAGGGCGTCGACGGCTGGACCGTCGGGCAGCGGGTGATAGCCCTGCACTACGGAACGGTGAAGCCGCTGGGCACGCACGCCGAGTACGCCGTCCTGGACGCGGACGCGCTGGCCGCGGCTCCCGCATCGGTGGACGACGTGACGGCGGCGGTGGTGCCGCTGAGCGCGCTGACGGCCGCCCAGGCGCTGGACCTGCTCGGGCTGGAGGCCGGGGACTCGGTGCTGATCACCGGCGCGGCCGGGGCGGTCGGCGGCTTCGCGGTGCAGCTCGCGGCCCGGGCCGGCCTGGTGGTGAGCGCGCTGGCGGGCGCGGCGGACGAGGAGCTCGTACGCGGGCTGGGCGCGGCGCACTTCGTGCCGCGCGGGTCCGGCCCGGCCGGGCCGGTGGACGGCGTACTGGACGCGGCGGTCCTCGGCGAGCAGGCGCTGGCGTTCGCCCGGGACGGCGGTTCGTACGTCGGCTTGCGCCCGGGCGCGGCCCCGGAGCCGGTGCGGGGCGTCCGGGTGGCCGAGCAGGAGGTCGCGGCGGACGGCGCGCACCTGGCCCGGCTGGCGGCGCTGGTCGACGAGGACGTGCTGACGCCGCGGGTGGGCGAGACGTACGCACTGGCCGACGCGGCCAAGGCGCACGCCCGGCTGGCGGAGGGCGGCCTGCGCGGCCGGATCGTCCTGACGCCCTGAGGTCCTGATTCCCTGATGTGTGCTGTCGGCGCGCGATTGTCCCCCCGGACGGCCGGGGGGACGGGCGGGCGCGCCGGGTTTCGCGCGCATGGACCTGTGCGGGGTGCGCCGGACGTGGGAAACGGTTGCGTGCCTCGTGGGCTCGCGCCGGGGCGAACCGAATGATTCCGGTGGGAGATTGAACGCTTTACATGGAATCATCCAATTCGTCCTGCGTAAGGAGCACGTGCATGAGTCCGGAGTCCAGGGCCCGTTCCCGGTCCTCGCTCGGCCCGCTGCCGCGCCGGAGGGCGGTCGCCGTGTCCGGCGCGCTGGCTTCGCTGGCACTCGTACTGACGGGCATGGCCGGCCCCGTGGTCGCGCAGGCGCATGCGGCGAAGTCGGCCGCGGCGGCCCCTCCGGTGGGCCCGGCGGGCGGCGGGGAGCGCTGCGAGGACGGACACGGGCGTACGGACCGTCCCCGGCCGGACCGGCCGCACGCACCGCAGCGGGCGCAGTCCGGCGACGCGGGCAGGGCCGTGCCGCAGGCGGGTTCGGGCGGCGGTCACGACGACCGCGACGAGTGCAAGCACCACGACAAGGCCGGCCCCACGGGCCCGACGGGCCCCGCCGGTTCCAGGGGCGACACGGGCCCCACGGGTGCTGCGGGCGCCGCGGGCCCGACCGGCCCGCAGGGTCCGACGGGAGCGGACGGCGCGACGGGCGCGACGGGTGCGAGTGGCGCCGCGGGCGCCACGGGCGACACCGGTCCGACGGGCCCGACCGGCCCGGCCGGCGCGACGGGCGACACCGGCGACACCGGCGCGACGGGTCCGCAGGGTCCGACGGGGCCCGGCGGCACGGGCAGCGTGGGACCGACCGGACCCACAGGGTCCCAGGGCCTGCAGGGCGACACCGGTGCGACGGGCCCGACCGGTCCTGTGGGCGCGACGGGTGCCCCGGGTGCCGCGGGCGAGACCGGTGCGACGGGTCCGCAGGGCCCGACGGGCCCCGGCGGCACCGGCAGCGTGGGCCCGACGGGTCCGACCGGCCCTCAGGGCAACACGGGCAACACGGGTGCCACGGGTCTGCAGGGCACCCCGGGTGACACGGGCGCCACCGGTCCGCAGGGCGACGTGGGTGACACGGGTCCGACCGGCCCGACGGGTCCGCAGGGCGACGTGGGCGACACGGGCGCGACGGGTCCCACGGGCCTGCAGGGCAACGTGGGTGACACGGGTCCGACGGGTCCGACGGGCCTGCAGGGCGACACGGGCGCGACAGGCCCCACGGGTCCGCAGGGCAGCGTGGGTGATACCGGTGCGACGGGTCCCACGGGTCCGACCGGCCTGCAGGGCGACACGGGTGCGACGGGCGCGACCGGTCCCACGGGTCCGCAGGGCGACGTGGGTGACACGGGTGCGACGGGCCCCACCGGACTGCAGGGTGAAACGGGTGACACCGGTCCGACGGGTCCGACCGGTTCCACGGGTCCGCAGGGCAACGTCGGTGATACGGGTCCGACCGGTCCCACGGGTCCGCAGGGCGACGTGGGCGACACGGGTGCGACGGGCCCGACCGGCCTGCAGGGCAACGTGGGTGACACGGGTCCGACGGGGCCGACCGGCCCGCAGGGCAACATCGGTCCGACGGGTCCCACCGGCCTGCAAGGCAACACGGGTGACACCGGTCCGACCGGTCCGACCGGTCCGATCGGCCCGACGGGTCTGCAGGGCAACGTCGGTGACACCGGTCCGACGGGTCCCACCGGCCTGCAGGGCGACACCGGCGCGACCGGTCCGACCGGACCGACCGGCCTGCAGGGCAATGTCGGCGCGACCGGCCCCACCGGTCCGACCGGCCTCCAGGGCAACATCGGTCCGACGGGCCCCACCGGCCTGCAGGGCAACACCGGCGCGACCGGCCCCACCGGTCCGACCGGCCCGCAGGGCAACACCGGCAACACCGGCCCCACCGGACCGACCGGCGCCACGGGTGCCAGCGGCACGACCGGCCCCTGCCAGGACGTCGACTCCTTCAACCCCAGCGGCTCGACCCACGTCAAGGCGATCCTGACCACCGACGGCCGCGCCATCGGCGGAGCCCGGGGCAACGGCGCGTCGTGGAACTGGACGCTCCTCAACCCGGCCGGCTCGAACTTCCCCGCCAACGCCTGCCACATCGCCGTCGCCTCCCAGTCGGGCGGCGTCGAGTTCGAGGTCCTGACCACCACCAACCTGCTGTACCAGGCGCGCTGCTCGTACGTCACCGCCAGCGACACCCTCACCATGTGCACCGGCTGGACCCAGGCCACTCCGGTGCTGCCGACCCTGGTCCAGCGCTCCGGCGCACCACACGCACCGCGGAAGCCGGTGGCGGACGCCAACCACCAGCGGAAGGACCTCGGGAAGAAGGCCGTTCCCGCGAAGGCCGTGAACAGAAAAGCCGTCAGGAAATGACCGGCTGACCTGTGTATATCGGGTGAGCGAGGGCTGATCGCGTGGGCCGTGTCCGGAGCCGCCGGGCACGGCACAGGCGCATTTCCGGGCCGGGGCGGTGGCGCCACACCGTGTCTTACCCCTCATGGCCCGCTCCGGGTGGGCCGTTGTGTTGAAGTTGCTGCGAGCCTGGCTGTCTTGGACGTGGCCGAAAACGAATGATTCCGGGGGAAGTCCGAACGTCTTCCACCGAATTCCCCCTCCATTCGGTTCCGTAAAGGAGCAAGTGCATGAGTCCTGAGTTCAGGACCCGGTCGTCGCTCGGCCCGCTGCCCCGCCGCAAGGCGATGGCGGTGTCCGGTGCGTTCGCATCGCTGGCCCTCGTACTGACGGGTATGGCAGCCCCCGCTCTCGCCCAGGCGAAGGCCGTGCAGACGGCCGCGGTCAGCAAGGCCACCCCGTCGGGCGGCGGCGAGTGCAAGGACCACGACGGCAAGGACGAGCACGGTCGGCCCGACCGCCCGCACGGCCCGGACAAGGCCAAGCCCGGCATGCCGCGCGGTGACGAGGACGGCAAGCACAACGGCAAGCACGACGACAAGTGCAAGGACAAGGGCAAGGTCGGTCCCACCGGCCCGACCGGCCCGACGGGTCCGCAGGGCCCGACCGGCGACACCGGCCCGACGGGCCCCGCCGGCGACACGGGTGACACCGGCGCCACCGGTGACACCGGCCCCACCGGCCCGACGGGTCCGCAGGGCCCGACCGGCCCCGGCGGTGAAGGCAGTGTCGGCCCGACGGGTCCGACCGGCCCGCAGGGTGCGACGGGTGACACCGGCCCGACCGGCCCGACGGGTCCGCAGGGCCCGACCGGCCCCGGCGGCACGGGCAGCGTCGGCCCGACGGGTCCGACCGGCCCGCAGGGTGCGACGGGTGACACCGGCCCGACGGGCCCGACGGGTCCGCAGGGTGCCACGGGTGACACCGGCGCCACCGGTGACACCGGCCCGACCGGCCCGACCGGCCCGCAGGGTGACACCGGTGCGACCGGCGCCCCCGGCCCGTGCAGCGACGTCGACGCATACAACCCCAGCGCCTCGAACGAGGTCAAGGCCGTGCTGACCGGCGGCACCGCGTGGGGCGGCGTCCGGGCCCTCCAGCCCGACGTCGGCCCGTTCACGTGGGAGAACCTCGGCGCCGTCGAGACCTTCCCGGACAACGCCTGTGCCATCTCCGTCGCGTCCCAGGCCAACCTGGTCTCCTTCCAGGTGCTGACCACCGACGGCGATCTGTTCGAGACGACGTGTGAGATCGACAACGACACCGACACGCTCGACAACTGCACCGGGGTCTGGACGGAGGTCACGTTCCCGGAGAACCCGCCGCTCAACCGGGCGGCCAGCGAGCCGCTGATCCCGGGCATGAACCCGAACCACCGCCCCAAGAGCATGAAGTAGTGGTGCTCTGAACGGCTCTGACCCTCCAGAGCAACACCGCCTGTGCCGCGCCCGGGTCCGCCCGGGCGCGGCACACGCGCGTCACGACCGGGGCGAGGACCGCCGGATCAGCCCCACACCAGGCAGTACGGCTGGTGCCCCGCCTCGTGCAGCCGCTGCGAGAAGTCCTGCCACTCGTGCAGCAGCCGGTAGACGTTGAACGCGTCGCTCGGGCCGCCGCGGTCGGGGACCGTGGACCAGATGAAGGCCGCCGCGCCCACCGACTCCTCGCCGATGTCCCGCAGCGGGTCCACCACCGTCATCGGCAGCTTGACCACCGCGTAGTCGGGGTGCAGGACGACCAGCTCCAGCGGCGGCACCTTGTGCAGGGGTATGCCCTCGATGCCGGTCAGGACCATCGCGGCCACCGTCTCCGGCTTGATCCTGGTGAACATGCCGCCCATGCCGAGCTCGTCGCCGCCGAGCTCCTCGGGGCGCATCGAGTGCGGCACGCGGGCCGCCGTCGCGCCGTCCGGGGCGCCGAAGTACTTGTACGTCACCCCCATGCCGCGGCTGCCCCCGGCCTTGCCGCGGAGGTCGCCGAGGGCGGGGACGGGGTCCGCGCCCGGCCCGGGCACGGGCAGCGGGGTGATGTCGGGCGCGGGAGGAGCAGGTGCGGCAGGCGCGGGCGAGGGGGGAGCGGGTGCCGGGGGAGCGGGTGCCGGCGTCGGGTCCGCAGAGGGCGACGCGGCCTCCGCCTGCTCGGCCTGGGCGCGGCGGTGCTTGCCGCGCCGGCGCGCTTCACGGGCTTCGCGGGCGCGCTTCGGGTCGAGGCCGTCCATACCCTCGCCCGGTCCACCACCGCGTTGCATATCTCCACCCGACTGGTCTTGCCTGCGCCTGTGACTGCCCCGGCCTCGCGGCCGCCTGTCCCGGCCCTGCGGCCGTATGCCCCGGTCCCGCGGCCGTCTGCCCCGGCCCCGCGACCGTACGTCCCGGCCCCGTGGCCGCCTGACCCGGCCCCGCGGCCCCCGCCACGCAGCCTGATCATCATGGCAGTGACCTCCCCCGCGCCGCAGCGGTGAAACGCCCGTCCGCAAGCGAAGTCGCGGCCTCTGAGACCATGGCTGGTGTGAGCTACCCGTACACGTATGAAGCCCCAGTTTCGCAGACGCTCTTCGAGCGTGCGTCCCTCGTGACCCCCGGCGGCGTGAACTCTCCGGTCCGCGCCTTCCGCGCCGTGGGCGGTACGCCCCGGTTCATGGTGTCCGGTACCGGTCCGTACCTCACCGATGCCGACGGGCGCGAGTACGTCGACCTCGTGTGCTCGTGGGGGCCGATGATCCTCGGCCACTCCCGCCCCGAGGTGATCGAGGCGGTGCAGGCGGCCGTCGCCCGCGGCACCTCCTTCGGCACGCCGGGTGAGGGCGAGGTCGCGCTCGCCGAGGAGATCGTCGCCCGCATCGAGCCCGTCGAGCAGGTCCGCCTGGTGTCCTCCGGCACCGAGGCGACCATGTCGGCCATCCGCCTGGCCCGCGGCTTCACGGGCCGCGCGAAGGTCGTGAAGTTCGCCGGCTGCTACCACGGCCACGTGGACGCGCTGCTGGCCGCCGCCGGTTCCGGCCTGGCCACCTTCGCGCTGCCGGACACCCCGGGCGTGACCGGCGCCCAGGCCGGCGACACGATCGTGCTCCCCTACAACGACCTGGACGCGGTCCGGGCGGCCTTCGCCGCGCACCCGGGCGAGATCGCCTGTGTGATCACCGAGGCGGCGCCCGGCAACATGGGCGTGGTCACCCCGGCGCCCGGCTTCAACCAGGGTCTGGCGGACCTGTGCCGCCAGGACGGCGCGCTGTTCATCTCCGACGAGGTCATGACCGGCTTCCGCACCTCGCGGGCCGGCTGGTACGGCGTCGAGGGCGTCAAGCCGGACCTGCTGACCTTCGGCAAGGTCATGGGCGGCGGCTTCCCGGCCGCGGCCTTCGGCGGCCGCGCCGACGTGATGGCCTACCTGGCTCCGGCCGGCCCGGTCTACCAGGCGGGCACGCTCTCCGGTAACCCGATCGCGACCGCCGCGGGCCTGGCGCAGCTGCGGCTGCTCGACCAGGCGGCGTACGACAAGGTCGACGCCGTGTCGGCGGAGATCCAGGGCCTGGTCACCCGGGCGCTGGCCAAGGAGGGCGTGGCGCACCGGCTGCAGACGGCCTCCAACATGTTCTCGGTGTTCTTCACCCCGGACGAGGTGAAGGACTACGAGGACGCGAAGAAGCAGGAGAGCTTCCGCTTCACCGCGTTCTTCCACGCGATGCTGGCCAACGGCGTGTACCTGCCGCCGTCCGCCTTCGAGTCCTGGTTCGTGTCCACCGCGCACGACGAGCGGGCCGTGGAGCGGATCGCCGCCGCGCTGCCCGCCGCCGCCCGTGCCGCCGCGGAGGCGACGGCATGAGCGACACCACGGGCGGCTCCGCGGCCGGATCCGCGGGCGGCGGCGAGATCACCGTCGTCCACCTGATGCGGCACGGCGAGGTGCACAACCCGGACGGCGTGCTCTACGGCCGCCGGTCCGGCTACCACCTCTCCGACCTCGGCCGGCAGATGGCGGACCGGGTCGCCGAGCACCTGGAGGGCCGGGACGTCACGTACGTCGTCTCCTCCCCGCTGGAGCGGGCGCAGGAGACGGCGGCGCCGATCGCCAAGAGCCACGGCCTGGACATCGCGACGGACGACCGGCTGCTGGAGGCGGAGAACGTCTTCGAGGGCAAGACCTTCGGCGTCGGCGACGGCGCGCTGCGCAAGCCGTCGAACTGGAAGCACCTCACCAACCCGTTCAAGCCGTCCTGGGGCGAGCCGTACGTCGAGCAGGTCGTGCGGATGATGGCGGCGCTGGACGCGGCGAAGGACCGGGCGCGCGGGCACGAGGCGGTGGCGGTCAGCCACCAGCTGCCGATCTGGATCGTGCGCAGCTTCGCGGAGAAGCGGCGGCTGTGGCACGACCCGCGGCGCCGCCAGTGCACGCTGGCGTCGCTGACCTCCTTCACGTACCGGGGGGACAAGCTGGTGTCGGTGGGCTACAGCGAGCCGGCCCGGGACCTGGTGCCGGCGCACCTGCTGGCGGGCGCCAAGCCGGTGAAGGGGAAGTCGAAGGCGTTCGGCGCGTAGCGGTGAGCGCGGGTCGTGCCCGCGTCTCCGTCCGCATGCGTCCGTCCGCATGCGTCCGTCCGCATGCGTCCGTCCGCACGCGTCCGTCCGCCCGTGTCCGTTCGGTGCACGCCTGTTACGGCCCCGGGTCATTAACAGCCGGACCGGGCGGGAATCCCCGTGTCAGGTTCACGGCCACTCCGACATGTCCGGTTATATGGACAGCGGATGGCGCGTGGGACGGCATCGGGGAGGGTGACATGCGCGGGGTCAGTCGTATCAGTCGCAGGGGCGTGCTCGGTCTTGGTCTCGGCGCGGCGGCCGCGCCGGTGCTCGCGGGCTGCGGCACCGGCGGTGGCGGTGGTGGCGGAGGCAAGTCCGGGTCCGGTGGCGGCGGCGGGGGCGGCAAGCAGGGCGGCGGCCCCGAGCCCAGGCTCATAGGCGACGGTTCGACTGCCGACACCGGGCCGCAGCCGAACCAGCCGGACAAGCCCGTGCCGCTGCAGCCGGGCGAGACCCCGCCGCAGTTCGTGGTGTTCAGCTGGGACGGCGCGGGAGAGGTGGGCAACGGCCTCTTCCCGCGCTTCCTCAAGCTGGCCAAGGACCACCACGCGGCCATGACCTTCTTCCTCTCCGGGATATACCTGCTCCCCGAGTCGAAGAAGTCCCTCTACAAGCCGCCGAGGAATCCGGTCGGCGCCTCCGACATCGGCTACCTCAAGGACGAGAACGTCCGGCTGACCCTGCAGAACGTCCGGCAGGCGTGGCTCGACGGCCACGAGGTGGGCACCCACTTCAACGGCCACTTCTGCGCCGGCTCCGGCTCCGTCGCCCGCTGGACCCCGCAGGACTGGCAGAGCGAGACAGACCAGGCCGTGTCCTTCGTCACCAACTGGAAGACGAACACCGGCTTCACCGACCTCCAGCCGCTGCCGTTCGACTACACGAAGGAGCTGGCCGGCGCCCGTACGCCGTGCCTGCTGGGCCAGGACAACCTGCTGCCGACCGCCGGGAAGCTCGGCTGGCGCTACGACGCGAGCTCGCCGGGCGGGCTCCAGCAGTGGCCGGTGAAGAAGGGCGGGGTCTGGGACCTGCCGCTGCAGGCGCTGCCGTTCCCCGGGCACCGCTTCGAGGTCCTGTCCATGGACTACAACATCCTCGCCAACCAGTCGAAGAACACCACCCGGGGCGTGCCCTCCAACTACCCGGCCTGGCGCACCCAGGCCACCGCCACCTACCTGGGCGGCTTCAAGCGGGCCTACGAGACGAACCGGGCGCCGCTGTTCATCGGCAACCACTTCGAGGAATGGAACGGCGGCATCTACATGGACGCCGTCGAGGAGGCCCTCAAGGGGATGTCGGACAAAAAGGATGTAAGGCTCGTATCCTTCCGGCAGTTGGTCGACTGGCTCGACGTCCAGGACCCCAAGATCCTCGCGAAGATGCGTGCGCTCCACCCCGGCCAGGCCCCGGCCGGCGGCTGGAAGACCTACCTGACGGCCGCCTGAGCTGCGGTTCGTCAGCGCCGCGGGGGGTGCGGAAGATCCCCGATATGCTCATGCGAAACTTTTCACATGAGAACTGGCCGCGCCCCCATCCTGCTGACCGCGGTGACCCTCGCGAGCGCCCTCACCCTCACGGCGTGCACCGACGGCGGCGGCAGCTCCACCGGCTCGTCCGGCGGCAACTACGTCACCGGACCGAGCGGTATCTCCACCGTCGCGCGGGGCAAGCGCGTGGCCGCGCCCAAGCTCGACGGCGAGACCGTCGAAGGCGGCACCCTCGACACCTCCACCCTCAAGGGCAAGGTCGTCGTCATCAACGTCTGGGGCTCCTGGTGCGGCCCCTGCCGGACCGAGGCCCCGTACTTCAAGAAGGTCTCCGAAGAGCTGGCCAAGGACGTCGCCTTCGTCGGGATCAACACCCGGGACAACAGCAAGCAGAACGCGCTCAACTTCGAGAAGGACTACGGGATCGGCTACCCGAGCCTCTTCGACCCCGCGGGCAAGCTGGTCCTCCGCTTCCCCACCGGCACCCTCAACCCGGCGGCCATCCCCTCCACGATAGTCCTCGACCGGGAGGGCAGGATCGCAGCCCGCGCCCTCACCGCGATCGACGACAAGCGGCTCCGTCAGATGATCGACCCGCTGCTCGCGGAGAAGTGACCCCGTGATGCTCCTCGCCGCCCAGGACGTCGGCGTGAACGAGACCGTCCTGAGCGGAGGTCTGCTGCTGGCGGTGCCCATCGCACTGCTCGCCGGACTGGTCTCGTTCTTCTCGCCCTGCGTGCTCCCGCTCGTCCCCGGCTACCTCTCCTACGTCACCGGAGCCAGCGGCGCCGACCTGGCCGAGGCCCGGCGCGGCCGGATGCTCCTCGGCGCGAGCCTGTTCGTCCTCGGCTTCACCGCCGTGTTCGTCTCCACCGGGGCGCTCTTCGGACAGTTCGGCAACACCCTCCAGGCCAACCGGGAGATCATCTCCCGGGTCATGGGCTTCCTGGTGATCCTCCTGGGGTTCTTCTTCATGGGCTGGATCCCGGGCCTGACGATGCGCGAGTTCCGCTTCCACAAGAAGCCCGCGGCCGGCCTGGTCGGGGCGCCCCTGCTCGGCGCGCTCTTCGGCCTGAGCTGGGCCCCCTGCACCGGCCCCACCCTCGGCGCCCTGATCACGCTCTCCTTCAACGAGGCGAGCGCCGTGCGCGGCGCCGGACTGACCGCCGTGTACTGCATCGGGCTCGGGCTGCCCTTCATCGTCACGGCCGTCGCCTTCCGCAAGGCGCTGGGCGCGTTCGGCTGGGTCAAGAAGCACTACGCGTGGGTGATGCGGATCGGCGGCGGCATGCTGATCCTCACCGGCCTGCTGCTCGTCACAGGAATCTGGGCCAGCATCGTGTCGGACATGCAGGGCTGGGCCAGCACCTTCACGGTCGGGATCTGAGGACGACAGGCACATGAGTACGACGGACAACACCAAGGCGGCCGGCGAGGCCGACGCGGACACCGCCGGTCACGATCCGGGCCCCGCCGACGGCGGCCCCGGCACCGAAACCGGCGACGGCGGCCCCGGCGACAGCGGCCCCGACACCGGCGACAGCGGCCTCGGCGACGCCGGGGCGCAGCTCTCCACGGCCCCCGCCGAGGACGCCGCGCCCACCGGCATCGGCGTGATCGGCTGGATCCGCTGGTTCTGGCGGCAGCTCACCTCCATGCGGGTGGCGCTGCTCCTGCTGCTCCTGCTCTCGCTGGGCTCCATCCCGGGCTCGCTGATCCCGCAGACCCAGGTCGACCCGATGAAGGTCGAGCGGTGGAAGCTGGAACACGACTTCTGGGTGCCGGTCGCCGAGAAGCTCCAGCTCTTCGACGTCTACACCTCGTTCTGGTTCTCGGCGATCTACCTGCTGCTGTTCATCTCGCTGATCGGCTGCATCGTCCCGCGCACCTGGCAGTTCGTCGGCCAGCTGCGCGGCCGCCCGCCGGCTGCGCCGAAGCGGCTGGACCGGCTGCCCGCGTACACCACCTGGCGCACCGGGGCCGCCCCCGAGGAGGTCCTCGCCCACGCGAAGAGCCTGCTGGCCGGGCGCCGGTTCCGCACCGACGCCGCCGAGGGCTCCGACGCCGCCGGGGGCTCCGTCGCCGCCGAGAAGGGCTATCTCCGCGAGGCCGGCAACCTGGCCTTCCACATCGCCCTGATCCTGATGCTGGTGGCCTTCGCCACCGGCCAGCTCTTCAAGTCCGAGGGCGGCAAGCTGGTCCTGCGCGGCCAGGGCTTCTCGAACACGCTCACCCAGTACGACGACTTCAAGTCCGGCAGCCTCTTCGACACCGACACCCTGCCGAAGTTCAGCTTCACCCTGGACGAGTTCGACGCCACCTTCGAGAAGACCGGCCCGCAGAAGGGCACCCCGCGCGACTTCAAGGCGTACGTCTCCGTCAGCGAGGGAGCCGACGGCGCGCCCCGGAAGGCCGAGATCGAGGTCAACAAGCCCCTCGACATCGACGGCGCCAAGGTCTACCTGCTCGGCCACGGCTACGCGCCGGTCATCTCGGTGACCGACCGCCAGGGCAAGGTGATCTTCAAGGACGCCGTGCCGATGCTGCCGCAGGACTCCCACCTCACCTCCTCCGGCGCGGTCAAGGTCACCGACGGCTACCGGGACAAGGACGGGAAGAAGACCCAGCTCGGCTTCGCCGCCTGGTTCGTCCCCACCTTCGCGGGCCAGAACAAGGGGAACATGTTCTCCCAGTTCCCGGACCTGGACTTCCCGGTGCTCGCGCTCAGCGCGTACCACGGCAGCCTCGGCGTCGACTCCGGCCTGCCGCAGAACGTGTACCAGCTCGACACCCGCAAGATGAACAAGTTCCTCGGCCCGGACGGCCAGCTGTTCAAGCAGATGCTCCGGCCCGGCGAGACCATGACCCTGCCCGACGGGGCCGGCTCGGTGAAGTTCGAGGGCATCGAGCGCTGGGCGACCTTCCAGGTGTCCCACCAGCCCGGCAACGGACTGGCCCTGGCCGGGGCCATCGCCGCCATCCTGGGCCTGGCCGCCTCCCTGTTCATCCAGCGCCGCCGGATCTGGGTCCGGGCGGAGGCGCTCCCGGACGGCGTGACCGTCGTCCGGATGGCCGGTCTCGGCCGCAGCGAGTCGGCCCGGCTCGCGGAGGAGCTCGCGGAGCTGGCCGCCGAGCTGCACGACAAGGCGCCCACCGCGCCGAAGTCCACCGAAGGTCCCGCCGACGGCACCGCCGCCGACGCTGCCGAAGAAGACCCTGAAGGAGAGCGGGAATGAGCACGCTCGCAGTCGCAGCCAACGAGAACCTGGCGCAGATCAGCAATTACCTGATCTATTCGTCGATGGCGGTCTACACGCTCGCCTTCCTCGCGCACATCGCCGAGTGGGTGTTCGGCAGCCGCAGCAAGGTCGGCCGTACGGCGGCCGCGCTGACCGGTGCCGCGGCGCAGGCGCCCGCGGTGCAGGTCCGCACCAAGGGCGGCGGGACGGCCGTCCTGGAGAAGCCGAAGGTGGTCACCCGGTCCGGCAACGGCACCCGGGACGTCCCCGACGGCCCCGGCGCCGCCGGTGACACCGAGAAGGGCGACCTCTACGGGCGGATCGCGGTCTCCCTGACCGCACTGGCCTTCCTGATCGAGGCCGGCGGCGTGGCCGCCCGTGCGCTGTCGGTCGAGCGGGCCCCCTGGGGCAACATGTACGAGTTCTCGATCACCTTCTCCACGGTGGCCGTCGGCGTGTACCTGGCGCTGCTCGCCGCCAAGAAGAACGTGCGCTGGCTCGGCCTGATCCTGGTCACCACCGTCCTGCTGGACCTGGGCATCGCCACCAAGTGGCTCTACACCGACAGCGACCAGCTGGTCCCGGCCCTGGACTCGTACTGGCTGTGGATCCACGTCTCCACCGCGATCTTCTGCGGCGCGGTCTTCTACGTCGGCGCCGCCGGCACCCTGCTCTACCTCTTCCGCGACTCCTACGAGGCCAAGCTCGCGGCCGGCGGCAAGCCCGGCGCCTTCGCCACCTCGGTGCTGGAGCGGCTGCCCTCCGCCGCCTCGCTGGACAAGCTCTCGTACCGGATCAACGCGGCCGTCTTCCCGCTGTGGACCTTCACCATCGTGGCCGGCGCCATCTGGGCCGGCGACGCCTGGGGCCGCTACTGGGGCTGGGACCCCAAGGAGGTCTGGTCCTTCGTGACCTGGGTGGCCTACGCCGGCTACCTGCACGCGCGGGCCACGGCCGGCTGGAAGGGCCGCAAGGCCGCCTACCTGGCGCTGTTCGCGTTCGCCTGCTGGATCTGGAACTACTACGGCGTGAACATCCTGCTCAACGGCAAGCACTCGTACGCGGGCGTCTGACCGGAGCGGCGTACGACCGGCGCAAGTGCGACGCTGGTGTCATGTCTCCCGTGAGCCATGGCACCAGCGAGCGGCGCGACGGTGACCACTGGCTGCTGCACATCGCGCCGCACGTGGCGCACGCGTACGAAACGGTGTGGCAGGCCCTGACCACGCCGGAGGGCCTGCACGGCTGGCTGGCGGAAGCCGAGACCCTGGAACGGCACCTCGGCGGGGCCGTCACCCTGCACTGGCCGGACCCGGACACCAGGGCCTCGGGCCAGGTCACCGCCTGGGACGTGGAACGGGTCGCCGAGTACACCTTCCCGGTGCACGGCCGGATGCGCTTCCACCTGGAGCCGCTGGGCACCGACTCCACCCTGATCCGCTTCACCGCCGAACTCCACGGCGACGGGTCCTACGCCCTGGACCGCCTGGCCGGCTGGCACGACCACTTCCTGCTGCTGGAGGACTACCTCGAAGGCCACCCGGTGTACTGGCCCACCTGGACCCCTTCCCGCCGAACCGCCCTCCGCACCGAATACGCGGCCCAGCTGCAACCCCACTGACCCCGCCCGGTGGGGCAGGCGTCCCGCCGAGGTGTGGGCAGGCGTTCCGCCCCGGTGTGGGCAGGCGTTCCCCCTCGGTGTGGGCAGGCGTTCCGCAGGGCGGAACGGGTGGGCACACCGGAACACCCGCTCAGCGCTCGTACCCCCGCCCCAGCCCAGCGGGCCTGGCCCCCGGACCCCGCCCGGCTACCAGACGGGCCGCAACGGCGGCAACGGCCCACCCCCGCCGAGCGCCCCCAGCAGCCGCGCCAGCTCCGCCCGCAGCAGCGAAACGTCGACCGGCCCGGCCAGCTCGCCCTCCAGCTCATGGAGGATCCGCCCCGCCACGGCAAGATGCGCATACGCCGCCCCCGTGAGCACGACCAGCTTCCGCCGGCCCCCCGCAGGGTGCGGCTCCCGCCGCACGTACCCCCGCCGCTCCAGGTCGTCGACGAGCTGCCCGGCCGCCTGCTTGGTCATCCCCAGCCGCTCCCCGAGCTCACTGCTCGTCGCGCCGTCGCCCTTGAGGATCTGGAAGGCCATGCCGTGCACCGGCCGCAGGTCCGGGTACCCGGCCTCGGCGACCCGCCGGGTGAACTCGGCCAGCATCATCTGGAAACCCAGCCCGAGCAGGAAGGTCAGTTCGGGGCCGGGCCCGCTCTCGTGGTTCATCACGCAAACATGGTGACACAGGCAAGTCAAGATGCTTTACTTGCTCCTGCATCCACCGAGTAAAGCAACTTGACTCAAGTGGACCCACTCATTCTGTTACGAGGAGCCGCCGCCTTGCGCGTCATCACCACCACCCCCGAGCACGTCACCGTCTCGCCGAACGCCACCATGACCGGCCTCGCCGCCCCCAGCCGCGGCAGCGCCGAGCTCAGCACCTGGCACGTCGACATGGCCGCCGGCGCAACCGGCCCGGACCACTCCGTCAGCCGCGAGCAGGTCTGGACGGTCACCGCCGGATCCCTGGAGATCACCTGGGACGGCGGCCGCACCGAGGAGGTCACCGCCGGCCAGACCATGGTCCTGCCGCCCGACGTGGTGCGCCGGATCACCGCCGTCGAATCCTTCCAGGCGTACGTCGCCATGCGCGCGGACGGGGTGGCCTCGGTCCCCGGGACCGAGGGCACCCGCGTCCTGCCCTGGGCGCAGTGACCCGGTCCGCTCAGGACCGGGAGGGCTCCGGAGAAGGCAGCTCCGCCGGGGCGGGCTCCCCGGCGGCCACCCGCCGCCCCGCCCGGGACCGCAGCCCCGGCGCGGTCACCGCCGCGGCCAGCAGCACCGCCGCGAAGGGCACCCACAGGGCTGCCCGGTAGCCGTCCAGCGCCGAGCCGGACACCGCACCGGAGACCGCGGTCACCGCGGACAGACCGAGCGCCGCGCCGAACTGGAACGAGGTGTAGAGCAGGCCGCCCGCCAGCCCCTGGTCCTCCTCCGCCACGCCGTCGGTGGCGACGATCGTCAGCGGGCCGTAGACCAGGGCGAACGCCAGGCCCACCAGCACCAGGCCGGGCAGCATCACCGGGTACGACCAGTCCGCGCCCAGCGGCAGGAACAGCCCGTAGGCCACCGCGGCCAGCAGCAGCCCGGCGAGGATCAGGCGGGCGTTGCCGAAGCGGGCCACCAGCTTCGGCACCACCGTCGGGGAGAGCGCCGCGTCGATGCCGATCACGACCATCGCCAGGCTGGTCTGCACGCTGGACCAG
This sequence comes from Streptomyces sp. NPDC089799, assembly GCF_040684755.1. Lineage (NCBI taxonomy): Bacteria > Bacillati > Actinomycetota > Actinomycetes > Kitasatosporales > Streptomycetaceae > Streptomyces > Streptomyces sp. NPDC089799. The sequence continues at coordinate 137,920 of NZ_JBFBGR010000006.1, read as the reverse complement.
TCCCGCAGTTCCTGCAGGTAGAGCACCAGCAGGAACTGGAAGCCGAAGAAGGCGCCGGAGAACAGCACCGCGGCCAGGTTCGTGCGGACCAGCGGCCCGGAGCGCAGCACCGACAGCTTCACCAGCGGGGCGGGCACCCGGCGCTCCACCGCCGCGAAGACCGCCAGCAGTACGAGCCCGGCCCCGAGCGTGGCGGCGGTCGCGGCCGCCGGGGCGTGCGCCGCCCGCTCCACGCCGAGCACCAGCAGCACCAGCGCGGCGGTGACGGTCAGCCCGCCGGCCAGGTCGATCCGCCGGCCGGGCGTCCGTACCGGCGCCGCCGGCTTCGGTACGAGGGCCAGTGCGGCCACCAGGATCACCGCGGACAGGCCCACCGGGGCGAAGAACACCCAGCGCCAGCCCACCGAGGACAGCAGCCCGCCGACCACCAGGCCGATGGAGAACCCGCCGGCCGCCGTGCCGGAGTACACCAGCAGGGCCTTGTCGCGCTGTGGGCCCTCCGTGAAGCCGGTGGTGATGATCGAGAGCCCGGCCGGGGTCATGAAGGCCGCGGCCACACCGGTCACGAACCGTGCGGTGATCAGCATCCAGCCCTCGGTGGCCAGCCCGCCGAGCCCGGAGAACAGCAGGAAGACGGTCAGCCAGCCCAGGAACATCCGCCGGCGCCCGAAGAGGTCCGCGGCCCGCCCGCCCAGCAGCATGAAGCCGCCGTAGCCGAGCACGTAGGCGCTCATCACCCACTGGAGTTCGCCGGTGGACAGGCCCAGGTCCGCCCGGATGGACGGCAGGGCCACGTTCAGCATGGCGACGTCGATGCCCTCCAGGAAGATCGCGCCGCAGAGGACGAGCAGGACGCCCCACTGGCGGCCGCGGATGGTGTCGTTCGATTCCATGGGAACCCCCGGACGAAGAATCGAGGAATGAAGGAAGGTTGGTTGCCGGCTCAACCAACCTTCGTCCGCGGGGTCTTGGGGAACAACGCCGAAGACCGCAACGTTCGGTAAGCCGTGCTTACCGAACGCGATGAACTGGACGCCTTCCTGATCCTGGCCGACGAGCTGCACTTCGGCCGGACCGCCGAGCGGATGCTGCTGTCCCGCGCCCGGGTCAGCCAGATGATCGGCCGCCTGGAACGGCGCGTGGGCGCACCGCTGTTCCTGCGCACCAGCCGCAGGGTGTCCCTCACCGCGCTGGGCGCGCAGCTGCGCGCCGACCTCGAACCCCACCACCGGGGCGTCCGGGACGCCCTGGAACGCGCCGCGGCCACCGCCCGGGCCGTCCACGGCACGGTGCACGTCGGCTTCCCCACCCCGCCCACGGGGGAACTGGTGCTGCGGGCCGCCCGGCAGCTCCGCACCGGCCATCCGGAGCTGGAGGTGACGGTGTGCGAGGTGCCGCTGTCGGATCCCTACGGGCAGCTGCGCAGCGGCGACTTCGACGTCGCCTTCGCCGAGTTCCCGGTGCGCGAGCCCGACCTGGAGGCCGGGCCGGTGCTGCTGAGGGAACGCCGGGTCCTGGCGGTGGCGGCCGACGACCCGCTCGCCGCGCGCACCGCGCTGACGCTGGAGGACCTGGCGGGCGTACGGCTGCTGCGGACCGGCGGGGAGGTGCCAGTGCACCTGCGGGAACGGTCCGCCCCTCAGCGGACGCCCGCGGGCCGGCCGATCGGGCGGGGGGCGGAGGTCACCCACACACAGGAAGCGCTGATGCTGGTCGCGGCCGGAGAGGGCGCCCTGCTGCTCCCGGAACACGCGACGACGTACCACGCCCGCCCCGGGGTGGCCCATCTTCCGGTGACCGACGCCGAGCCGGCCGAGTACGGGCTGGTGTGGCGAGCCGCCGACCACAATGCGGTCGTAAGGGCCCTGGTCCGGGCGGTGCGCCGGGAGGCGGCGTCCCGCCCCCTCCGGGCGGCGGCCCGAACGGCCGCCTGACGGGGGCTACTCCCGGTTGTCCCGGTCCTTGCCCTTGTCGCCGTCCTTGTCCCCGTCCTGGTCCTGCTCGCCGTCTTTGTCGCCGTCCTGCTCGTCCTGCTCGTTCTGCCGCTTCTCGTCCCGCTGCTTCGCGCGCTGCTGCTCGCGGAGCGAGTTCAGGAAGTCGGGGTTGTCGTCCGGGGCCACCCACTGGGTGCGGCCGCGGCCCCGCCCGGCCCCGCCGCCGGAGGCCACCCGCTTCTTCCCCGCGAAGAGCCAGACAACCGGTCCCACGATCGAGAACAGCAGGATGATGATCACCCACACCACCTTGGGGAGGTGCTTGACCTCTTCCTCGGGGGTGTTCAGGCAGTCGATGAAGGTGTAGATGGTCAAACCGATGATCAGCAGGAACGGCAGATAGCGCAGCACGGTGTGGGTCCGACCCCCAGGCAGTGGCGGCGGGCCGCGGCGGGCCCCGGTGACGCCTTCAGGGTAGTCCGTGCCGGATACTTGCCCCCATGGCTTACGACGATCTCCGCTCGCTGCTCCGGGCCCTGGAGCGGGAGGGCGACCTCAAGCGCATCAAGGCCGAAGTCGACCCGTACCTGGAGGTCGGGGAGATCGTCGACAGAGTGAACAAGGCGGGCGGTCCGGCCCTCCTGTTCGAGAACGTCAAGGGCTCCGACATGCCCCTGGCGATGAACGTCTTCGGTACCGACCGCCGGCTGCTCAAGGCCCTCGGCCTGAAGTCCTACGGCGAGATCAGCGAGAAGATCGGCGGCCTGCTGAAGCCGGAGCTGCCGCAGGGCTTCATCGGCGTCCGCGAGGCGTTCGGCAAGCTCGGCTCGATGGTGCACGTCCCGCCGAGGAAGGTGAAGGGCGACTCCGCGCCCGTCCAGGAGGTCGTCCTCACCGGGGACGACGTGGACCTGGACCGGCTGCCGGCGCTGTTCACCTGGCCCAAGGACGGCGGTTCCTTCTTCAACCTGGGGCTCACGCACACCAAGCACCCGGAGACGGGCGTGCGGAACCTCGGCCTGTACCGGCTGCAGCGCCACGACAAGCGCACCATCGGCATGCACTGGCAGATCCACAAGGACAGCCGCAACCACTACGCGGTCGCGGCGGCGCGCGGCGAGCGGCTGCCGGTCGCGATCGCCTTCGGCTGCCCGCCGGCCGTGACCTACGCCTCCACCGCCCCGCTGCCCGGCGACATCGACGAATACCTGTTCGCCGGCTTCGTGGCGGGCAAGCGGATCGAGATGGTCGACTGCAAGACCGTCCCGCTCCAGGTCCCGGCGAACGCCGAGGTCGTGGTCGAGGGCTGGCTGGAGCCCGGCGAGATGCTGCCGGAGGGCCCCTTCGGCGACCACACCGGCTTCTACACCCCGCAGGAGCCCTTCCCCGCGCTGAAGATCGACTGCATCACGATGCGGAAGCGGCCGCTGCTGCAGTCCATCGTGGTGGGGCGCCCGCCGACCGAGGACGGCCCTCTGGGCCGCGCGACGGAGCGCTTCTTCCTGCCGCTGCTGAAGATCATCGTGCCGGACATCGTGGACTACCACCTGCCCGAGTCGGGCGGCTTCCACAACTGCGCGATCGTCTCGATCGACAAGAAGTACCCCAAGCACGCGCAGAAGGTCATGCACGCCATCTGGGGCGCGCACATGATGTCGCTGACCAAGCTGATCATCGTGGTGGACAAGGACTGCGACGTCCACGACCTGCACGAGGTGTCCTGGCGGGCCCTGGGCAACACCGACTACTCCCGCGACCTCACGGTGGTCGAGGGACCGGTGGACCACCTGGACCACGCCTCGTACCAGCAGTTCTGGGGCGGCAAGGCGGGCATCGACGCCACGAAGAAGCTGCCGGAGGAGGGCTACACCAGGGACGGCGGATGGCCTGACATGGTGGAGTCCGACCCGGCGACGGCGGCCCTGGTGGACCGCCGCTGGAAGGAGTACGGGCTGTGAGTCCCATGGCCGTGGGCGGTCCCGCCCTGTTCCTCGGTGCCGACACGCCCTGCGTGGCGCTGCTCCGCCCCGAGCTCGACGTCAACGACCCGGAGCTGCGGCTCGCCGCCGAGCGGGCCGGGGTCAGCGCGGAGGAGTTCGCCGGGGAGTCCGGCGTCTGGCAGGTGATGGCCGACCGTACGGACGGCCAGGGCCGGTCCTTCGAGCTGCCGGAGCTGACCGACGGCGAGGTGGCGGCCTTCACGGAGGAGCTGCTGCACGCGCTGGTGTTCGGCGACGCCGACGGGAACGGTGCCGGCGACGGCGACGGCTGGTCGGTGGAGCTGGGCACCGGCGCCCTCCTGGTCACCGTCCGCGACGCCGGGGACGACCGGGCCGCCCTGACCGTCCGGGTCGTGCCGCCGGCCGGGGCGGGAACCGGTGCGGAAGCGCCGGAGGGCCCCTCGGACACCGGCCCGCTGGACGTGGAGCTCGCCACCCTTCCGGTCGCGGAGCTCCGCGCCGAGGTGGCGGACTTCCGGAGGAGCTTCGCATGATGACCACCGCCGACGGGGTCGTCGGCCCCGGGCCGGGCCCCGCCGTCCCGCAGGCTCCCGGCAAGGTGAAGGCGTTCCTGCGGCTGGTGATGATCGAGCACTCGGTCTTCGCGCTGCCCTTCGCCTACATCGCCGCGCTCACCGCCATGTCCGTGGAGAGCGGCAGCGTCCACTGGGCGGAGCTGCTGCTGGTCACCGTCTGCATGGTGGGTCTGCGCACCTTCGCGATGGCCGCGAACCGGATCATCGACCGCGAGATCGACGCACGGAACCCGCGCACCGCCACCCGCGAGCTGGTGACCGGCGCGGTCTCCGTGCGGACCGCGTGGACCGGCGCGGGGATCGCCGTCGCGGTCTTCCTCGGCTCGGCCGCGCTCCTGAACCCGCTCTGCCTGGCCCTGGCGCCGGTGGCCGTGATCCCGATGGTGGTCTACCCGTACGGCAAGCGGTTCACGAACTACCCGCACGCCATCCTCGGCATCGCCCAGGCGATGGGTCCGATCGGCGCCTGGCTGGCGGTGACCGGCACCTGGTCCTGGGACGCGGTGATCCTCGGCCTGGCCGTGGGCGTCTGGATCGGCGGCTTCGACCTGATCTTCGGCTGCCAGGACGTGGCGGCGGACCGCGCCGAGGGCGTGAAGTCCGTCCCGGCCCGCTTCGGCGTCCCGGCCGCCCTGTGGGGCGCCCGCGTCTGCCACGTCCTCACCACGGCCCTGCTGGTCTGGTACGCGGTGGCGACGGACGCGGGCGCGCTGTTCTGGGCGGGGCTGGCCGTGGTCGCGGTCGCCTTCGTCTACGAGCACACCATCGTGCGGCCGCACGACCTGTCCCGGCTGAACCGGGCGTTCTTCACGGTGAACGGCTTCATCGGCATCGCGCTCTTCGTGTGCGCGCTGCTGGACCTCGTGGTCCGCGGCCTGACCCTGTAGGGGTGCCCTCCGGGGCGGACGTACGGCGGACGTACGGCGGACGTACGGCGGTTGTGCGGCCGTCGTACGGCGGACCTTGGCGAGTGCCCGGACGAGGTGGCCGGATAGTCTCGGTGTCATGACTGACGGCAAGCGCACCCCGTGGGTGGTCGGGGTTTCCGGGGCGTCGGGGACGCCGTACGCGGCGGCGGTGCTGCGCGGCCTGCTGGCGGCCGGGGAGAGCGTGGACCTGGTGGTCAGCCGGGCGTCGCGGCTCACTCTGCTGGACGAGACCGGCATCGCCTTCCGGGACGCGCACTGGCGCGAGGACCTCGCCGAGTGGCTGGCCCGGGGGGCCGACGGGAAGCCGGGCACCTTCGAGGTGTCCGTCGACGACGTCCGGCACTGGGGTGCCGGGGACCTGGCGGCGGGGCCGAGCAGCGGTTCGTACGCCGTCAAGGGAATGCTGATCGTGCCGGCGTCCACCGCCTGTGTGGCGGGCGTGGCGCTCGGACTGTCGAAGGACCTGTTGCAGCGGGCGGCGAGCGTGACGCTCAAGGAGCGGCGCCGGCTGGTGGTCGCGGTGCGGGAGACCCCGCTGAACGGACAGACGCTGAAGCATCTGGTGGCGCTGGACGAGGCGGGCGCAGTGGTGCTGCCCGCCTCTCCGGCGTTCTACGCGGGTGCGACGCACATCCAGGATCTGGTGGACTTCGTCGCGGGGCGGGTGCTGGACGCGGCAGGGGTGCCGCACCGGCTGTACCGCCGATGGGAGGGAGAGCTTGGCCGCTCTCGGACCGCGGGTTAGCGCTTCTTGGCGTTGCGCGGCTTGGTGCTCTTGTCGGCGCGCCGGGCGGCGACTGCCTGCTGGTGGGCACGGGATCGGCTGGCCTGCTCCTGGAGCTGCCGCATCTGGGCATAGGCCATCTCGATCGTGTACACGGTGAACCACTCCTGAAGATCGTCATTGATCTGTTGAAAGATTCACAGGGCGTTGACCCTGTGCGCCTTTGATTCTATACCTAGTCTCGCAGGATTGCCGAATAATAGAAGGGTCCAGATACATGGACGCGGTGGACAGGCAGCTCATCCAGGCACTCCGGGAGAACGGACGTGCCTCGTACGCGGAGCTGGGCCGGCTCGTGGGTCTCTCCGGCCCCAGCGTCACCGACCGCATCAACCGGCTGGAGACCGCCGGGGTCATCACCGGGTACCGCGCGACCGTCGACTCGGCCTCCCTCGGCCTGGGCGTGACGGCGCTCATCGGCATCTCGCTCTCCGACGCCGCCGACCACGAGGACGTGGCGCGGCGGCTGCGCGACCTCGCCGAGATCGAGGACTGCTGGTTCATCGCCGGCGACGACTCCTACATGCTCAAGGTGCGCGCCAGCGACGTGGACGGCCTGGAGCGGATCATCCGGAAGCTGTCCGGGACCAAGGGCGTCTCCCGGACCCGGACCACGATCGTGCTCTCCACCAAGTGGGAGAACCGGGTCGGAGCGCTCCCGGAAGAGGACTGAGAGTACGGTTGGGCGGGGAGTGCCCCCGGGTGAATCGAAGCCTGGGGGAGCCGGCAGACATCGATCAGGAGGCGACCGGCACATGGACGCTGGGCTCAAGCGCGAGCTGGAGGAGAAGGTCCGCTCCGGTGAGCGGCTGACCCGTGAGGACGGCATCGCCCTCTACGAGTCGGACGATCTGGCCTGGCTCGGTGGCCTCGCCCACGAGGTGCGCACGCGGAAGAACGGCGACGTCGTCCACTTCAACGTCAACCGCCACCTCAACATGACGAACGTGTGCACGGCCTCGTGCGCGTACTGCTCGTTCCAGCGGAAGCCGGGCGAGAAGGACGCGTACACGATGCGCATCGAGGAAGCCGTCCGGCTGGCCAAGGCCATGGAGAACGAGAACCTCACCGAGCTGCACATCGTCAACGGCCTGCACCCCAACCTGCCGTGGCGCTACTACCCGCGCTCGCTCTCCGAGCTGAAGAAGGCGCTGCCGAACGTCTCGCTGAAGGCGTTCACGGCCACCGAGATCCACCACTTCGAGACCATCTCCGGCCTCTCGGCGTCCGACATCCTGGACGAGCTGATCGAGGCGGGCCTGGAGTCGCTGACCGGCGGCGGCGCGGAGATCTTCGACTGGGAGGTCCGGCAGCACATCGTCGACCACCGCACCCACTGGGAGGACTGGTCGCGGATCCACCGCCTCGCGCACGAGAAGGGGCTCAAGACCCCGTGCACGATGCTCTACGGCCACATCGAGGAACCGCGCCACCGCGTGGACCACGTACTGCGCCTGCGCGAGCTCCAGGACGAGACCGGCGGCTTCCAGGTGTTCATCCCGCTGCGGTACCAGCACGACTTCGTGGACATGAAGGACGGCAAGGTCCGCAACACCCTGCAGGCCCGGACCTCCATGGCCACCGGCGCCGAGGCGCTGAAGACCTTCGCGGTCTCCCGCCTGCTCTTCGACAACGTCCCGCACGTCAAGGTCTTCTGGGTGATGCACGGCGTGCAGACCGCCCAGCTCGCGCTGCAGCACGGCGCTGACGACATGGACGGCTCGGTGGTCGAGTACAAGATCACGCACGACGCCGACAACTACGGCACCCCCAACAAGCTCACCCGGGACGACCTCCTGGAGCTCATCCGCGAGGCCGGCTTCCGCCCGGTCGAGCGGAACACGCGGTACGAGATCATCCGCGAGTACCCGGGGCCGGACGCCTCGCTGCGGGAGTCGCCCCAGCCGATGCGCGTCTGACGCACCGCTTCGCCGTACGGCCCTCGACGCCCTGGTCCGCACCCCGGACCAGGGCGTTCTCGTGTGCCGAAGTCACTGGCGCAGACGAGCAGGTAATAGATAATCTCGCCCTATGACCCTTACTGAGCTTGCTGTCTCGGCCGTCACCCCAGGAGCCATCGCCTTCGCCCTGGATCCGTCGGTCGATCCCGCCCTGCACGAGGGCATCCTCGACCTGTGGACGGACGTCTCCAACGCGGGCGGCGCCGTCGGCTTCGTCCCGCCGGTCGTCCGGGACGACATCCGCCCGCAGCTGATCAAGCAGCTCGCCGCGGTCGCCGAGGGCGGCAGCAGGCTGGTCGTCGGGCGCGACACGGACGGCCGCGTCCTCGCCACCGCCTTCCTCACCCTCAACACCCACCGTCTGATGGAGCACTGGCTCTGGGTCTACACGGTGATGGTCCACCCCGACCTCCAGGGCCGGGGCGCCGGCCGCGCCCTGATGGCCGCGGTCGCCGACGCGGCCCGCACCATCGACGGCATCGAGGCCATCCGCCTCACCTGCCGCGGCGGCCTGGGCCTCGAACGCTTCTACGAGTCCTGCGGCTACCGGGAGGTCGGCCGCGTCCCCGCCGCGATCCGCGTCGCCCCGGGCGACGACCGCGACGACGTCACCCTCGTCCTCCCGCTGGCCTGATGGCGGGGCGGGGGGCATGGGACCAGCGGGTGGTGGCCGCCGACGTACTGACGGGGACGGCGACCGACCGAGGTCTCCTGGAAGAGGGGGTTGCGGCCGCGGGCTGGGAGGTGCTGGTCCGGGAGGGGCCGGCGGAAGCCTCCGCGACCACCGAGGGGGTCTGGCAGTACCTGGTGGAGGTGCGGTTCCCGGGTTCGGCGTACCGGGCGTCCACCGGCGGGCGCGAGCGGCTGGAGACGCTGGCCGACGAGCTGGGTGTGGACCTGCTGGTGGAGGTCGTGGAGCCGGTGGACCGGGATCCGGCCGACCCCCTCGTGTGGTACGCCTACGAACGGCCGGACCTCGGGACCTGTACCACGCCGCTGCCGCTCCGCGAGCGGGTACGCGAGCGTCTCGCCGACGCCGCCGGGCGCAGGCTCGGCGCCTACGACACCGGGCGACAGATCCGGGCGGCGGACGAGGTCACGGCCCGGCGGCTGGCGGGGCGCGATCTGCCGGGGGCGCGAACCGCCCTCCCCGGACGTCTTTCGGTGCGCCTGCCGGAGGGTCGGCGGCATGCACCCCGGGCTGTGCAGCGCGACCGGCCCGTCCCGCGGAGGCGGCAATACGGGCGAAGGTCCGGTCTGCTGCGCTACCCGGTCCTGCTGGCGATGGCCTGCGGGGCCTTCACCGGTCTGCTGTGGGACCGGGGCATGGGGACGTGGTGGTTCGTGATCCCGCTGTTGCTGCTGGCCGCGATGGCCTCCTTCTGGATCATCCGTTCCGCGGTGCCCGCGAAGTCGGTGCCTCAGACCGCGGTCGCAGCTTTCCTGCTGATCGGCACCATCGCCGCGCTCAGCGCCCATTCGGTCAGGGCGGCGCCGGACATCGTGACCGGCTTCCTGTTCGTCGTCGTCGGCCTTGGCTTCGGATACCTGGTCGGTGCCGGCCTATGGCTGCTGGCCAGGCAGTCGAGCTGGCGCCGAACGCTCCCGTGGTTGCTGCCGGCTCTGGTGACGGCCGTTCCGCTGCTGTTTCCCGGGCTCGGCCTGACCTTGCCCGCCCTGTACCTCGATGCCTTCGACGTCGACCTGGAGGATGTCGACGTCCCTGCCGTCTGGCGCCTGATCGGCGCCGTGCGGGTGCTGGCCGTCAGTCTGATCTGGCTGGTGGCCCCGGCACTGCTCGGGTACGCGAAGCACCTGCACTACATGGTCCGGGACCGCTGGATGGGCTATGCCGTCGTCGCACTGGTCTACGTCCTCGGGATGCTGCTGTCCGCGGCGGGACTGGTCTTCGCACCCCCCGCGCAGGCCGGGCGCACGGCGGTGACCGACGCCGCCGCCGGTCGCACCCCGTCCTTCTACTACGGCATCAAGCCCGAGTGGATGTGTGCGACCCCCGTCACCGACCCGGTCAAGGTGCCCGTGGAGGGCGGGGAGCTGGACCCCCGCAAGGCATACGTCCTGCTGGGCGACGCCGATGGCAGGGCCGTCCTCTGGGACGCGCAGGAGAAGGGAGCGCTCAAGATCCCCCTTTCCTCGCTGCGGCTCGTGCCCGCCGAGGCCCCCCGGCGCCCGTGCCCGTAGGCGGCGCGTGCTTCACTGGACGGGCATAACCGACACCGACAGAGAGAGGTCAGCGTGGCCGGCAAGCCGAACGCAGCCATCCGTTACACCGCGATGCGGCTCGGCATCTTCGCCGGGTGCTTCCTCGCCGTCTTCGTCCTCGTGCGGCTCCGGTGGGTGCCGGCCGGGCTGGGCGACGCCAACCTCGCCTGGGTCGTGCTGCTCGCGCTGCTGCTGTCCGCGCCGCTGTCCTTCGTACTGCTCCGCCGGCAGCGCGACGAGATGTCGCAGCAGATCTCCGGCCGGGTCGAGGGCGCCAAGCGCAAGCTGGCCGACAACCGCAGCCAGGAGGACGCGGCCGACGAGGCCGCGCGCGCCGGCTCGTAGGGTCCCCGCCGCCGTCGGCGGCGGCCGAGGCGCCCTCCGGCCCCGGTTAGCTTCATCACACACCGAACTGCCCCGGTGCTGGGTCATACCGCCCCAGTACTGGGGCAGCGGCGTTTTTGCGGCCCTCCGGTGCGCCCGCGGCTCAAAGTAAGCCTTTGAGATTCTCAAAGGAGAAGTGTTAGCGTCATCGCCATGTTGACGACAGCCGCGCCTCCCATGGTCATGAGCACCCTGCTCGTGACGCGCCTGCACGTCGATCTCTGCCGCCGCGTGTCCGCGGCCTGTTGCTGACCAAAGCACGCTGCGCCTGCCGCGTTTCAGCAGCGGTCCCGGCCGGGCATTCCTGGCTGCCGCACCGCAACACCACCTCGCAGAAATCCCGCTTCTCCACGCTTTGCCGTGCGTCAAACCCGGAGTGTGCCCGTGTCCGCGACAGCGACCACGCCCCCCAAGTCCCCCGCCAGGCCCTCGCTGAAGTTCCCCTTCTGGGCCCAGATCGTCACCGGCCTCGTGCTCGGTGTCCTCCTCGGCTGGCTCGCCCGCAGCCAGGACGTCAGCTGGCTGGCCACCACCCTGGAGAAGGTCGGCGACATCTTCGTCCAGCTGCTGAAGCTGGCCGTGGCCCCGCTGGTCTTCTTCGCCATCCTGGTGTCGATCACCAACCTCCGGAAGGTCAACAACGCCGCCCGGCTGGCCTCCCGCACACTGCTCTGGTTCATGATCACCTCGCTGATCGCGGTGGGCATCGGCCTCGCCATCGGCCTGCTGACCGACCCCGGCGCCGGCACCGGCCTCACCCCGGCCGACGGCAAGGAGCCCAAGCGGACCGGCTCCTGGATCGACTTCCTCACCGGCATCGTGCCGACCGACGTCGTCACGCCCTTCACCGAGCTGAACGTCCTGCAGATCGTCTTCATGGCTGCCGTCGCCGGCATCGCCGCCCTCCAGCTCGGCGCGAAGGCCCAGCCGGTGCTGACCCTCGCCGAGTCCGTCCTGGAGCTGCTGCAGAAGGCCCTGTGGTGGGTCATCCGCCTCGCCCCCATCGGCACCGTCGGCCTGATCGGCACCGCCATCGCCTCGTACGGCTGGGAGCTCATCGGCAAGTACGCCACCTTCACCGCCGACGTCTACATCGGCTCCGCGCTCGTGATGTTCGGCGTCTACCCGCTGCTGCTCGCCACCGTCGCCAAGGTCAGCCCGCTGCAGTTCTTCAAGGGCGCCTGGCCCGCCATCCAGCTGGCCTTCGTCTCCCGCTCCTCGGTCGGCACCATGCCGGTCACCCAGAAGGTCACCGAGCGCCTCGGCGTCCCGAAGGAGTACGCCTCCTTCGCCGTGCCGTTCGGCGCCACCACCAAGATGGACGGCTGCGCCGCGATCTACCCGGCGCTCGCCGCGATCTTCATCGCGAACATCTTCGACGTGCAGCTGGGCATCAAGGAGTACCTGCTCATCGTCTTCGTCTCGGTGGTCGGCTCCGCCGCCACCGCCGGCCTCACCGGTGCCACGGTCATGCTGACCCTGACCCTGTCCACGCTGGGCCTCCCGCTCGCCGGCGTCGGCCTGCTGATGGCCATCGACCCGATCCTGGACATGATGCGCACGGCCACCAACGTGGCCGGCCAGGCCCTCGTGCCGGTCGTGGTCTCCGCCCGCGAGGGCATCCTGGACAAGGAGGCGTACGCCTCGGCCTCCGCCTCCCCGCTGGACGGCGCCGCCCCGGCGGCCGCCGCGGCCTGACGCCGGCCCCGCCACGCGCACGCGCCGCGGCCCCCGCCCCGTCCGGGCGGGGGCCGCGGCGCGTGCGCGGCCGTTCGCACCGGGCGGGCCGTGCCCGCCCCGCCCGGCTCAGACCGTTCCCGCCCGGACCGCCGCGACCGCGCCGAGCAGCAGGGGGAGCACGTACCACCAGCGGCCCATGGTGCGGCGGAAGACCGGGGTCAGGCTGATCAGCAGGCCGGCGGCGCACAGCACCGCCGACAGCGCGCCCAGGACCTGGACGTCCTCGCGGAAGGGATCGTCCCGGGGGCCCGGGCCGGCGATCAGGGCGAGGGCGCAGAAGTAGACGGCGGGCGCGTAGAGAAGCGCGAGGGGGACGCCGAGGACCCAGCGCAGGCAGCCCTGGTCCTCGGGCAGGTCGATGTTCTCGCGTGGCATCAGCGCATGGCCTTCCGTACCGCTTCCCTCACCGCATGGCCTCCCTCGCCTTGCCGGGGGATCGGCGGCCGGCGACCAGGCCGTTCCCGTCCTCGTCGGCAGTCCCGGGGTCGGTTCCGGTTACCGGCCGGATCCAGCCGGGTGGCGGGCGGCCCGGCCGCCGGTCCGGTACGGGCGGCGGCCCTCTGCCGTGCCCATTCCGCTTCGAACGACATGCTGTTGTTCCTCGTCCCGGTCCTGGAACCCTGTTCTGATTCCCCGTCGGTGGCGTCCGGAGGCGTCCGGTGACGATCGTGATCACCGGCCCCGGTAGCTGTGTCCACGCCAAGCGGTGGGGTTCCGGTTGCAGGGCGCGGACTTCGTGCGGACCTTGCCCGGGCCGGCCCCGGACCGGCCCGGGACCAGCCCCGGACCTCGCGTGGACCTCGCGTGGACGTGCCGTGGGCGTGCCGGGTGCGTGCCGGGGGCATGCCGTGCACGTGCCGTGCGAGGGGTGTTCAGGGCGGCCGCCGGGTACGTAAATTACCGGCGGTAACCCCCGTGTGCGGCGGGGGTGTGCCCGAAGTGCGAGGAGGTCCCGCCGTGGAAGCCATGGCTGCAGAGCCCGTGAAGACCGTGCTCGGCGGTGTGGTCCGGGAAGTGGCGGTGCCCGCGCTGGCGCCCGTGCCGATGGCCGGATCGCTCGGCGACATCCCCTACGACAACGACCGTGCGGCACCCGGCGAGGCCGTGCTCGCCCGCAGACAGGAGGACGGCTCCTGGCGGGACGTCACCGCGGCCGCGTTCGCCGCCGAGGTCACCGCCGTGGCCAAGGGGCTGATCGCCGAGGGGCTCCAGCCCGGCGACCGGATCGCCATCATGGCCCGCACCACCTACGAGTGGACCCTGCTCGACTTCGCCGCATGGGCCGCGGGCCTGGTGACCGTACCGGTCTACCCCACCTCCTCCGCCCTCCAGACCCGCTACATGCTCCAGGACTCCGGGGCCGTCGCCTGCGTGGTCGAGGACACCGACCAGGCCCGGATGATCAGCGCGGACCGCGCCGCCCTGCCCGGCCTGCTCCACCTGTGGGCCTTTGACACCGGTGCCGTCGGCATGCTCGCCAGGGCCGGGGCGCACCTGCCGGACGCGCTCGTGCACGAGCGCCGCCGGGCCCTTACGCCCGAATCCGTGGCCACGATCGTCTACACCTCGGGCACCACCGGAGCACCCAAGGGCTGCGTGATCACCCACGGCAACTTCTTCGCCGAGGTCGACAACGCGATCGAGCTGCTGCACCCCGTCTTCAAGGCGGTCAGCACCGATCCGGCGTCGACCCTGCTCTTCCTGCCGCTCGCCCACGTCTTCGGCCGGATGGTGGCCATCGGCTGCCTGCGCGCCCGGGTCAAGCTCGCCCACGCGCCCAGCATCGACAGCGAGGCCCTGCTGGCGGACCTGGCGAGCTTCCGGCCGACCTTCCTGCTCGCCATCCCGTACGTCCTGGAGAAGGTCTACAACACCGCCCGCGCCACCGCCGAGAAGATGGGCCGCGCCTCGTCCTTCGACCGTGCCGCCCGGCTCGCGCAGCGGTTCGGCGGGGCGGACGGGGACAAGGCGCCGGGACTCGGGGCGCGCGCCGCGCGGGCGCTCTACGATCCGCTGGTCTACCGGCGGATGCGGGACGCGCTCGGCGGCCGCGTCAAGTACGTGATCAGCGGCGGCTCCCCGCTCGGGAAGCGCCTGGCCGCCTTCTACACCGGGGCCGGGATCGAGGTCTTCGAAGGCTACGGACTCACCGAGACCACCGGCGCCAGCACGGTCACCCCGCCGCGGCAGCCGCGGCTGGGGACGGTGGGCCGGCCACTGCCCGGCACGGCCGTACGGATCGCCGACGACGGCGAGGTGCTGCTGTACGGGCGGCACGTCTTCGCCGGGTACTGGAACGACCCGCAGTCCATGCCGCCGGGCCACTGGCTGGCCACCGGGGACATCGGGGAACTCGACGCCGACGGCTACCTCACCATCACCGGCCGGAAGAAGGACCTGATCATCACCTCCGGCGGCAAGAACGTGGCCCCCGCGCCCCTGGAGGACTGGCTGCGGGCCCACCCGCTGGTCGGCCAGTGCATGGTCTTCGGCGACAACCGCCCGTACGTCACCGCGCTGATCACCCTCGAACCGGACGGGATCGCGCACTGGCGGCAGATGCGCCGCAAGGAGGGGCTGTCCACGGCCCGGCTGGTGCGCGATCCCGAGCTGCTGGCCGAGATCCAGCGGGCCGTGGACGAGGCGAACCAGCTGGTGTCCCGGTCGGAGTCGATCCGGCGCTTCGCCGTCCTGCCGGGGCAGTTCACCGAATCCCGCGGGCACCTGACCCCGTCCATGAAGATGCGCCGGGCGGCGATCGCCCGCGACCACGAGCACGAGATCGAGGCCCTGTACGAAGCCTGAGCCGGCGGGCCGCGTCCGGCTCGGCAGGTTCAGCAGGTTCGGCAGGTTCGGGCACCGCTCGGGTACCGCCCGGGCATATCGCTCCTCAACGCCCATTCCGGGCGGGCGGCGTGAGGAGTGGATCAGGTCACCGGCGCCCGGCATCCGCAGAGTTGGGGAAAGGTGGGCCACAATCTGCCGGGGGGACGGCGAGTCGCGGCCGACCACCTGATAAACAGGGGATATTCACAGCTCGTCTTGGGGGGATCGCCGCACTGTGAAGCCTCTTTCCCGACACCTCGTCAACACATCGCGCAAGGTGCTCTGCACGGCCGCGCTCGCGGCCAGTCTGACCACGGCCGCGGTCGTCACCAACGCCCCGGTCGCCGACGCCGGCGAGTCCGAGCCCACGCCGGACAGCCCGCAGGCGAACGACCGCGGCAACGCGCGCCTCGACCTGCCGGACCTGGTAGCCGACCCGAAGAAGCCGGGCGCCGACAGCCCGCCCGGAACGGGGCAGGGGGGCACGGGCATCCCCGCGACCGCGCTGCAGGCGTACCAGCGGGCGGAGAACTCGGTCGCCGCCGCGCTGCCCAACTGCAAGCTGCCGTGGCAGCTGCTCGCCGGCATCGGCCGGGTCGAGTCGGTGCACGCCTCCGGGTACGGGCTGAAGGAGGACGGCTACACGACCAAGCCGATCCGCGGCCCCCGCCTGGACGGCAACGGCTTCGCCGAGATCCGGGACACCGACAAGGGCGAGTGGGACGCCGACAAGGAGTACGACCGTGCCGTCGGCCCGCTCCAGTTCATCCCGTCCACCTGGGCGACCTGGGGTGCCGACGGCAACGCCGACGGCAAGCGGGACCCGAACAACATCTTCGACGCGGCGCTCGGCGCGGGCCTGTACCTGTGCGCGGGCGACAAGAACCTCTCGAAGCCGGAGAGCCTCGACAAGGCGATCCTCAGCTACAACCGGTCGCGCGAGTACGTGAACACCGTGCTCGCCTGGATGAAGCGGTACCAGGGCGGCATCGACAGCGTGCCGAACCCGCCCGCCGGCGAGTACCCCACCCAGCCGCCGACCGCGCCGCTGCCCAACCCGGTGCCCACCCCGCCGTACACGCCCCCGGTGCAGACCAAGCCGGCGAAGCCCAAGCCGCCGGCCAAGCCGGCCAAGCCGAAGCCGCCGACGAAGCCGTCCAAGCCCAAGCCGCCGCAGGCCACCGTGCGCAGCCTGGAGGCGGTCGGCGACGCCACCCTGTCGGCCGAGGCCGGCACGGTCTTCCAGCCGGGCTCGAAGGTCAAGGCGGTCCTGAGCGACGGCAAGCCCGCCGTCCGCGAGGTCGTGGTCTTCGACATCGAGAAGGACACCACCGGCGGCACGGTCTTCGCCAAGGACGGCAAGAACCACTTCGTCGTCCAGACCGACGCCGAGGGCTTCGCCGCGGTGCCCAAGATCAAGACCGGCCCGGAGGCGGGCACGTACACCCTGAAGGCCAAGCTCTACGGCACCCGGGTGTTCTCGGTGGCCTTCGAGGGCAAGGTCACCGAGAAGCCGGCCATCACCCGGGTGGGTGACAAGCCGCTGGAGGTCCTCGCGGGCGCCAGCTTCCACGAGCAGGAGCTGCTGCTCACCGGGGCCGACGGCAAGCCGGTCGCCGGTTCCGTGCTCACCGCCGCCATGGTCGAGAAGAACGACAAGGGCGAGTGGGTGCCCGTCGCGGCGGACGCGAAGGGGCCGTACTTCGAGGGCGAGGACGGCAAGCAGCTCCGCACCCTGGAGCTGGCCGCCACCGACGGGGACGGCAAGACCACCCTGCCGTGGATCCTGACCAAGGGCCTCACCCCGAAGGAGCCGGTGACGTACCACCTGCGGGTGACCACCGCCGAGGGCCTCGAACTGATCCTCGATCTGAGGGTTACGCCGAACGAGGGCTGACCCCGGGACCCCGGGACGGGACGGGACGAGACGGGACGGGACAAGACGGCGGAGGGGCCGTGAGCGCTGCTCACGGCCCCTCCGTGCGTCCGGGCGACCCGGATGCCCGCCCGGGGCGGGAAGGCCCCGGGCAGGCAAAAGGCAGGAGCCCCGGCGCTTCCGTGTGCACGGAAGTTTCGGGGCTCCTTGGGTACTGCTAGATCCAACCGCGATCCGGTCGGGTGGGCGATTAAGCCGGCGTGACGTTCTCCGCCTGCGGGCCCTTCGGACCCTGCGTGACGTCGAAGTTCACCTGCTGGTTCTCCTCGAGGGAGCGGAAGCCAGAGGCGTTGATCGCGGAGTAGTGGACGAAGACATCCGGGCCGCCGCCGTCCTGGGCGATGAAGCCGAAGCCCTTTTCAGCGTTGAACCACTTCACGGTTCCGGTAGCCATGAGCCCTCCTATGGGCCAAAGGGTCGCCCTGCTCCAGAACCTGCTAAGAAGTCTGAAAACTACAAAAGCCTGCGGGTTACATGCTCCGCAGGCTTCGTACTGCAAGGGAAACCAAACTGCAACTTGCGGTCGAGCCTAGCACGCACTGTCCTTGGCAGACCAGAGGGAAAGATCACGTCACCCGGACGTTTGAGACCCTGAGCGATGCTGACGCGCCCCTGGCGGCTAGTCTCGCGATGTGGACCCCTATCGCAGCCGGCCCCGGGTCGGCCACATTCAGTTCCTGAACTGCCTGCCGCTCTACTGGGGCTTGGCCCGCACCGGCACGCTGCTGGATCTGGAGCTGACCAAGGACACCCCCGAAAAGCTCAGCCGGCTGCTGGTCGACGGGGAGCTGGACATGGGTCCCATCACACTCGTGGAGTTCCTCAAGAACGCCGACGAGCTCGTCGCTTTCCCCGATCTTGCCGTCGGCTGCGACGGCCCGGTCATGTCCTGCGTGATCGTTTCGCAGCTTCCCCTGGATCAGCTGGACGGCGTCCGCGTCGCCCTCGGCTCCACCTCCCGCACGTCCGTCCGGCTGGCCCAGCTGCTGCTCGCCGAGCAGTACGGCGTACGGCCGGACTACTACAGCTGCCCTCCCGACCTGGGGCTGATGATGCAGGAAGCGGAAGCGGCGGTGCTGATCGGGGATGCCGCGCTGCGTGCTTCGCTGCACGACGCACCCCGGCTCGGGCTCGCCGTCCACGACCTCGGGCAGATGTGGAAGGAATGGACCGGGCTTCCGTTCGTCTTCGCGGTCTGGGCCGCCCGCCGGGAATATCTGGAACGCGAACCGCTGGTGGTCCGGAAGGTCCACGAGGCGTTCCTCGCCTCCCGCGACCTCTCGCTGGAGGAGGTCGGCAAGGTGGCCGAACAGGCCGCCCGCTGGGAGGCGTTCGACGCGGAGCTGCTGGAGCGGTACTTCACCACGCTCGACTTCCGGTTCGGTCCGGATCAGCTGGCCGGCGTAAGGGAATTCGCGCGTCTGACCGGGCCGACGACGGGGTTCCCGGCGGATGTCCGGGTGTCGCTGCTCAGCGGCAATTCATGAACGACGCCTTGATTATTCATATGTAATTCCTTGTTTCCTTGTTCCCCGTGGTTCGCCGTCCCACGGGTGCGGTGATCGCGGGCGGCGTGAAGCGGAATTCCGCGGGGCAGGCTCCCGGCGGGCCGTCCCGGCCGTCCCCCGCCGGCTGCCCCGGCGGGAACCGGGGCGGGGCCCCCGGCCTGGCGCTACTGTGCGGACGACCGGTTCGTCGTTTCGGGGAGGGGACGTCATGCAGCCGCTGGAGCCCGGGGAGCCGCGGACGATCGGGGCGTACCGGCTGCTGGGCAGGCTCGGCGCGGGCGGCATGGGCCGGGTCTACCTGGGGCGCAGCGAGGGCGGCCGGACGGTCGCGGTCAAGATCGTGCACCCGCACTTCGCCTCCGACGACGAGTTCCGCGAGCGGTTCCGGCGCGAAGTGGCGGCCGCCCGGCGGGTCGGCGGCGCATGGACGGCCCCGGTGCTGGACGCCGACCCGGAGGCCCCCGTTCCGTGGGTGGCCACCGGCTATGTGGCAGGCCCCTCGCTGGACCGGGCGGTGTCCTCGCACGGCCCGCTGCCCGCGGCCGCGGTGCGCGCGGTCGGGCTGGGACTGGCGCGGGCCCTGGCGGCGGTGCACGGGCTGGGCCTGGTGCACCGGGACGTGAAGCCCTCGAACGTGCTGCTGACCCTGGACGGGCCCCGGCTGATCGACTTCGGGATCGCCCGGGCCACCGACGGCACGGCCTCGCTGACCTCCACGGGCGTCTCGATCGGCTCGCCGGGCTACATGTCGCCGGAGCAGATCCTCGGCAAGGGGGTGACGGGGGCGGCCGACGTCTTCTCGCTCGGCGCGGTGCTGGTGTTCGCGGCGACCGGGCGGCCGCCGTTCAGCGGCGACAACTCCGCAACCCTCCTCTACAAGGTGGTGCACGAGGAGCCGGACCTGGCCGGGCTCCCGGCGGCCGGGCTGCGCGAGCTGGCCGCCGCCTGTCTGGCCAAGGCGCCGGGTGACCGGCCGGCCCCGGCCGACGTCGCGGAGGCCCTGGAGGACGCGCTCGCGGTGCCGGGCTGGCTGCCCGCGCCGCTGGTGGAGGAGGCCAGCCGGGCGGCGGTCCGGCTCCTCGACCTGGACGTGCCGGGCACCTCCGGCGCTCCGGACGCCTCCGGTGCCGCCCCGGCCCCGTCCGGTTCCGGCGCGGCGGGGGCCTTCGGCCCGCCCGGACCCGTGTCCGGACCCGTGTCCGGCCCGGTTCCCTTCACGGAGTCCCCGTACGGCGGTGGCGGCGGTGCGGCCGGCACCCCGGCGGGAGCCGGCCCGGCCGGTGCGGTGCCCGACCCCACCCCCGGCTACGGCTACCCCGGCGCGGCCACCCCGACCTACGGCGGCCCGGCCGGGCCGGTGCCGGGAGGGTCCGCGGCGGGCGGCTCCGGGGCCGGCCCCGGAGCCGGTGCGGGGTTCGGCTCCGGTGCGGGGTTCGGCACACCCGATCCGTCGTACGGCGGCCGGTCCGGCGGGCAGACGTACGGCACGCCGTCCGGCAGCCAGGCCGGAGGCCCGTACGGAATGCCCACCCAGACCTCGCCCGGTGAGGGACGGCAGGTGACGGTCCGGGCCGCCGGCCGGCGGTTCAGCTGCACCGTGGTGGTCGCCGCGGCCGCCGTGCTCGCCGCCCTGGCCGGCGGGCTCTACGGGATGGACCTGCTGCCCGGCACCGGAGGGGACCACCGGGACACCGCGAGCGGGAGCGACGCGAAGACGCCGGCCGCCACCCCGCCCGCGGGCGGGACCGGCCAGACCGGCCCCCGGCCGAGCACCACCCCCACCGGCCGGCAGAGCAGCAGCCCGGCCCCGAGTGCGACCGCGGGAGCCCGGAACGACGTGCCGCAGGCGCTCGTCGGCACCTGGAAGGGCACGGTCACCACCTCGCGCCTCGGCGTCCCCTCCGCCTTCGAGATCACCGTCCGCGGGGGCAGGGTGGGCGAGGTGGTCGGCCGAGACAAGACCGTCCTGGACGTCATCGGCACCGACTGCAGCGGCGACTGGAAACTCACCTCAGCCACCGACACCTCGCTGGTCCTGGACACCACGGGCAACACCAACCCGGCGCCCGGGATCTGCTCGGGCGGTTCGGCCGACGAGCGACTCACCCTCAACCCGAACGGCACGCTGCACTACAAGTCCGGTGACGCGGCGGCCGGGAACCCCGAGGGAGACCTCAGCCGCGTGCGTTGACGGCACTGGCGTAGGCTGGCCCGGTCCGGACCTCTTGACACACCGCCGAAGGGTGACGCACCGGTGACCGACCAGGCCGCACTCCAGTCTGTCCTCGACCGTGCCGCCGAAGGAGGCCGGATCTCCGCGGAGGAGGCCCTCGACCTCTACCGCCACGCGCCGCTGCACGCGCTGGGCTCGGCCGCCGACACCGCGCGCCGCCGCCGCTACGCGGGTACCGAGCACATCGCGACGTACATCATCGAGCGGAACATCAACTACACCAACGTCTGCGTGACGGCCTGCAAGTTCTGCGCCTTCTACGCGGCCCCCAAGGACACCAAGAAGGGCTGGACCCGGGACCTCGACGACATCCTGCGCCGCTGCGCGGAGACCGTGGAGCTCGGCGGCACCCAGATCATGTTCCAGGGCGGCCACCACCCCGACTTCGGCGTGGAGTACTACGAGGAGCACTTCGCCGCCATCAAGAAGGCGTTCCCGCAGCTGGTCATCCACTCCCTCGGCGCGTCCGAGGTCGAGCACATGGCCCGGATCTCCAAGGTGAGCGTGGAGGAGGCGATCCAGCGGATCCACGCCGCGGGCCTGGACTCCTTCGCGGGCGCCGGCGCCGAACTCCTGCCCGCCCGGCCGCGCAAGGCCATCGCCCCGCTCAAGGAGTCCGGCGAGCGCTGGCTGGAGATCATGGAGATCGCGCACGGCCTCGGCGTGGAGTCCACCTCCACCATGCTGATGGGCACCGGCGAGACCAACGCCGAGCGGATCGAGCACCTCCGCATGATCCGCGACGTGCAGGACCGGTCGGGCGGCTTCCGGGCCTTCATCCCGTACACGTACCAGCCCGAGAACAACCACCTCAAGGGCCGCACCCAGGCGACGATCTTCGAGTACCTGCGGATGATCGCGGTCGCCCGGCTCTTCCTCGACAACGTCGCGCACATCCAGGGCTCCTGGCTGACCGTCGGCAAGGAGGCCGGCCAGCTGTCGCTGCACTACGGCGCCGACGACCTGGGCTCGATCATGCTGGAGGAGAACGTGGTCTCCTCGGCCGGGGCCAAGCACCGCTCCAACCGGCACGAGATCATCGACCTGATCCGCAAGGCCGGCCGGGTGCCCGCCCAGCGCGCCACCACCTACGAGCACCTCGCCGTGCACGAGGACCCGGCGAACGACCCGGTCGACCACCGCGTCGTCTCGCACATCTCCTCCATCGCCATCGAGGGCGGCACGGCCCACCCCGAACTGAAGCTGATCTCCGCGAACTGAGCCACCGCCGATGCTCACGCTGCACACCGCCGACCTGCTGGTGCCCGGGGCCGGCGCCGTACCGGTGCCGGGCGGGGCGGTCCTCGTCGAAGGCGACCGGATCGCCCGGGTCGGCCCGTACGAGGACCTGGCCGTCGCCTACCCGCACGCCCGGGCCCGGCGCTGGCCGGGGCTGCTGACGCCGGGGATGCTGGTGCGGTCCGGCGACGAGCTGCTGGAGCGCACCTACTACCCGGACGACCCGTACGAGATCACCGAGCTCGGCGCGGAACCGATCACCGGCCGGGCGCTGGACGACCTGAAGCTGACCGAGGCCCGCTGGGGGCACAGCGCCCGGCGCGGCACGCAGCGGCTGCTGGCGCGGGGCGTGGTCGCGGTGGCGGGACGCTTCACCGTCCCGGCGGTCCGCACGGCCGTGCTCCGCTCGGGCCTGACCGTGGTCCCGCCGACGGCGTCCCCGTCCCCTTCACCGGCCCCGGCGTCGCTGGACCCCTTCGCGGGCCGGTCGGCGCCCGCCGAGGCGTACCACGGCACCCTGGAGCCCGGCTCCCCGGCGCGGTTCGCCGCCTTCGCGGTCCCGGACGAAGCGGCCCTGCTCGCCGAGGGCGCCACGACCTGCGTCGCCACCGTCATCGCCGGCCGCCTCCTCCACCGCCGCCGCTGACCGCTCCGCGGCCCGCTTCGGCGCGGTCGGCGCTACGGCACCGCGGGGCCCGAGAGGTACTTGCCGGAGCGGTCGTAGGGCCAGGCGTTGGCCTTGCAGCCCTGTAGGCCCCTGAGCTGCTGCATCATCGCGGGGGCGGGCTTGCCCCGGCCCGGGCAGGTCTCGTGGCCCCGGCCTATCTCGTGTCCCACCTCGTGGTTGATGATCAGCGCCCGGTACTCGGAGACCGGCCCGTCGAACTGCGGCGAACCCTGCTGCCACCGCTTGAGGTTGACCACCACGGTGTGGCCCACGCTGCAGTTGGTCTCGCCCACCAGCTCGGGGGTGGTCACCTCGCACAGCCGGTCGGTGGTCTGCGGGGTGGCGATCCGTACGGTGAAGTCCACCGGCCCCTGCGCGCTGAGCTGGAAGCCGTACCGGTCGTCGCGGATCCAGCCCCGCTCGTTCGCGAGGACCGCGTCCACCTCGCGGGCCGCCTGGTCGGCGTCCACTCCGGAGCCGTCCTCCACCTCCACCCGGTAGCGCCGGGCGGGCCCCTTGCCGTGCTTGCCGGCGGAGACCCCGGCGGCGGTGAAGGTGCCCGGCCCGGAGCGCGGCACGTCGCTGCGCGAGGCCCGGCCCGGGTCGGTGGCGGGCGCGGACGGGCCCCCCGCCGAGGGGGACGCCCCGGAGCGCCCCGGGAGCGACGGGAGCGACGGGGCCGGCCGGGCCGGTGAGGGACGCAGGGCCGCCTGCGCCCCGCCCTTGTCCGACGGCGGGTCCTGCTGCAGCAGGGCCATCGCGACCCCGGCGGCGCCGGCCGCGCAGACCAGCGCCAGCGCCGTACGGCGGAGCCGCCTGCGGCGCTCGGCACGGACCCGGGAGCGGCCGGCGGACCGGGCGGCGGAGCGGCCGCCGGAGCGGCGTTCGCCGGCGCGTGTGGTGTTCGATTCGCGCATACATTCGCCGCACGGAACCCGTCCGCTCGGCCTTCCCCCTGGATCGTCGGTGCGGGTGCGGAACTGATGCACTATTCCTGCTAGTAGATGCACGGAGAGGGGGTCGGGGTTTCACCGGGGCCTGAAGTTCTCGTTCCGGGCCGCCTGCCAGAATGGACCGGGCACCATCCACGCACCCGAACGAGACGAGCGAGGCCGACCGCCAGTGACCCGCGCACACCTGGACAAGCAGCCGCACGAAGTCGCCTCGATGTTCGACGACGTGGCGGCGAACTACGACCTCACCAACGACGTCCTCTCGCTCGGTCAGGCCCGCCTGTGGCGGACGGAGGTCGCCCGCGCCGTCGACGCCCGCCCCGCCCAGAAGGTGCTGGACCTGGCCGCCGGCACGGCCACCAGCTCCCTGCCGTTCGCGGCCACCGGCGCGTACGTCGTCCCGTGCGACTTCTCGCTCGGCATGCTGCGCGAGGGCAAGCGCAAGCACCCCTGGCTGCCGCTGACCGCCGGCGACGCGACGAAGCTGCCGTTCCGCGACGACACCTTCGACACCGTCACCATCTCCTTCGGCCTGCGCAACGTCCAGGACACCGTCACCGCGCTGCGCGAGCTGTACCGGGTGACCAAGCCCGGCGGCAAGGTGGTCATCTGCGAGTTCTCGCAGCCCGTCTGGGGGCCGTTCCGGACGGTCTACACCGAGTACCTGATGCGCGCCCTGCCGCCGGTGGCCCGTGCCGTGTCCTCCAACCCGGACGCGTACGTCTACCTCGCCGAGTCCATCCGCGCCTGGCCCGACCAGTCCGAGCTGGCCGGGCTGCTGCAGAAGGCCGGCTGGGGCCGGGTGGCCTGGCGGAACCTCAGCGGCGGCATCGTCGCCCTGCACCGGGGCTACAAGGACGCCGAGGGCGTCGAGGGCGGCAAGGGCGCGTAGTGGACTACCAGGCGCTGCTGGAGCGGATCGCCGACGAGGTGGCCCCGCTCGTCGGCAGCGGCACCCCGGCCGGGTACATCCCCGCCCTGGCGTCGGTGGACCCGAGCCGGTTCGGCATGGCCGTCGCCGACCTCGACGGCCGGGTGTACGGGGTGGGCGACTGGCGCACCCCCTTCTCCGCGCAGTCCATCACCAAGGTCTTCTCGCTCGCCCTCGCGCTGGCCGAGGGCGGGGACAGCCTGTGGGAGCGGGTCGGCCGGGAACCGTCCGGCAACCCCTTCAACTCGCTGGTCCAGCTGGAATACGAGAACGGCATCCCGCGCAATCCGTTCATCAACGCGGGCGCGCTGGTGGTCACCGACCGGCTGCAGACCCTCACCGGCGACGCGAGCAGCGAGGTGCTGGAGTTCCTGCGGCAGGAGAGCCAGAACCCGGACCTGGGCTTCGACGCGGACGTGGCCGGCTCCGAGCAGGAACACGGCGACCGGAACGCCGCCGTCGCCCACTTCATGGCGTCCTACGGGAACATGGACAACCCGGTGCCGGCCCTGCTGGAGCACTACTTCTGGCAGTGCTCGATCGAGGCCAGCTGCGCCGATCTGGCCCTGGCCTCGCGCTTCCTGGCCCGGCACGGGCTGCGCGCCGACGGCTCCCGGCTGCTGACCCGCAGCGAGGCCAAGCAGATCAACGCGGTGATGATGACCTGCGGGACGTACGACGCGGCGGGGGAGTTCGCCTACCGGGTCGGACTGCCCGGCAAGAGCGGGGTGGGCGGCGGCATCGTGGCCGTGGTCCCGGGCCGCTGCACGCTCGCCGTGTGGAGCCCCGGGCTGGACGCGCGGGGCAACAGCGTGGCGGGCGTGGCGGCGCTGGATCGTTTCACCACCCTGACCGGGCTGTCCGTCTTCTGACCGGATCTCGGTCATCCGGACGGGTCGTCGGGTCTCCGGGCCCGGCCGTCGGTCATCCCGGCCGGCCGCCGTGGGTCAGGCGTCGCCCAGGGAGAGCGCGTACCGGCGGCCGTTGCGGGTGCCGCCCGGCAGCGGAAACGTCTCTTCGAGGGTCATGCCGAGGCGTTCGGCCACCGCGATCGAGCGCTCGTTGGCGTCGTCGATCATCGCGACCACCCGTGAGAGCCCGGTCCGCCGCACCCGGTCCACGGTGGCCAGCGCGGCGGCGTAGGCGTACCCCTTGCCCCAGTGGTCGCGTCCGAGCCGCCAGCCGATCTCTATCTCGCCGACCGGGCCCCACTCCTTCTCCGCCGGCCAGGGCTGCGCCCCGGTGAAGCCGACCACCTCGCCGTCCGAGTCGAGCAGCGTCCACAGGCAGTAGCCCAGCCGGGCGTCGTGCAGCCGCTGCCGGGCGGTGAACTCCTCGTACGCCGAGAGCTCCTCGGGCCCGCCGAGGAACTCCATCACGTCCGGGTCGTCGAAGACCCGGTGCCAGGCGTGGGCGTCCTCGTCGGTCGGCACGCGGAGTTCCACGGCCGGGAGCGGTGCGTTGGTCATCGTGCGGCCCTTCTCACTGGTGATCACGGTTCGCTGCATAGACTGCCCATGTCCGGTGCCTTCGGCACGCAGAAATTTCGAGCTCCCTGGGGAGATCCCGCAGTGACCGAGCCCCTCTCCGAACACAGCGCGGATGTGATCGTCGTCGGGGCTGGTCCCGCCGGCGCCACCACCGCCCACTACCTCGCCAAGTCGGGCCTCGACGTCCTGCTGCTGGAGAAGACGGCGTTCCCGCGCGAGAAGGTCTGCGGTGACGGCCTGACCCCGCGTGCCACCAAGCAGCTCGTGGCCATGGGCATCGACATCTCCGAAGAGGCCGGCTGGCTGCGCAACAAGGGTCTGCGCATCATCGGCGGCGGGCAGCGGCTCCAGCTGGACTGGCCCGAGCTGGCCTCCTTCCCCGACTACGGACTCGTGCGCAAGCGCGACGACTTCGACGAGACGCTGGCCCGGCAGGCGCAGAAGGCGGGCGCCCGGCTCTACGAGCGCTGCAACGTCGGCGAGCCGATCCGCGACCCGCGCACCGGGCGGATCACCGGCGTGCACGCCAAGCTCGGCGAGGAGAAGACCCCGGTCACCTTCCACGCCCCGCTGGTGGTCGCCGCCGACGGCAACTCCTCCCGGCTGTCGCTGGCCATGGGCCTGCACCGGCGCGAGGACCGCCCGATGGGCGTGGCCGTGCGGACGTACTTCACCTCGCCGCGGCACGACGACGACTACCTGGAGTCCTGGCTGGAGCTGTGGGACCGGCGCGGCCCGCAGGACCGGCTGCTGCCCGGCTACGGCTGGATCTTCGGCATGGGTGACGGCACCTCCAACGTGGGCCTCGGCATCCTCAACTCCTCGTCCGCCTTCCGGGAGCTGGACTGGCGCGAGGTCCTCAAGGCGTGGTGCGCGTCCATGCCGGAGGACTGGGGCTACACCCCGGAGAACATGACCCAGCCGATCCGCGGCGCGGCCCTGCCGATGGCCTTCAACCGGCAGCCGCACTACACCAAGGGCCTGCTGCTGGTCGGTGACGCGGGCGGCCTGGTCAACCCGTTCAACGGCGAGGGCATCGCCTATGCGATGGAGTCCGGGCGGATCGCGGCCGACGTGATCGTGCAGGCGCACGCTCGGGCCACCCCGGCCCAGCGCGAACTGGCGCTGCACAACTACCCGAAGGTGCTCAAGGAGACCTACGGCGGCTACTACTCGCTGGGCCGCGCCTTCGTGAAGCTGATCGGCAACCCGAAGGTCATGAAGGTCGCCGCGCAGCGCGGTCTGAGCCACCCGGTGCTGATGCGGTTCACGCTGAAGATGCTGGCGAACCTGACCGACCCGGCGGGCGGCGACGCCATGGACCGGATCATCAACGGCCTGTCGAAGGTGGCCCCGCGCGCCTGATCCGGCACGGGCCGGTGGCGTATGCGCGCCCGGGGCGGTGAACCGCCTCGGGCCGCATACCTGTTGCCCTTTTCGTACCCCTCTTGGCAGACTCGCGCCGATCGCATTTGATCTTCGGTCCGTCAGTTCTTCACGGGGGGTACACACAGTGCAGTTCCGCATGCCCGCACGCACCGCCACGCGCACCGCCGTACGTACGGCCGCCGCGCTCGCCACGGCCGCCACCGCCGCCCTTGCGGTGCCGCTCGCCGCCGCCGGCACCGCGCAGGCCGCCGCCATGCCGACGTTCGAGTTCATGTGGGCCGGGGACTCGGGCGACGGCCAGACCGACCGGCAGGTCTGGTACGCGCCGGTCTACGACGACAAGATCGACGTCACCGCCTCCGCCGACCACCGCACCCTGCGCGTCACCGTCACCCGCCCCGGCGACTCCTGGACCATGGACCTGGCCGCGCCGGCGGGTCAGACCCTGGCGCCGGGCACGTACGCGGACGCGGTGAAGACGCCGGAGATGCCGGGCGTCGTCCTCGACCGGCCCAGCATGTTCGTCAACGGCTACAAGGGCGGCTGTTCCGCGCTCACCGGCGGTTTCACCATCAAGGAGCTGGAGTTCGGCGCGGGGACCGCGGTCAAGAAGATCGACCTCTCCTACGCCCAGGACTGCGACGACCGTGACGAGCTCAGGGGCTACCTGACGGCCACCGACGTGGCCCCGCCGAAGCCGGTCGCCCTGGCCATGACGGTCAATGCCGGCGGCAAGCTGGCCAAGGACGGCAAGGCCACCGTGAACGGCACGCTCACCTGCACCAAGCCGGTGAAGGTGGACGTCGGCGGCTCGGCGAGGCAGGAGCAGCCGAAGGTCGTCCAGGGCTTCATCCGCACCCAGGTGAACTGCGTCCCGGGCAAGACCTTCACCTGGACCTCGCCGGTCACGGTGCACACTCCCGAGACGGACACGCCGTTCATCAAGTCCGAGCGGCTCGCGGTCTTCGGCTGGGTCTCCACCACCGACCCCGACACCAACCAGTACGTCTCGGTCAGCGCCGACAAGTGGGTCAAGCTCCGCTGACGTGACGGGATGACCCCTGGCGGGGCCCGGCCGGATGACCGGCGGGGCCCCGCCGTCCTTTTCACCTGTTGTCGTCGTCGTGTTTCCTGGCCCCGTCGCTCTTGCATTCCTGAAGTGCCGCACCGTGCTGCCTCTTCAGGCCACCCATCTGCTCGGCGGTCAGCGGCACCGTCCCGGTGCTCGGATCGGGGTCGGGAATCCAGGTCAGTCCCTGCCGACGCAGACAGTCGACCCACCGCTGTTCTTCCGCCAGGGTTTCCGAGCTCACGGGCTCCACGGGGGGCCGCTGGGACTCACATGCCTTTTCGGCCGCGGAGATCTTTTCCGCCGGGTCGGTTTTGGCCAGCCTCGGCGCGCCGTTGTCCTCGTACACGACGGCGAGACCCTCCTTTTTGAGGCAGTCGTGGTACTTGATTTCGGCCGCCGTCGGCGGAGGGCTGTCACTGGCCTTCGGATTCGAATCGTCGGAGCAGCCGCTCAGAACCAGCGCGGCGGCACATGCCAGTGGTATGCACAGTCGGATGCGAAACACGATACTTCCCGATGTTTGATCTTGGATCACCATTACGGGCTCCGGATGGTATTCATGCGATCTGTCGAGCGTCAAGGTGGCGCAAAATGGCGGCTGTCGGCGTCCAGTATTCGGAAGCCCCTTTACTTCCCGAGGGCTCGGGATCTTAGATTCGGCTGTCCCGAAAGGCGTTTACTGGAAGGGAGCATTCCATGAACAAGAAGCTTCGGGTGCGGGCGGTCGGTGCGCTGGTTCCGGTAATGAGCGCGGCCACGCTTCTGCTCTCCGGAAGCCCCGCGTCGGCCTTCAACAAGGACGGCTACCTGGAAAAGGACGAGTTCGGCCTCTACTACACCGTCAACCGCACGGGCTGCGTGTTCGACCTCGGATCGGAGGACATGAACTTCAGCGACAACAAGTTCTGGGGTCCGTCCGGCTGCTCCGGCTACCAGAAAATCACCAACGACAACACCGAGTCCTACTGGAACCGTGACGTATTCACGTGGAAGGTCGGCACGGACAAGGACATGGACGGCCAGGTCGGCACCCTGCCGGAAGGCCACGTCGGCAATGCCTCGGCCACGTTCAAGAACAAGATCAGCTCCGCTGACTACATCCTCGGCACGTGATGCCGGGCGCACGCCCTTCGGTCCTGCCCACCACGGGGCCACTTCCTCACTGACGTTCCCCATGGACGCCGTCACGGACACCGACGCCGACGCGATCCGCATGGCCCGGGTCCAGGAGCGGCTGACCGCCGCCTGCACGGAGCGGTACGGGTTCCCCTACGAGGGGACCGCGGCCGCGGCTCCGCCCGCCGGAACCGGCACACACGAAGGGCCGGCACTCCCGAGCGGGGGAGTGCCGGCCCTTCGTCGTGGACCGGACGCCGGGTCGGGGCAGGGTCAGCGGCGGAGGGCTTCCGCCGGTTCGATGCGGGCGGCCCGCCAGGCCGGGTAGAGGCCGGCCAGCAGGCCGGTGACCAGTCCGGCCAGCGGCGCGCCCGCGACCGTGGCCGGGTGCAGCACCGGGGTCCAGTCCCGGACCACCGCCACCACGACCACCGTCAGCTCGCCGATGGAGGTGCCCACGAGCCCGCCGAGCGCACCCAGCGTCGCGGACTCGGTGAGGAACTGCGCGGAGATGTGCCGCCCGCGCGCCCCCAGCGCCCGCCGAAGCCCGATCTCCCCGGTCCGCTCCAGGACCGCGACCAGCGTGGTGTTGGCGATCCCGACCGCCCCGATCACCAGGCAGATCCCCGCGAGCAGCAGGAACAGCGCGCTCAGGTCGGAGGTGACGCTCGCCCGCAGCATCCGCGGGTCCGGCGGCGGCACGGCCTTCAGGTACTCGGGATGGTCGGGCCGCAGCGCGACCGGCGCCAGTTCGGCCACCTGCCGCGCCGCCCCCAGATCGGTGGCGATCAGCATCCGGGCCTCGGTCGGGCCGGGCGGGCCCCACAGGTCCTCGGCGGTGGCCTTCGGTACCAGGACGGACATCAGGTGCTCGGGCTGCCGGCGTACGTCCGCGATGATCCCGGCCACGGTGAACGGCTGGTCGCCGATGAACACGGCCGGCCGGGTGGACAGGGAGCCGATGCCCAGCCGGGCGGCCAGGCCGCCGCCGATCAGCGCGATCCGCTGCCGGCTCTGCTCGGCGAAGGCGTCGTACAGCCGCCCCTCCCGGAGGGTCGGGACCATCGCGGCGACGGCCCCGGGGGAGGCGGCGTAGACGGTGGAGCCGGCACCGGCGGCCGACTCGGCGGGCGCCACGCCGGACTTGGGCGGCACCGTGCCGACGGTGGCGGACGAGGCCGTGCGGACCTGCCACAGGACGCCCGCCTGCTCGATTCCGGCCACGGACCGCAGCCGCTCCTCCGCGTCGGCGGGAAAACCGGGCCCTGCGAACTCGCTCTGCTGCCCCGCCACGTCCTCGATGGTCACTTCGGTGGCGCTCAGCACGTTGAACCTGCCGTCGATCTGCGCCGATATGGTGCCCGTCAGGCCGAGCACGGCGACGAAACTGCCCACGCCCAGGACCGTGCCGAGCGCGGTCAGTGCGGCGCGGCCGGGACGGCGCAGCATCCCGGCCACGGCCTCGGAGAGTGCGTCGCGGAGCCCGAGCCGGGTGGGCGGTATGCGCTCTGCCGTCCGCCCTCTCGTCCGTCCCCTCATCCGGTCTCTCCCAGCAGTCCGTCCCGGATGGTGACGGTCCGCTCTCCGCGTGCGGCGACCTCGCCGTCGTGCGTGATGACCAGTACGGTCATGCCCGCACCGTGGAGCTCGTCCAGCAGGGCCAGCACCGAGGCCGCGTTGACGGAGTCCAGGTTGCCGGTCGGTTCGTCGCAGAGCAGCAGCGAGGGCCGGCCCACCAGGGCGCGCGCGATCGCCACCCGCTGGCGTTCGCCGCCGGAGAGCCGCCCGGGCACGGCATCCGCGCGGTGGCCGAGGCCGACCCGTTCCAGGGCCTCACGGGCCCGGTCGAGGCGCCGGTCGCGCGGGACTTGGGTGTAGAGCATGGCGAGGGTGACGTTCTCCAGGGCGCTGCGGTGGGGCAGCAGGTGGAAGGACTGGAACACGAAGCCGATGCGGCGCCCGCGCAGTGCGGTCCGGTCCCGGTCGGCGAGGGTGCCGGTGTCGATGCCGTCGAGCAGGTAGCGGCCGGCGGTGGGGGAGTCGAGCAGCCCGGCGACGTTGAGGAAGGTGGACTTTCCGGAGCCGGACGGGCCGACCACGGTGATGAACTCGCCGCGCCGGACGGTCAGATCACACGGTTTGAGGGCGTCGACGGGCGGGGGGCCGGGATAGCGGAGGCCGACCTGTTCGAAGCGGATGACCGGCACGTCGCCGGTGCCGGCCCCGGTGCCGCTGTCCGCCGCGGCATCGGCCTCGGTGTCGGTGTTGCCGGACGGGGCTTCCGGGCCGCCCCGTCCGCGCCGCCACGGGGTCAACGTCCGCCTCCCGGGGGCGGCTCCGCCCCGGCGGTACCGATGATCACCTTGGCGCCCGGCGTGAGGGCGTCCGGCTGCTCCGGGGTGACGGCCACGTACCCGTCCCCGCTCGTGGCGGTACGGACCTCGACGCGCTGCTGGGAACCGTCCGCACCCACCACGGTGACCACGGTCCTGCCGTCGGCACCCGCGGACACCGCGGTGACCGGTACCACCAGCGCCTCGCCGTCGGTGGCAGCGGACTCGACGGTCAGCCGTACGTCCTGCCCGGTGAAGGACGCGGGGAGCGCCTGGTCGGGCCGGACCAGCATCCGGTACCCCACGCCCTGAGCGGGGCCGGCCGCTCCGCCCGAGGAGGAGTCCTGTCCGCCCCCGCCGCCCTTGCCGTCGCCGGAGCCCCCCGGCGCCCCGCCCGACTGCTGCTGCCCGGTGGACCGCTCGCCGGCGACCAGGGACACCTTGGCGCGGATGTCCTGGCCGGCCGTCTCGGAGGAGATCAGCGCCGCCATCCCGGGGCGCAGCAGCTGCTTCTTGTCCTCGGGGAGGTACGCCTCGACGACCAGGTCCCCGGACGACAGGGTGAGGACCGCACCGGACACCTGGGCCCCCAGGCGGGCGCCGACCGAGCTGACCCGGGCCGGGAACGAGCCGATGAACACGGTCTCCGCCGCCGGCAGCGTCGGCCCGTCGGCGGCCTCGGCGGCGGCCAGTGCCGCGCGTGCGTCGGTGAGCTGCTGGCGGGCGCGGGCCAGCTCCCGTCCGCCGTCCGGCGATGCCGGAGCCGCGGCTGCGGACCCCTTCTCCGGGGTGGCTCCTGCTGTGGCCCCCGTACCGCCCTTGTCCTCCGTACCGCCCTTGTCCCCCGTGCCGGGCTTGCTCTCCGTTCCGGCCTTGGCGGCGTCCTCGACGGCCCACTCGGCGGACCGTACGGCCTCCCGGGCCTGCTTGAGCGCGGCTCCACCGTCGGGGACGGCGGGCAGCGGCTCGTACCCGATGGCCCGGTAGCGGGCGGTGAGCGCCGTCTTCGTTCCCGGGCCGAACGTGCCCTTGGGGTCCCGGCCGGTGCCGTGGCCGAGCTCGCGCAGGGCCTGCTGGAGCTGGGCGACGTCATCGCCCGTGGCGCCCGGCTTCAGGTCGCGGTAGACCGGCAGCCCGCCCTTGAGGGCGAACACCGGCCGCCCGGACACCTCGGCCAGCAGCTGACCGGCCTTGACCTCGTCCCCCGCCTTCAGCGGCAGCTTGGTCACCACGGCCGTGCCCGTGCCGTCCCCGCCGCCCTGCGGGGACACCGCAACGGTCTGGCCGGCGATGACGGTCCCCCGCATGACCACGGTCTCGGCCAGCACCCGGCGCTCGACGGCGGCGGTCAGTGCCTGCTGCGCGGGCGGCCGGCTCTCCGCCGCGACCTGCGCGGGCGATTTCACCACGAAGGTGGCCAGCAGACCGCCCACGGCCATCAGCCCGGCCGCGGCCACCACTCCGAAGACGGCCCGTCGCCCGCGGACGAGCGTGGCACCGCTCACATCCCTCTCCGTCACTGTCCCTTGCCCCGTCGGCATTTCGCGAGGACGTCCACGTGCTCGGTCTTGAGCTCGGCGACCTGATCGTTGCTCAGCGTGTCGAACTCGCCGGACACCGGATTGGGGTCCGGGAACCAGGAAATTCCCTCCGCTCGCATACAAGCGGTGTAATTCCGGGCATCGGAGAGTTCCCGGGCGGTGGCGCGCCGCTCGGGCGGCTCGGGCAGCAGCGAGGCGCACGCCCGTTCCGCCGCCGTGATCTCCTCCACGGACTCCGTTTTCTCCAAACGCGGGCTTCCGCCTTCGGAGATTTCTACCTTCAGCCCCTTTTTCTCCAGGCAGTCGTAGTACGCAATTTCCTCGGCGGAGGGCGGAGGGCTGTCCTTGGCGGACGGCTCCTTCTCCCCGCTGCAGGCCGCGACCGGCAGGAGGAGGGCCACCAGTACGGTGCCGAGATATTTGCGCATTACAGCCATTCGGGCGAGGGGTGGGTGGGCTTCGGGATGCTATTCAGTCACCTTATGGAGCGTCAAGTTCCGCTTGTGCGGCTTAAGTTACCGGTCCGGAATGTGGAACCGCCTTTACTTTCGGCAGGATCTGATTCTTAGATTCAGCCCGACCGGAAAGATCATTACTGGAGGGGAATATTCCGTGAACAGCAAGCTTCGCGCCCGTATGGCCGCCGTGGTCGTGCCGGCCATGGCCGCAGCCGCTCTTCTCGCCGCCGGCGGTCCCGCGGCGGCGTACGGCAAGGACGGCTACCCGGAGACCAACGAGTTCAACCTGTACTACATGGCCGACCGCGCCGGCTGCGTGTTCGACCTCGTCAGGGAGGACTACAACTTCAACGACGACAAGTTCACCGGCCCGGCCGGCTGCCACGGTCGTACCGACTGGACGAACGACAACACCGAGTCCTACTGGAACAAGCACTGGCTGACCTGGAAGGTGGCGACGGACGCGAACATCGACGGCAGCGTCGGCACGATCCCGGAGGCCTACTGGGGCAACGCGTCGGCCACCTTCAAGAACAAGATCAGCTCCGCCGACTACATCCTCGGCACCTGATGGCGAGGCAGGGCCGCGATCTTCCCGTGGCCGCCGTAGCACTCGCCGCGGCCCTGCTGGCATCGGGTTGCGGTGCGGACGGAGCGGGGACGGGGGGCGGGAAGGAACCCGCGCTCGGTCCCGTCGCCCACAACCCGGTCACCTCCTCGCTGGCGTTCCCCATGGACGCGTTCACGGATTCCGACGCCGACGTCTTCCGGATGGCCCGGGTCCAGGACCGCATCACTGCCCAGTGCATGGCCCGGTACGGCTTCACGTACGAGGGCTCGGGCCCGGCAGCGGCCCCCGCGGGCGCCGAAGACCGTCACCGCTACCTGTTCGGAGTGGCCGACCCGGCCTACGCCGCCCGGTACGGCTACGACAAGAGCGCCGGCGCCGAGCGCGTCCCGCCCGTCCGGCCGGCGCTCAGCGAGAGCGCCGACGTTGTCCTGCACGGCATGCGCCCCGGCGAGAAGCCGGGCAGCCGCCCCGACCCCATGACCCAGGAAGAGGCGGACAGGACCGACAGCGGGATCGACGTCGGAGGGAAGAAGGTCCCGGCGGGCGGATGCCTCCGCGAGGGCTACCGCAAGCTGTACGCCCCGACCAAGGACAGCGTGGACCTGCTGTTCGCGTTCGGGCTCTCCTCCGAGGCGCACCAGCGGTCGAAGAACGACTCGCGGGTCGAGGCCGTCCTGGGGAAATGGTCCGACTGCATGGGAAAGGCCGGTTATTCCGGCATCCAGACCCCCTACGAGGTGGTCGAGAAGCTGCGGCTGACCGACGACAAGGGCAGCCCCAAGGCCGTCGCCGCGGCCGTCAAGGACGTCGCGTGCAAGCGCGAGGTGAACCTGGTCGGCGTCTGGGCGGCGGTGGAGAAGGCGTACCAGGAGCAGCTGGCCGAGGAGCACGCCGAGACGCTCGCGCTCTACAAGAAGCAGCGCGACGCGCGGTTCAAGCTGGCCGCGTCGATGTCCTGACGGTTCGCAGCGCGCGGCGTACACGCACACGAAGGGCCGGCACTCCCGAGCGGGGGAGTGCCGGCCCTTCGCCGTGTCCCGAGGACGGTGTCCCGGAGGACTACCGGGAAATCAGAGGACGCGGACCGCGCCCGAGGGGCGGTCGTAGCTCAGCGAGCGCTCGACGATGCCCGTGCGCGGGTTCTGGGCGCCGACGAACTTGCCGCCGCCGACGTAGATGGCCACGTGGTACGCGCTGCCCTTGGGACCCCAGTACAGGATGTCGCCCGGCTGCAGGTTGCTCAGCGAGACCGAGCGGCCGGCCAGCGACTGGGACTGGGAGGTGCGGGACAGGGAGATGTTGGCCTGGCGGTACGCGGCCTGCACGAGCCCCGAGCAGTCGTAGGCGGAAGGCCCGGTGGAGCCCATCACGTACGCCTTGCCGACCTGGGCGCGGGCGAAGTTGACGATGGCGGAGGCCGAGCCGGTGACGGGCTTGGCGGTGTCGTCGTCGTTGTTGTTGGGCGCCGACTTCAGCGACAGCGTGGACCGGCCGTCGTTGCGGGTGGCACGCTCCGCGGCCGCCTTGCGCTCGGCCTCGGCCTTGGCCTTCTTCTCGGCGTCGGCCTTCTTCTGGGCGTCTTCCTTGGCCTTCTTCGCCTGGGCGGCCGCGCCGGTGCGGGCGGTCTCCTCCTGAGCGGTCAGCTCGCCCTCGACGGCGGCCGCGCGGGAGTTGTCGGCGGCGGCGGTGACGGCGGAAGCGACCTCGGCGCCCAGGTCCAGGTCGAGGACCGGCATTTCGAGGGTCTCGGGTGCGGGCTCGACCGGCGTCGCGCTCGCCGTGCCGGCCATCGCCAGGGTGCTGAGCACGCCACCGGCAACTCCGGCGCGCACCGCGAGCTTCGAGGCGCTGCGACGGGGCTTCCGGTGGCTGGGTATGTGAGCGGTGTGGGACATGAGTACAACCGCTATCAGGGCGCCAGGGGTCCCTTCAAGAAACGTGGGCTGCGCCACAGTTGCCCGTCACCGGCCTGAACCGAGCGTTCCGGACGCCTTATTGACGCCGTAACGGACGAATCGGACAGGCACTCATAAGGCTGTGATCAAGGGGTTTCCTTGATTTGTCCTATTTGATCTATCGCCTACCATCCATGCACACAGATGGCCAAGCCCTCTTTCCCGGGCCTCTCGGTGCATGTGATGCAGGTCACAGAGGGGTCACGGTTGGGTGGAGCCTTGAGTGTCATTTCGGCCACCGGGGCCCGGAGGCGGCCGCGCGCACCGCGGAGCGCCCCCGGCTCGTGAACGGACGCACGCGCCGGCGCCCCCCGCGGAGTCCGTCCCCCGCGTCCACTTCCGTACCGTCCACCTCCCCCTGTCGGGGGATGCGAGTTCCCTTATCACGCCACCGGTCGCGCTGCCAATTTGCGTGCACGGACCATTCTTTGATAGTGCAACAGCCCTTTCACCTGCGATGAAGCACCCCGATGTCACCTATGGTGATCATGTGGGTGCTTCGCGTACGAAGATCACCACTCATCGGACTTCATGATCGTTCGTCAGGTGGTGGAGATCACAAACTCGGTCTTGCAACCCGTGTCGCAGATCACAGAGCGGCAGGCATAGGATGCGCACCAGTCCGGCTTGTGAACTGCCTCACATGTGCGCGATCTTCGCGAGGCGGGACACACGCGCCGGGCACAGCGGTCCAACGGTCAAGGACGACTGGAAGGAGCGAGGAGCGTGAATGCCTACACGCCCATCCTCGTGCTCGGCGCACTGGGCGCAGGGTTTGCGATCTTCTCCGTGGTCATGGCCACGCTGATCGGCCCGAAGCGGTACAACCGGGCGAAGCTCGAGGCGTACGAGTGCGGCATCGAGCCGACTCCGCTGCCGGCAGGCGGCGGTCGCTTTCCCATCAAGTACTACCTGACGGCGATGCTCTTCATCGTCTTCGACATCGAGATCGTCTTCCTCTACCCCTGGGCCGTCACCTTCGACGCCCTGGGGATCTTCGGGCTCGTCGAGATGCTGCTCTTCGTGCTCACCGTCTTCGTCGCCTACGCGTACGTCTGGCGGCGGGGCGGCCTGGAATGGGACTGAGGGGCTGAATTTTCCATGGGACTGGAAGAGAAGCTGCCGAGCGGCTTCCTGCTGACCACCGTCGAACAGGCCGCGGGCTGGGTGCGCAAGGCGTCCGTCTTCCCCGCCACCTTCGGCCTGGCGTGCTGCGCCATCGAGATGATGACGACCGGGGCGGGCCGCTACGACCTGGCCCGGTTCGGCATGGAGGTCTTCCGCGGCTCGCCGCGCCAGGCCGACCTGATGATCGTGGCCGGCCGGGTCAGCCAGAAGATGGCGCCGGTGCTGCGCCAGGTGTACGACCAGATGCCCGCTCCCAAGTGGGTCATCTCCATGGGCGTGTGCGCCTCCTCGGGCGGGATGTTCAACAACTACGCGATCGTCCAGGGCGTCGACCACATCGTCCCGGTGGACATCTACCTGCCCGGCTGCCCGCCCCGGCCCGAGATGCTGATGGACGCGATCCTCAAGCTCCACCAGAAGATCCAGACCTCCAAGCTCGGCGTGAACCGGGAAGAGGCGGCCCGTGAGGCGGAGGAGGCGGCCCTCAAGGCACTCCCCACCATCGAGATGAAGGGGCTGCTCCGGTGAGCGAGACCCGCGAACCCAATCCCGAGAAGGACCTCAGCGCCCAGAACCTGCCGGGCCAGCGCGGGGACCACGGTGAGGAGATCCGCGTCCAGCGCGGCATGTTCGGCGCCCGCAACGGCGGCGACACCTCCGGATACGGCGGCCTCGTCCGCTCCGTGCGGATGCCCGGCCCCTCCACGCGGCCGTACGGCTCCTACTTCGACGAGGTCGCCGACGAACTCGAAGGAGCCCTGGAGGAACAGGACCTGGTCCCCGCCAACGCGATCGAGAAGACGGTCGTCGACCGCGGCGAGGTCACCTTCCACATCGCCCGCGAGCACCTGGCACGCGTCGCCCGCACCCTGCGCGACGACCCCGCCCTGCGCTTCGAGCTCTGTACGGGGGTCTCCGGCGTCCACTACCCCGAGGACAAGGGCCGCGAGCTGCACGCCGTCTACCACCTGCGCTCGCTCACCCACGGCCGGCTGATCCGGCTGGAGGTCGCGGTGCCGGACGCCGACCCGCACCTCCCGTCGCTCGTCCCCGTGTACCCGACCAACGACTGGCACGAGCGCGAGGCGTACGACTTCTTCGGCCTGGTCTTCGACGGGCACCCGGCCCTCACCCGGATCATGATGCCGGACGACTGGCAGGGCTTCCCGCAGCGCAAGGACTACCCGCTCGGCGGCATTCCCGTCGAGTACAAGGGCGCCCAGATCCCGGCTCCCGACCAGCGGAGGTCGTACAGCTGATGTCCCACACCCCGAACCACGCGGAAGCAACGGCCGAAGGCCGGGAGACCACCGAGGGCACCGTCTACACGGTGACCGGCGGTGACTGGGACGAGATCGCCCGGTCCGCGGCCAAGGCGGACGACGAGCGCATCGTCGTCAACATGGGTCCGCAGCACCCGTCCACCCATGGAGTGCTCCGCCTGATCCTGGAGATCGACGGCGAGACGGTCACCGAGGCCCGCTGCGGAATCGGTTACCTGCACACCGGAATCGAGAAGAACCTCGAATTCCGCAACTGGACGCAGGGCACCACCTTCGTCACGCGCATGGACTACCTGACGCCCTTCTTCAACGAGGCGGCGTACTGCCTGGCCGTGGAGAAGCTGCTCGGCATCACCGACCAGATCCCCGACCGGGCCTCGGTCATCCGCGTGCTGCTGATGGAGCTCAACCGGATCTCCTCCCACCTGGTGTGCATCGCCACCGGCGGCATGGAGCTGGGCGCCACCACGATCATGATCTACGGCTTCCGCGACCGCGAGCTGATCCTCGACGTCTTCGAGCTGATCACCGGCCTGCGCATGAACCACGCGTTCATCCGGCCCGGCGGACTGGCGCAGGACCTGCCCCCGGGCGCCATGGACCGGCTCCGCGACTTCGTGAAGACCTTCAAGAAGAACCTGCCGGAGTACGACAAGCTCGCCACCGGCAACCCGATCTTCAAGGCCCGCATGCAGGACGTCGGCTACCTCGACCTGGCCGGCTGCATGGCGCTGGGCGCGACCGGGCCGATCCTGCGCTCCGCCGGACTCCCGCACGACCTGCGCAAGTCCGACCCGTACTGCGGCTACGAGGACTACGAGTTCGACGTGCCGACCACCGAGACCTGCGACTCCTACGGGCGCTTCCTGATCCGCCTGGAGGAGATGCGGCAGTCGCTGCGGATCGTCGAGCAGTGCCTGGACCGGCTGGAGCCCGGCCCGGTCATGGTCGCCGACAAGAAGATCGCCTGGCCGGCCCAGCTCGCCCTCGGCCCCGACGGCCTCGGCAACTCGCTCGACCACATCAAGAACATCATGGGCACCTCCATGGAGGCCCTCATCCACCACTTCAAGCTGGTGACCGAGGGCTTCCGGGTCCCGCCCGGCCAGGTGTACACGGCCGTCGAGTCCCCCAAGGGCGAGCTCGGCGTCCACGCGGTCTCCGACGGCGGCACCCGCCCCTACCGGGTCCACTTCCGCGACCCGTCCTTCACCAACCTGCAGGCCATGGCCGCGATGTGCGAGGGCGGCCAGGTCGCCGACGTCATCGTCGCCGTCGCCTCCATCGACCCCGTGATGGGAGGTGTCGACCGATGACAGACGTTTCGCTCGGCATGCCGCAGCTCCCGGCCCCGGACTTCCCGGCGGACGTACGCGCCCGGCTCGAAGCGGATGCGCAGGAGGTCGTGGCCCGCTACCCCGGCAGCCGGTCCGCCCTGCTGCCGCTGCTGCACCTGGTGCAGTCGGAGGAGGGCTTCGTCTCCCGCACCGGCATCCGGTTCTGCGCCGAGGTGCTGGGCCTGACCACCGCCGAGGTCACCGCGGTCGCCACCTTCTACACGATGTACCGGCGCAAGCCGTCCGGCGAGTACCAGGTCGGCGTCTGCACCAACACCCTGTGCGCGGTCATGGGCGGCGACGCCATCTTCGAGGAGCTCAAGGAGCACCTCGGCGTCGGCAACGACGAGACGACCGGGGACGGCAAGGTCACCCTCGAACACATCGAGTGCAACGCGGCCTGCGACTTCGCGCCCGTGGTGATGGTCAACTGGGAGTTCTTTGACAACCAGACCCCCGAGTCCGCGAAGGCCCTGGTCGACGACCTGCGCGCGGGCCGCCCGGTCGAACCGACCCGGGGCGCCCCCCTGTGCACGTACAAGGAGACCGCCCGGATCCTGGCCGGCTTCCCCGACGAGCGCGAGGGCGCGGTCGAGGCGACCGGCGGGGCGGGCCCCGCCTCCCTGGTCGGCCTGCGGATCGCCCGCGGCCACACCCCGCACGCGCCGATCGTGCACCCGCGCGGCGAAGCCAAGGCCGAGGGAGGGGAGTGATGAGCGTGTCGGCCAAGGAAAGTCATGGAGGCACCTCCCAGCCGGAGGCCGGGGGAGGGACCTCGCCGGAGAAGCTCCTCGCCCCGGTGCTCTCGGCGTTCTGGGACGAGCCCGAGTCGTGGACGCTGGAGACCTACCGGCGGCACGAGGGCTACCAGGGACTGCGCAAGGCACTGGCGATGACCCCCGACGAGGTCATCGCGTACGTGAAGGACTCGGGTCTGCGCGGCCGCGGCGGCGCAGGCTTCCCCACCGGCATGAAGTGGCAGTTCATCCCGCAGGGCGACGGCAAGCCGCACTACCTCGTGGTCAACGCCGACGAATCCGAGCCCGGGACCTGCAAGGACATCCCCCTCCTCTTCGCCAACCCGCACTCCCTCATCGAGGGAATGGTCATCGCCTGCTACGCGATCCGCTCCGAGCACGCCTTCATCTACCTGCGCGGCGAGGTCGTCCCCGTCCTGCGCAGGCTGCACGAAGCCGTGCGCGAGGCGTACGCCGCCGGCTACCTGGGAGAAAACGTCCTGGGCAGCGGTCTCAACCTCGAACTCACCGTGCACGCCGGCGCCGGCGCGTACATCTGCGGCGAGGAGACCGCCCTCCTCGACTCCCTCGAAGGCCGGCGCGGACAGCCCCGGCTGCGTCCCCCCTTCCCCGCGGTGGAGGGCCTCTACGCCTGCCCCACCGTGGTGAACAACGTCGAGTCGATCGCCTCGGTTCCCGCGATCCTGAACCGGGGCAAGGACTGGTTCAAGGCGATGGGCACGGAGAAGTCCCCGGGCTTCACCCTGTACTCGCTCTCCGGGCACGTCGCCAACCCCGGCCAGTTCGAGGCCCCGCTCGGCATCACCCTGCGCCAGCTGCTCGACATGAGCGGCGGCATGCGGCCCGGCCACCGGCTGAAGTTCTGGACCCCGGGCGGCTCCTCCACCCCGATGTTCACCGACGAGCACCTCGACGTCCCGCTGGACTACGAGGGCGTCGGAGCGGCCGGCTCGATGCTCGGCACCAAGGCCCTGCAGTGCTTCGACGAGACCACCTGCGTGGTGCGGGCCGTGACCCGGTGGACCGAGTTCTACGCCCACGAGTCCTGCGGCAAGTGCACGCCCTGCCGCGAAGGCACCTACTGGCTGGTCCAGTTGCTGCGCGATATCGAGGCCGGCAACGGCGTGATGTCCGACCTCGACAAGCTGAACGACATCGCGGACAACATCAACGGCAAGTCGTTCTGCGCACTCGGCGACGGCGCGGCCAGCCCGATCTTCTCCTCGCTGAAGTACTTCCGCGAGGAGTACGAGCAGCACATCACGGGCAAGGGCTGCCCCTTCGACCCCAAGAAGTCGACCCTGTGGGCCGACACGGAGGTGACCGCATGACCGCCCCGGCAGAGGACCTGGTCTCCGTGACCATCGACGGGGTCGAGCTGTCCGTCCCCAAGGGGACCCTCGTCATCCGGGCCGCCGAGCAGATCGGCGTCGAGATCCCGCGCTTCTGCGACCACCCGCTCCTCGACCCGGTCGGCGCCTGCCGCCAGTGCATGGTCGAGGTCGAGGGCCAGCGCAAGCCGATGGCCTCCTGCACGATCACCTGCACCGACGGCATGGTGGTCCGCACCCAGCTGACCTCGCCGGCCGCGGACAAGGCGCAGCGCGGCGTGATGGAGCTGCTGCTGATCAACCACCCGCTGGACTGCCCGGTCTGCGACAAGGGCGGCGAGTGCCCGCTGCAGAACCAGGCCCTGTCGCACGGCAACTCCGAGTCCCGCTTCGAGGGGAAGAAGCGGACCTACGAGAAGCCCGTACCGATCTCCACGCAGGTGCTGCTGGACCGGGAGCGGTGCGTGCTGTGCGCGCGCTGCACCCGCTTCTCCAACCAGGTGGCCGGCGACCCGATGATCGAGCTGGTGGAGCGCGGTGCGCTGCAGCAGGTCGGCACCGGCGAGGGCGACCCGTTCGAGTCGTACTTCTCCGGCAACACCATCCAGATCTGCCCGGTCGGCGCGCTCACCTCGGCCGCCTACCGGTTCCGGTCCCGCCCCTTCGACCTGGTGTCCTCGCCGAGCGTGTGCGAGCACTGCGCGGGCGGCTGCGCCACCCGTACCGACCACCGGCGCGGCAAGGTGATGCGCCGGCTCGCGCAGAACGACCCCGAGGTCAACGAGGAGTGGATCTGCGACAAGGGCCGGTTCGCCTTCCGGTACGCGCAGCGGCCGGACCGGCTGACCACCCCGCTGGTCCGGGACGCGGCCACGGGCGCCCTGGTGGAGGCGAGCTGGCCGGAGGCGCTGGCCGCGGCGGCCCGCGGACTCGCGGCGGCGCGCGGCCGGACGGGCGTCCTCACCGGAGGCCGGCTCACCGTCGAGGACGCGTACGCCTACGCCAAGTTCGCCCGGGTGGTGCTGGACACCAACGACATCGACTTCCGGGCCCGGGTGCACAGTGCCGAGGAGGCCGACTTCCTGGCCGCACAGGTCGCGGGCACCGGGGTCGGGCTGTCCGGCGAGGGGGTCACGCACGCTTCGCTGGAGGCGGCCCCGGCGGTGCTCCTGGCCGGCATCGAGTCCGAGGAGGAGGCGCCCGGCGTCTTCCTGCGGCTGCGCAAGGCGCACCGCAAGCGCAAGCAGCGGACCTTCGCGCTGGCGCCGTTCGAGACCCGCGGCCTGACCAAGGCCGGCGGCACCCTGCTGGCCGCCGCTCCCGGCACCGAACCGGAGTGGCTGGACGCGCTGGCCTCCCGCACCGGGCTGGAGGAGGGCGGCCACGAGGCCGCCGAGGCCCTGCGGCAGCCCGGTGCCGTCATCGTCGTGGGAGAGCGCCTGGCGGGCGTGCCCGGGGCGCTGACCGCCGCCGTACGGGCGGCCGGCGCGACCGGGGCCCACCTGGTGTGGATCCCGCGGCGGGCCGGCGAGCGGGCCGCGATCGAGGCGGGTGCGCTGCCCTCGCTGCTGCCGGGGGCCCGGCCTGCCACCGACCCGCGGGCCCGCGAGGAGGTCGCGCGGGTCTGGGGCCTGGACGAGCTGCCGCACCGGTACGGCCGCGACACCGGCCAGATCGTGGAGGCCGCCGCCACCGGAGAGCTCGGCGCCCTGCTGGTCGGCGGTGTCGAACCGGCGGACCTGCCGGACCCGGCGCGCGCCCGGCAGGCGCTGGCCGAGGCCTTCGTGGTCTCGCTGGAGCTGCGGCCGGGCGAGGTCACCGAACACGCCGACGTGGTGTTCCCGGTCGCCGCGGTGGCCGAGAAGAGCGGCGCGTTCGTGAACTGGGAGGGCCGGATCCGCCCGTTCGAGGCGGCGCTGAAGCCCGACCAGATGACCCGGCGGCTCGCCCCCGCCGACTCCCGGGTGCTGCACATGCTGGCCGACGAGGCCGGCCGGCCGCTGGGCCTGCCGGACGTCCACGCGCTGCGCCGGGAGTACGACCGGCTCGGCCCGTGGACCGGCGGGCGGGCCGGCGCACAGCCGGCCGGCACCGAGCCGCTGCCCCGCCCCGGCGCGGGCGAGGCGGTCCTG
This sequence comes from Streptomyces sp. NPDC089799, assembly GCF_040684755.1. Taxonomy (NCBI): domain Bacteria; kingdom Bacillati; phylum Actinomycetota; class Actinomycetes; order Kitasatosporales; family Streptomycetaceae; genus Streptomyces; species Streptomyces sp. NPDC089799. The sequence goes on along the minus strand of NZ_JBFBGR010000006.1, from coordinate 93,242 downwards.
GCCGGACACCGGCTGCTGCTCGACCGGGGGCTGCTGCAGCAGGGCGACGACGCCCTGGCCGGCACCCGGCACGAGGCGAGCGCCCGGCTGTCGGCGGCCACCGCCGCCGAGACCGGCGTCAAGGACGGTGACGTCCTGGCGGTGACCGGCCCGGCCGGCACCGTCGCACTCCCGCTGCGGGTCACCGAGATGCCGGACCGGGTGGTCTGGCTCCCGCTGAATTCGCGCGGAGGCGGGGTCCTCGCGGACCTGGGCACCCGCCCGGGCACCCTCGTCCGGATCGGCGCGGCCGGTCCGGCCCCGTCCGGCGACACCACTGCGGAGGTGGGCGCGTGAACGCGGTAGTACTCGCCGCCGAGGACCTTTCGCTCTTCGGCCGCGACCCCTGGTGGCTGGTCGTCATCAAGGCGGTGTTCTGCTTCGCCTTCCTGATGGTCACCGTGCTGTTCTCGATCGTGTGGGAGCGCAAGGTGGTGGCCTGGATGCAGCTGCGCATCGGGCCCAACCGGCACGGCCCCTGGGGCATGCTCCAGTCCCTCGCCGACGGCATCAAGCTGATGCTGAAGGAAGACATCATCGTCAAGCGGGCCGACAAGGTCGTCTACGTGCTGGCCCCGATCATCGCGGCGATCCCGGCCTTCATGGCCATCGCGGTGATCCCCTTCGGGCCGGCCGACGACCAGGTCTCCATCTTCGGCCAGCGCACCTCGATGCAGCTCACCGACCTGCCGATCGCGATGCTGTACGTCCTCGCGGTCGCCTCCGTCGGCATCTACGGCATCGTCCTGGCGGGCTGGTCCTCCGGCTCGACCTACCCGCTGCTCGGCGGCCTGCGCTCCTGCGCGCAGATGATCTCGTACGAGATCGCGATGGGTGCGGCCTTCGCCTCGGTGTTCCTCTACTCGGGATCGATGTCGACCTCGGCGATCGTCGAGGCGCAGCAGGACCGCTGGTTCATCGTCCTGCTGCCGGTGTCCTTCATCATCTACGTCGTCACGATGGTCGGCGAGACGAACCGGGCCCCGTTCGACATGCCGGAGTCCGAGGGCGACCTGGTCGGCGGCTTCAACACCGAGTACTCGTCGATCAAGTTCGCGATGTTCATGCTGGCGGAGTACGTCAACATGGTCACCGTCTCGGCGGTCTCGGTCACCCTCTTCCTCGGCGGCTGGCGCGCCCCCTGGCCGATCAGCACCTTCTGGGAGGGCGCCAACCACGGCTGGTGGCCGCTCCTGTGGTTCGTCGTCAAGGTGCAGCTGCTGCTCTTCTTCTTCATCTGGCTGCGCGGCACCCTGCCCCGGGTCCGCTACGACCAGCTGATGAAGCTCGGCTGGAAGGTCCTCATCCCCGTCTCCGTGGTCTGGCTGATGCTCGTCGCCACCGTCCGCGCCCTGCGCAACGAGGCGTACGACTTCGGCGAGATCGTCCTGTACGTCGGCGGGGGCGTGTTCGCGGTCCTGCTGCTCTCCCTGGTCGTGGACGTGTTCCGGGACCGGAAGGCGAAGGCGCAGGCGGTCGCCGCTCCCCGGGCGGAGGAGCCCTTCGACCCGATGGCGGGCGGGTTCCCGGTGCCGCCGAAGCCCGGCCAGCGGCCGGAGTCCGTGCCGCGCAGGCGGCCCCGCGGGGAGCGGGAGCTGATTGTCAGTGGCGGGTCGAATACTGACAGTGACCGAGAGGAGGGTGCTGAGAATGTCTGACGAGAAGTGGCAGAACCCGGTGGCCGGCTTCGGCGTGACCTTCAAGGCCATGTTCAAGAAGCGGCTCACCGAGCAGTACCCGGAGCAGCCGAAGACCACCGCACCGCGCTTCCACGGGCGGCACCAGCTCAACCGCCACCCGGACGGGCTGGAGAAGTGCGTGGGCTGCGAGCTGTGCGCCTGGGCCTGTCCCGCCGACGCGATCTACGTGGAGGGCGCGGACAACACGGAGGAGGAGCGCTACTCCCCGGGCGAGCGGTACGGGCGGGTCTACCAGATCAACTACGCCCGCTGCATCCTGTGCGGGCTCTGCGTGGAGGCCTGTCCGACCCGGGCGCTCACCATGACCAACGAGTTCGAACTGGCCGACGCCAGCCGCGAGTCGCTGATCTACACCAAGGAGCAGCTGCTGGCCGGGCTGACCGAGGGCATGGTCGAGGCGCCGCACGCCATGTACCCGGGGACGGACGAGGGGGACTACTACCGCGGCCTGGTGACGGGCGCCGCCCCCGGCACCGAGCGCCAGGACGCCGCCTCGAAGGACCAGGACCCCGCGGACGAGGAGGTCGGGGCATGAGCGCGCTCGCCGAAGCGGCCTCCACCGGCGAGGCCGTCCAGTTCTGGGTGCTCGGCACGGTCGCCGTGATCGGCGCGCTGTGCACGATCCTGATGAAGAAGGCCGTGCACAGCGCGCTGTGCCTGGCCGGGACGATGATCATCCTCGCGGTGTTCTACCTGGCCAACGGGGCCTACTTCCTCGGCGTGGTCCAGGTGATCGTCTACACCGGCGCGATCATGATGCTCTTCCTCTTCGTGGTCATGCTGGTCGGTGTCACCGCCGCGGACTCCCTCAAGGAGACCATCAAGGGCCAGCGCTGGCTGGCCCTGCTGTGCGGACTCGGCTTCGGCATCCTGCTGGTCGCCGGCATCGGCCACGCCGGGCTCACCGATTTCAACGGGCTCGGCCGGGTCAACTCGGCGGGCCACGTGGAGGGCCTGGCCGAGCTCATCTTCACCAAGTACGTGTTCGCCTTCGAGATCACCGGCGCACTGCTGATCACCGCCGCGGTCGGCGCGATGGTGCTGACCCACCGCGAGCGCACCGAACGGCCCGCGACCCAGCGGGAGATGGCCGAGCGCCGCGTGCGCGAAGGGGTCCAGGTCCCGCCGCTGCCCGCGCCCGGCGTGTACGCCCGGCACAACGCGGTCGACGTACCCGGCCTGCTGCCGGACGGCACCCCGTCCGAGCTGACGGTCAGCAAGACGCTGCAGGACCGGGGCCAGGTGCGGGACGTCTCCGCCCGGGCGCTGGAGGACCTCAAGGCACTGGAGCAGCGCGCGGCCGAGCGCCTCGGGCGCGATGCGCACGAGGAGGCCGCCAAGTGAATCCGGTCAACTACCTGTACCTGTCGGCGCTGCTGTTCACCATCGGCGCGACCGGCGTGCTGATCCGGCGGAACGCGATCGTGCTGTTCATGTGCATCGAGCTGATGCTCAACGCCTGCAACCTCGCGTTCGTCACCTTCTCCCGGATGCACGGCAACCTCGACGGCCAGGTCATCGCGTTCTTCACGATGGTCGTCGCCGCCGCGGAGGTCGTGGTCGGTCTGGCGATCATCGTGTCGCTGTTCCGTACCCGTCATTCGGCCTCGGTCGACGACGCCAGCCTGATGAAGCTGTAAGGGGCGCACACCGTGGAGAATCTGATTGCGCTGCTCGTGGCGGCGCCCCTGCTCGGGGCGGTGCTGCTGCTGTGCGGCGGCCGGCGCCTCGACGCCGTCGGGCACTGGCTCGGCACCCTGCTCGCCGCCGCCTCCTTCGGCATCGGCGTGGCCCTGTTCGCCGACATGCTGGGGCGCGACGCGGACGACCGCGCCATGCACCAGTTCCTGTACAGCTGGATCCCGGTCGGCAGCTTCCAGGCGGACGTCGCCTTCCAGCTGGACCAGCTGTCCATGACCTTCGTCCTGCTGATCACGGGCGTGGGCACGCTCATCCACCTGTACTCGGTCGGGTACATGGAGCACGACGAGCGCCGCCGCCGCTTCTTCGGCTATCTGAACCTGTTCCTCGCGGCGATGCTGCTGCTGGTCCTCGCCGACAACTACCTGCTGCTGTACGTCGGCTGGGAGGGCGTGGGCCTCGCCTCGTACCTGCTCATCGGCTTCTGGCAGCACAAGCCCAGCGCGGCGACCGCGGCCAAGAAGGCCTTCCTGGTCAACCGGGTCGGCGACATGGGCCTGTCCATCGCGATCATGCTGATGTTCACCACCTTCGGGACCTTCGCCTTCGGGCCGGTGCTGGACTCGGCGGGCGAGGCGTCCGAGGGCAAGCTGACCGCGATCGCGCTGATGCTGCTGCTGGCCGCCTGCGGCAAGTCGGCCCAGGTGCCGCTGCAGTCCTGGCTCGGTGACGCGATGGAGGGCCCGACCCCGGTCTCGGCCCTGATCCACGCGGCGACCATGGTCACCGCCGGCGTCTACCTGATCGTCCGGTCCGGCGCCATCTTCAACGGCTCGCCGGACGCGCAGCTGGTCGTCACGATCGTCGGTGCGGTCACGCTGCTCTTCGGTGCGATCGTCGGTTGCGCGAAGGACGACATCAAGAAGGCGCTGGCCGGTTCGACGATGTCGCAGATCGGCTACATGGTGCTGGCCGCCGGCCTCGGCCCGATCGGCTACGCCTTCGCGATCATGCACCTGGTGACCCACGGCTTCTTCAAGGCTGGGCTCTTCCTCGGCGCCGGCTCCGTCATGCACGGCATGAACGACGAGGTCGACATGCGCAAGTACGGCGGCCTGCGGAAGTACATGCCGGTCACCTTCGTGACCTTCGGGCTGGGCTACCTGGCCATCATCGGCTTCCCGGGCCTGTCCGGCTTCTGGTCCAAGGACAAGATCATCGAGGCGGCCTTCGCCAAGGGCGGCACCGAGGGCTGGATCCTCGGCGGGGTGGCCCTGCTGGGCGCGGCCGTCACCGCGTTCTACATGACCCGCGTCATGCTGATGACCTTCTTCGGTGAGAAGCGCTGGCAGTCCGACGAACACGGCCACCAGCCGCACCCGCACGAGTCCCCGAAGAGCATGACCCTGCCGATGGTCGTGCTGGCCTTCGGCTCGGTGTTCGCCGGCGCCCTGTTCAGCTTCCACGACTCCTTCGTGACCTGGCTGGAGCCGGTCACCTCCTTCGAGCACGGCCACCCGCCGATCGGCGCCGCGGCCATCACCGGCCTCACCGTGGTCGCCCTGATCATCGGCGTGGGCCTGGCGTACGCGCAGTACGGCCGCAAGCCCGTCCCGGTCACCGCCCCCCGCGGCAGCTGGGCCACCCGGGCGGCCCGCAAGGACCTGTACCAGGACGACTTCAACCACGTCGTGCTGGTGCGCGGCGGCGAGCACCTGACCCGCTCGCTCGTGTACGTCGACCACAGCCTGGTCGACGGGGTGGTCAACGGCACGGCCGCCTCCGTCGGCGGGCTCTCGGGCCGGCTGCGCAAGCTGCAGAACGGCTACGCCCGCTCGTACGCGGTGTCGATGTTCGGGGGGACGGCGGTCCTCATCGCCGCGACCCTGCTGATGAGGGCGGTGTGACATGAACTTCCCGCTTCTGACGGTGACGGCGGCGACACCCGCGGTCGGCGCGATCCTCACGGCGGCCGTCCCGGCCGCCCGCCGGACCGCCGCCAAGTGGCTCGCGCTGCTCGTCTCCCTGGCGACGCTGGTGCTGGCCGCGGTCGTCGCGGTCCGGTTCGAGCCGGGCGGCGCCCGCTACCAGCTCACCGAATCCCACCCCTGGATCCCGGACTTCGGGGTCAGCTACGAGCTGGGCGTGGACGGCATCGGGGTGGCGCTGATCGGGCTCACCGCGCTGCTGATGCCCTTCATCATCGCGGCCGGCTGGCACGACGCCGACCCCCTGGAGACCTCCTCCAAGCGGTGGCGTCCCACCCAGGGCTTCTTCGCCCTGATCCTGATGGTCGAGGCGATGGTGATCATCTCCTTCGCCGCCACCGACGTCTTCCTCTTCTACGTCTTCTTCGAAGCCATGCTCATCCCGATGTACTTCCTCATCGGCGGCTTCGGGGACCGGGCCCACTCGGGTTCGGACGAGAACGCGGCCGCCCAGCGCTCGTACGCGGCGGTCAAGTTCCTCCTCTACAACCTGGCCGGTGGCCTGATCATGCTGGCCGCCGTGATCGGGCTGTACGTGGTCGCGGGCAGCTTCTCCCTGACGGAGATTGCCGACCTGCGCGCCGCGGGCAAGCTGGACATGGCCACCAACACCGAGCGGCTGCTGTTCCTCGGCTTCTTCTTCGCCTTCGCGGTGAAGGCCCCGCTGTGGCCGCTGCACACCTGGCTGCCGAACGCGATGGGCGAGTCCACCGCCCCGGTCGCCGTCCTGATCACCGCGGTGGTCGACAAGGTCGGCACCTTCGCGATGCTCCGCTTCTGCCTCGGCCTGTTCCCCGACGCCAGCAAGTGGGCCACCCCGGTGGTCCTGGTCCTCGCCCTGATCAGCATCGTCTACGGGGCGCTGCTCGCGGTCGGACAGCGGGACATCAAGCGGCTGGTCGCCTACGCCTCGATCTCGCACTTCGGCTTCATCATCCTGGGCATCTTCGCGATGACCACCCAGGGCCAGTCCGGCGCCACCCTCTACATGGTCAACCACGGCCTGTCGACGGCGGCGCTGATGCTGGTGGCCGGCTTCCTGATCTCGCGCCGCGGCTCCCGGCTCATCGCCGACTACGGCGGCGTGCAGAAGGTGGCCCCGGTGCTCGCCGGCACCTTCCTGATCGGTGGTCTCGCCACCCTCTCGCTGCCCGGACTCGCCCCGTTCGTCAGTGAGTTCCTGGTCCTGGTCGGCACCTTCGCCCGCTACCCGGCCGTCGGCATCATCGCCACCCTCGGCATCGTGCTGGCGGCTCTCTACACCCTGGTGCTGTACCAGCGCACCATGACCGGGCCGGTGCGCGAGGAGGTCCGGGCCATGCCCGACCTGCGCCTGCGGGAAGTCCTGGTGGTGGCCCCGCTGATCGCGGTGCTGATCTTCCTGGGCGTCTACCCGAAGCCGCTGACCGAGATCGTCAACCCGGCGGTGCAGCACACCATGTCCGACGTGAAGCAGACGGATCCCCGTCCCGAGGTGGAGGCGGCGAAGTGATCACTCTGAGCGCCGACGCGGTGGACCGGATCCCGGCCCCGCACATCGAGTACGCGCAGCTGGCGCCCACGCTGATCGTGGTGGGCGCGGCCATCCTCGGCGTGCTCGTGGAGGCATTCGTACCGCGAAAGTCCCGCTACTACGCGCAGGTGTTCCTCTCGGTGGCCGCGCTCGCCTCGGCCTTCGCGGCCGTGGTGGCACTGGCCGCCGGCGGGTACGGCACGACCAAGGCGCAGGTCGCCGCCATGGGCGCGATCGCCGTGGACGGGCCCGCCCTGTTCCTGCAGGGCACCATCCTGCTGGCCTCGGTCATCGCCGTCTTCACCTTCGCCGAGCGGCGCCTCGACCCGAAGGCGCACGGCAACCGGGTCGACTCCTTCGCCGCGCAGGCGGCCTCCGTTCCGGGCAGCGACAGCGAGAAGGCCGCCGTCAAGGCGGGCTTCACCACCACCGAGGTGTTCCCGCTCGCGCTGTTCGCGATCTCCGGCATGCTGATGTTCCCGGCGGCCAACGACCTGCTGACCCTGTTCATCGCCCTGGAGGTCTTCTCCCTCCCGCTGTACCTGCTCTGCGCCGTCGCCCGCCGCCAGCGGCTGATGTCGCAGGAGGCCGCGGTGAAGTACTTCCTGCTGGGCGCCTTCTCCTCCGCCTTCCTGCTGTTCGGCATCGCCCTGATCTACGGCTACGCGGGCTCCGTCTCGTACGCGCAGATCGCGGACGTCGTGGACGGCACGGTCACCCGGATCGACCCGGCGCTGGCCACCACCATGGGCAACGACGTGCTGCTGCTGATCGGCGGCGCGCTGATCCTGATGGGCCTGCTCTTCAAGGTCGGCGCGGTGCCGTTCCACATGTGGACCCCGGACGTCTACCAGGGCGCCCCCACCCCGGTGACCGGCTTCATGGCCGCGGCGACGAAGGTGGCGGCGTTCGGCGCGCTGCTCCGGCTGCTCTACGTGGTCCTGCCCGGCCTGCGCTGGGACTGGCGGCCGGTCATGTGGGGCGTGGCGATCGTGACCATGCTGGCGGGCGCGGTCATCGCGGTCACCCAGACCGATGTGAAGCGGCTCCTGGCCTACTCCTCGATCGCGCACGCCGGCTTCATCCTGGCCGGTGTGATCGCCACCTCGGAGCAGGGCGTCTCCGCGGTGCTGTTCTACCTGGGCGCGTACTCGTTCGTGACGATCGGCGCGTTCGCGGTGGTCACCCTGGTGCGCGACGCGGGCGGCGAGGCCACCCACCTGTCCAAGTGGGCCGGTCTGGGCCGGCGCTCCCCGCTCACGGCCGCGGTCTTCGCCGTCTTCCTGCTGGCCTTCGCCGGCATCCCGCTGACGTCCGGCTTCAGCGGGAAGTTCGCGGTGTTCAGCGCGGCGGCGGAAGGCGGCGCGGGCGCACTGGTCGTGGTCGGTGTGATCTCCTCGGCGATCGCCGCGTTCTTCTACATCCGGGTGATCGTGCTGATGTTCTTCAGCGAGCCGAAGGCGGACGGCCCGACGGTCGCGGTGCCCTCGCCGCTGACCATGACCACCATCGCGGTGGGCGTGGCGGTGACCCTGGTGCTGGGTGTGGCCCCGCAGTACTTCCTGGACCTGGCGGGATCGGCGAGCACCTTCGTCCGCTGACCGCGGCCGGGGTCCGTACGGCCGGGCCCGGCTCCCCGAACGGGGGAGCCGGGCCCGGCCGCGTGCAGGGGGCCTTCACCGTGCCGGCGAGGCCGCCACGGGGCACGTCACGTTCGGGTTGTGGACGGCGAACTTGCCCCGCGGATTGTTCCTGAACAGCCACACGTGGAGCTCGTAGTGGTGGGGCTGGCCGAAGACATGGCCGGGCATGGGCCCGTCGAAGGGCATGCCGAACAGGTAGGGCCGGTCGTCGGTGGTCTCCAGCGTGCCGTCGCCGTCGTTGACCACCCACTCCGCGGCGACCAGTTCGCGCCCCTTGGGGCCGTCCGCGTAGACCAGGGTGGCGGGCGTGTTCGGGTCGACCGAGCCGACGTACTTCGGATTGACGTAGTGGTAGCCGATGCCGCCGGACTTCGGGTCGGAGGCACACTCGTCCGTGCGGATCCAGCCGTCCTTGATCGCCAGGGCCTCGTTTGCGTACTTCGCCGTGGACTTCGCGGCCGCCGAGAGCTCTCGCGCCTCGCGCACCGGGTCCGGGTCTGCGGTCGCCCGCGCCGGGGCGGGCAGGAGGGTCAGGGCCGCGGTGACCGCGGCCAGCACGGGTGCGAGGGTGCGCACGGACATTCCACTGGCTCCTACGGGTGCTGATGTGCGGGGGTGGGGTTGGAAGTGGAGGTGGAGGCGGAGGCGGGGGTCGAAGGCGTGGCGCCGGGGCAGGTGACGGAGGGGTTCCAGTTGTGGAACCGGCCGGCGGGGTTCTTCTTGTAGGCCCACATGTGCAGGTCGTAGTGCCTGGGCATGCCCTCCCAGTGGCCCGGCATGGGCCCGTCGAAGGGCAGGCCGAACATGGACGGGCGGTCCTCGGTGGTCGTCAGGTCCTGGTCCTTGTCGGAGACCATCCACTCCACGGCGTACAGCCGGTGCTTGCCGTTCTTGTCCGTCTCCGGGCTGTAGACCAGCGCGGTCGGCTTGCTCGGGTCGGTCGAGCCCCAGTAGGCGTCCCTGACGTAGTGGTAGCCCATCGCACCGGGGCCGAACGGGTTGAGCAGGCACTTGCCGTGGCGGACGTAGCCGTCCTTGAGTGCCTGGTCCTCGTCCACGTACTTGGCGGTGACCGCGAGGGCCGTGGCCATGTCGCGGATCGCCTGCGCGTCGAGCGGGTCGGGGGCGGGACCGTCCACGGCCTGCGCGGTGGTGACCAGGCCGGGGGAGAGGGCCGGGGCGAGGGACAGGGCCACGGCCGCGGCGGCGAGGGCCACGGTGCGGGCGGTCACGAGCATGGCGGGGCCTCCTGCGCGGCGGGGACTTCCGGCTGTCCGAGCAGCATGCGCAAGGGTGGCGCCACCCCGCCACGCGAACGGTCCGTCCGGATGACCCCGCCCGCCCGGCCCGAGGGCACCCGCGCCTTCGGCGGAGGTGCCCGGGAGGTGCCGGGTGAGGTTGCCCGACCGTGCCGTCAGCGGGCGCCGCGGGCCGCGTAGGCGCGGACGTCCGCGTCGGGGTCGGCGGTGGCGGTGGCGAGGGCCGCGCGGGCGGAGGCGTCGGAGGGGTGCTTCAGGAGGGCCAGCACGGCGGCCTTGCGGACATCGGCGTTCGGGTCGGCCAGCGCCTTCGCCAGGGCCGGGACGGCGGGCCCGGCCGCCGCCGCGGACAGGGCCGCCGCGGCCCCCGCCCGCACCTGCCAGGCCGGGTCGCCGAGCACCGCGCCCACCACCCGTTCGGCGTAGCCGGCGGGGCAGCCGGTCGTGGCCAGTGCCGCCAGCGCCGCGCCCCGGACCAGCGGGTCGGCGTCCTCCAGCAGCGGTTCCAGCGGTTCCGGCGCGGGCGTGCGCACCGCCGCGAGGCCCTTGGCGACCGCGACCCGTACCTCCCGGGCCGGGTCGGCGGCGGCCGTGCCGAGCGCCTCGACGGCGTCCACGGAGACCAGGGCGCGGACCGCCTGGATCCGGACGCCCGCCTCGGGGTCGGTGAGCGAACGGGCGTACAGGCCGGCGTCCCCCAGCCGGAGCACGCGCAGCGCTTCGAGCGCCGCCGTACGGACGGCCGGGTCGGCGACGTCCAGTGCCGCCCGCAGCCCGGCGCCGAACTCTGCTTCGCCCGGGAGCACTTCGAGCAGCTCGCGCAGGGAGGAGGCGGCGGCCGAGCGGACCTGTGGCGCCGCGTCGGCGAGCCGCTCCGCGAGCGCCGGCCCCGCCCCGGCCGGCAGGGTCTCGGCGAGCGTGGTCACGGCCGCGGCCCGCACCGCCGGGTCCGGGTCGGTGAGGTAGGGCCGCAGTGCGGCCAGATCGGGCTGCTCCTCGCCGAGCGCGAGCAGCAGCAGGAGCCGCCCCGACCCGGCGCCGGGACCGGTCGTTCCGGTCGCCCCGGCGCCGGCCGTCCCCGCCGTGGCCGTCCCCGTCGTCGTGGCCGCCCCGGCCGCCGCTGGCACCGCGTCGCGCGGACCCGCCGTCGCCACCGGCACGAGGCCGACTTCGCCGAGGTGCCGTTCCGGGCCGCCCGGCGGGCTGAACTCCGGGACCGGGACGACGTACGGCTCCACCGGCCGCGCGGTGAACTCCATCGCCCCGGAAGCCGACTTGCGCAGGTCCAGGTGGTGCAGCCAGCCCGAGTCGTCGCGCTCGGGGTGGTCCAGCCGCTGGTGGTACAGCCCCCACCGGGACTCCGTACGGGCCAGCGAGGACCGCGCCGCCATCTCCGCGCAGTCGCGGATGAAGGACACCTCCGCGCAGCGCATCAGCTCGTGCGGGGTCCGGGCGCCCATCCCCGCGATCTCCCGCTCCATCCGGTCGAACGCCTCCACCGCCAGGGACAGCTTCGCGCCCGTCTTCGGGGGCGCCACGTAGTCGTTCACGAAGCGGCGCAGCTTGTACTCCACCTGCGGCTGCGGCGGCCCGTCCGGGTTCCGCAGCGGCCGGTAGACCAGCTCGTGGGCCGCCGCCAGCTGGTCCGCGGGCAGCGGGCCCTCGTACGCCTCGTACTGCGCCGCGTCCTCACCGGCCAGATCGCCGAAGACGAACGCGCCGATCATGTAGTTGTGCGGTACGCAGGCCAGGTCCCCGGCGGCGTAGAGCCGCGGGACGGTGGTGCGGGCGTGCGCGTCCACCCGTACCCCGGAGGCGGAGTGGCCGCCGCACAGCCCGATCTCCGAGATGTGCATCTCGATGTCGTGGGTGCGGTAGTCGTGGCCGCGGTTCTCGTGGAAGGTGCCGCGGGTCGGCCGCTCCGTGGAGTGCAGGATCGATTCGACGGCGCCGATGGTCTCCTCGGGGAGATGGCTGAGCTTGAGGTAGACCGGGCCGCGGTCGGAGGCGAGTTCGGCCGCGAACTCGGCCATCATCCGGCCCGACCAGTAGTCGGACTCGACGAACCGCTCGCCGTGCCGGTTGACCTGGTAGCCGCCGAAGGGGTTGGCGACGTACGCGCAGGCCGGGCCGTTGTAGTCCTTGATCAGCGGGTTGATCTGGAAGCACTCGATGCCGGTGAGCGCGGCCCCCGCGTGATAGGCCATGGCGTAGCCGTCACCGGCGTTGGTCGGGTTCTCGTACGTGCCGTAGAGGTAGCCGGACGCGGGCAGGCCGAGCCGTCCGCAGGCGCCGGTCGCCAGGATCACCGCCCCCGCCCGTACGGTCACGAACTCCCCCGTGCGGGTGTTGAACCCGGCCGCGCCGATCGCCTCACCCGTCTCCGGGTGGGTCAGCACGCGCACCGGCATCACCCGGTTCTCGATGCGGATGCGCTCGCGCATCTCGCGTCGCCGCAGCTGCCGGTAGAGCACCTTCTTGACGTCCTTGCCCTCCGGCATGGGCAGCACGTACGAACCGGACCGGTGCACCTGGCGCACCGCGTACTCGCCGTGCTCGTCCTTCTCGAACTTCACCCCGTACGACTCCAGCCGGCGGACCATCCCGAAGCCGCGGGTGGCGGTCTGCCGGACGGTGGACTGGTCGACGATGCCGTCGTTGGCGCGGGTGATCTCGGCGACGTAGTCGTCGGGTTCGGCGCGGCCGGGGACGACGGCGTTGTTCACCCCGTCCATGCCCATGGCGAGCGCACCGGAGTGCCGGACGTGGGCCTTCTCCAGCAGCAGGACGTCCGCCCCGCGGCCGGCGGCGGTGAGCGCGGCCATGGTTCCGGCGGTGCCGCCCCCGATGACGAGGACGTCGCAGGAGAGTTCGGTCGCGTCGGCGAGGGCGGGGATCTGCACGGGGGTGCCTTTCGGTGCGGGTGCGGGTGCGGGTGCGGGTGCGGGCGGGGCGGCGGGTCGCGCGTCGTGTGGACGGGGGTGTCAGAGGGAGTCGAGGATCCGGGCGCGCAGGGCGGCGGTGTCCGGGGAGCGGTGCGCGGCCCGGTCGCGCGGGCCGGGCACGGCGAGTACCCGGCCGGTGCCGAGCAGCGCGATCCGGTCGCCGAGGAACAGGGCCTCGTCCACGTCATGGGTGACGAAGACGACGGTCGCGCCGGTGCCGTGCAGGATCTCCACCAGGAGGTCCTGCATCTCGGCGCGGGTCTGTGCGTCGAGCGCGCCGAACGGCTCGTCCATCAGCACGGCGCGGGGGCGCGCGGCGAGGGCGCGGGCCAGCTGGACGCGCTGCCGCTGGCCGCCGGAGAGCTGGTGCGGCAGTTTGCCGGCGTGCCCGGCGAGGCCGACCCGGTCCAGCCAGTCCGCCGCCGTGCGACGCCGCTCGGCGCGCGGGATCCGGCGGATCGCGAGGGGGAGTTCGACGTTGGCCCGTACGGTCCGCCAGGGCAGCAGGGCGTCCTCCTGGAAGACCAGCGCGCGGTCCGCGCCGGGCCGGGTGACGGGGGCGCCGTCCTGGGTGACCTCGCCGGCCAGGGGCGGCAGCAGTCCGGCGAGGGTGCGCAGCAGGGTGGATTTGCCGCAGCCGGACGGGCCCACGACGGCCAGCAGTTCGCCGGGGGCGATCCGCAGGTCGACGGTGTCGAGGACCGGCGCGGCGGGGGAGTGGCCCAGCCGTACGCCGTCCAGCGCGAGTGCGGCTCCGGCGGATGTGCCGGGGGAGCGGGCGGGGGCGGGGCCGGTGTCGGTCACCGTGACGGTGCTCATGGACGGCTCCTTCCTGGTTTCGGCGTGTGGGGGCGGGGCGGTGCGGTGCGGTGCGGTGCTCGGGTGGCAGGGGCCGGTGGCGGGGCGGGCCGGCCGCGGGGCGGTGCCGGGCGCACGGATTCCCGCTGCGCGGGGGGATTTCCCCTACCCGCCCCTCCCCGCTCCCCGGGGCTCCGCCCCGGACCCCGCCGCAGCGCGGGGGCCGCCCGCCGGGGTGTCGCCGTCGGCCTCCGGCCGGCCGGGGGCGGCCTCGGCGGCCGGTCGGGCAGTGGCTCCGCCGGCTTCCGCCGCAGGCGCAGCAGCCGCCGCCGCAACAGCGGTAGCCGCAGCCCCCGCCGCGGCGCCGGTGCCGTCCACCGGGTCCTCGCCGGCGGCTCCTGCGCCGGCCGCAGCCGCAGCCCCCGCCGCAGCCCCCGCAACGGCGGCCCCGGCCGCGGCCGCGGGGCGGCGTCGCCGGGTGCGGGTGGCGGGGGCGGTCGACGCGGGGCGGGGCAGCCAGCCGGTGAGACGGCGGCCCAGCGCCTCGACGGCCGTGGAGGTCAGCCAGCCCAGGGCGCCGATCGTCACCATGCCGACGAACACCCCGGGGTAGTCCACCACCGTGTAGTCCTGCCAGGTCCGGTAGCCGACGCCGTACTCGCCCGAGATCATCTCGGCGGAGATCACGCAGATCCACGACACCCCGATGCCGACCGACAGGCCGCCGAAGATGCCCGGCAGGGCCCCCGGCAGCACCACCGAGAACAGCACCCGCAGCCGGCCGCCGCCCATCGTCAGCACGGCCTCCTCCCACACCGGGGCCAGCGCCCGCACCGCGTGCCGGGTGGAGACCAGCACCGGGAAGAAGGCCGCGGTGAAGGTGATGAACACGATGCCCTGCTCGTTCGTGGGCAGGAGCAGGATGGCCACCGGCACCAGCGCGATCGCCGGGACCGGCCGGGTCACCTCCACCAGCGGGCCCAGCAGGTCCGCCGCCCACCGGGAGCGGGCGATGGCGGTCCCCGCCGCCACCCCCAGCACCGCGGCCAGCACGAAGCCGATCACGATCCGCCGCAGGCTGTGCTCCAGGTCCTGGACGTACGCGGCGGTGCCCAGCCGGTCGGCGAACGCGGAACCCACCTCGCCCACCGTGGGGAACTGCTCGAACCGCAGCCACAGGTTGACGTCCTGCGCGGTGAGCAGCTGCCACAGCCCGAGGGCGGCGGCCAGCGAGGCCACGCGGAGCAGGCGGCGGCCCGCCGTCATGACGCCGTCGCCAGGGCCACGGCCTCGGCGTGGCCGATGACCCGCGACCCCGCGTGCTGCGCGACGTACGCCTTCGCGGTCGAGGGTGCGACGAAGGCCCGCAGGTCCCCGCCCTCGGCGACCCACACCGCCTTGTCGGCGTACCAGAGTGTGCCGGTCACCGCGTCGGGGACGTACGCGGCGCGCACCCCGTCGCCGGCCTCCTTCGCCGCCTTCAGCAGCTCCCGCGGGCCGTCGAAGGTCCTGGTGGTGTCCTGGCCCTCGATCCAGAGCTCCGCGCGCGGTGCCGTCGCCTTCGGGTACGCGGTACCGGCCGCGGCCCGCTTGAGCGGCTCCGGGTCCACGAACGCGTCCACGTCCACGTCCTTGACCAGCTTGGCCGCCTTCAGCACCGGCACGTCCTCCTTGAGCGCGGCGATGAGCTCGGGCCGCAGCTCCGGGTCGAAGGTCGCGATGCCGTTCGCGCCGTTGTAGAGGTAGACCACCTCCGCCGGCAGCCCGGTCTCCTTCGCCACCGACTCGGCGGCCGCGACCGGCTTCGTGCGGAGGTGGTCGGTGGCGCGGCGCTGCGCCTTCAGGAAGTCGTCGAGCACGCCGGGCCGTTCGTCGGAGAACTCCTTCCGGACGGTGACCCCGTGGAAGGTGGGCAGGTTCAGCTCGGCGCCGTCGTACAGGGCCTTGGCCTTGCCCTCGTAGGCGAGCTGACCGGGCCAGGCCACGAACTGCGACAGGGCGTCCACACTGCCCGCCTGCAGGGCCGAAGCGCCCACGCTGGGCTGCTGGTTGAGCTTCTGCACGCCCTTCTCCGGGTCGATCCCGGCGCGCTGCAGGGCCCGTACGAGCGTCCCGTCGGCGGCCGAGCCCACACTGGTGGACACCTTCCTGCCGCGCAGGTCCGCCAGTGACTCCAGCTTCGAGTCCGGGGCGGTCACCACGGTGTTGAGGCCGCCGCGCAGGTTGTAGCCGGTGATCGAGACCAGCCGGGTCGGCTGCTTCAGCTCCTTGCCGCGGGCGGCGTTGAGCAGCAGCGGGAAGTCACCCATCGAACCGATGTCGATCTTCCCCGCGGTCATCTGGGCCGTGATCGGGGCGCCGGTCGCATAGTCCTGCCAGTCGACCTTGTACGTCACCCCCTCCCGCTTGCCGCGCGCGGCCAGCTCCTCCTCGAAGTAGCCCAGCGAGCGCAGCAAGGTGCCGGCGGTGACGGTGTTGATGGTCTTGGACTGGTAGCCGACGGTCACCGTGACCGTCTTCGACGGGCCGCCCGCCCCGGTGTTCCCGTCCTCGCCGCCACAGGCCGTGGCCAGGGGGAGGAGCAGTGCGAGCGGAAGGGCGGGGGCGAGGGCTCTGTGGCTGCGACGCATGGGACGGGGGCCTTTCACCGGAGCAGATAGGGCATGTTGACGGTCACCGCGCCGGTGGGACAGCGCGCGGCGCACGGGCCGCAGTACCAGCACTCGTCCACGTGCATGTACGCCTTGCCGTTGTCCTCGCGGATCGCGAGCGAGTCGAGCGGACACATGTCGACGCAGAGGGTGCAGCCGTCGATGCACTGGGACTCGTCGATGGTCACGGGCACGTCGGTGCGCTGGGGGACCAGGGGCATGGCTGTCTCCAGGAGAGGAGGAAACGGGGAGGAAGAGGAAGGAACCGGAAGAAATCGCGGCTCTGGGCTCCGGGCTCTGAGCTCTGGGCTCCGGGCTCAGAGCGAGCGGTGGAGCAGGCCGCTCATGGTGATGCGGTCGCCGCGGAAGCGGATGAACTCCAGGTCGACGGGCCGGCCGTCGCGCAGGTGGGTCAGCCGCTCCAGCATCAGCACGGCCGCGCCCTTGGGCGCCTGGAGCACGGCGGCGGAGTGCGCGTCGGCGTTGACGGCTTCGAGGGTGATGTCGGCGTGGCCCAGCGGCTGGCCGGCGAGCGATTCCAGCAGCCGGAAGAGGTCGGTGTGCTCCAGGTCGCAGCCGAGGAGCCCGGTGCCGAGGTCCATGGGGACGTAGGTGAGGTCGAGGGACAGCGGCAGGCCGTTCAGCCGGCGCAGCCGCTCGACGTAGAGCACGTCGGCGTGCTCGGGGAGGCCCAGCCGGTGGGCGACGGGCGCGGGGGCCGGCACCGGGCCCACGGTGCGGACCTCGTTGCTCACGGTGCCGTGCTCGTGCAGGGTCTCGGCGAGGCCCTGGAGGCGGTCCAGGCCGTGGGGGTACTTCTCGCAGACGACGACGGTGCCGACGCCGGGCTGCCGTGCGACGAGCCGCTCGCCGCGCAGCAGGTCCAGGGCCTGCCGGACGGTGTTGCGGCTGGCCCGGTAGTCGGCGGCGAGGGCGTTCTCCAGCGGGAGGACCCCGCCGGGGAAGGCGCCCGCGAGGATCTGGTGGCGCAGCAGGTCGGCGAGCTGCCGCGCCTGGTCCGCGCGCAGTCGCCGCCGCCGCGCGGCATGGTCGAGGCTGCGTTCGGCTGGCATGGCAGGGAACGTACCGGCGGCCGGGCCGGGATGGTGTTGCCGCAGTATTGCGCCACTCGACGCCGTGGGTGGAACGCTCTGACCTGGGATTTTCGGGGCGGGGTGGCAAGATCCGCCACCCCGCCCGCGGGGGCTGTCCCAGGGTGTGGACTAGCGGGTGCCCACGATGCGGCCGGTGACCTCGCCGAGGCCGACCTTGGTGCCGTCCGGGCCCGGGGCCCAGGCGGTGAGGGTGACGGTGTCGCCGTCCTCCAGGAAGGTGCGCTTGCCGTCGGCGAGTTCGATGGCGTCGCGGCCGTTCCAGGTCAGTTCCAGCAGCGAGCCGCGCTGGTTCGTCTCCGGGCCGCTGACGGTGCCGGAGCCGTAGACGTCGCCGGTGCGCAGCGAGGCGCCGTTGACGGTCATGTGGGCGAGCTGCTGGGCGGCCGTCCAGTACATGGTGTCGAACGGCGGGTGCGCCACCTCCTGCCCGTTGATCGACACGGTGATGCGCAGGTCGAAGCCGCCCTGCTCGTCGGCGTCCGCGTCGTCGAGGTAGGGGAGCAGCGGGAAGTCCCGGGCGGGCGGGGCGACGCGGGCGGCGTCCAGGGCCTCCAGCGGGGTCACCCAGGCGGACACCGAGGTGGCGAAGGACTTGCCGAGGAACGGGCCGAGCGGCACGTACTCCCAGGCCTGGATGTCGCGGGCGGACCAGTCGTTGAGCAGGAACAGCCCGAAGACGTGGTCGCGGAACCCGCCGACGGGGACCGGGCGGCCGTGCTCGGAGGGGGCGCCGACGACGAAGCCGACCTCGGCCTCGATGTCGAGCTTGACGCTCGGGCCGAAGACGGGCGCCGGGTCGGCAGGGGCCTTGCGCTGGCCGGAGGGGCGTACGACGTCGGTGCCGGAGACCACGATCGTGCCGGAGCGGCCGTGGTAGCCGATGGGCAGGTGCTTCCAGTTGGGGGTGAGCGGGTCGCCGTCCGGCCGGAACATCCTTCCGACGTTGGAGGCGTGGTGCTCGCTGGCGTAGAAGTCGACGTAGTCGGCGACCTCGTACGGCAGGTGCAGGGTCACCGCGTCCAGCGGCAGCAGGTGCGGTTCGACGGCGGGGCGGTGGCCGGGGTCGGTGACCCAGGCGGTCAGCGCGCGGCGCACGTCGTGCCAGGCGGTGCGGCCGGCGGCCAGCAGCGGGTTGAGGGAGGCGTGCCCGAGCAGCGCGGCGTACGGGGAGCCGAGCGCGAGGGCGGCTGCGCCCGCGTCGAGCACGTGTCCGCCGATCCGCACACCGATGCGGCGCCGCTCGGGCTCCGCGGCGGTGCTGAACACCCCGTACGGGAGGTTGTGCGGGCCGAACGGATCGCCCTCGGGGACGTCGAGGGGGCTCTGCTGGGGCATGGGGTGCTGCCTCGCTTTCCACGCGGTCCGGGGGTGTCCCGGGTGACACAGTGAGGGTTGACACGTTACGTGGCCGGTGAGGGCTGCG
The DNA here is from genome assembly GCF_040684755.1 of Streptomyces sp. NPDC089799. Taxonomy (NCBI): domain Bacteria; kingdom Bacillati; phylum Actinomycetota; class Actinomycetes; order Kitasatosporales; family Streptomycetaceae; genus Streptomyces; species Streptomyces sp. NPDC089799. The sequence continues at coordinate 74,527 of NZ_JBFBGR010000006.1, read as the reverse complement.
GGAGGGCGGATTCGGGCGCTATTTGTAGGACTTGTCCGAGGAGGTCCTATCCTTGGCGCCGTGACAAGCGCCCTCTCTCACGCCTCTTCGCACGCCTCCCGCGCCTCCTCTCCCGCCGCGTCGTACCCGGTGCCGCACGCCGCTCCCGGCACCGCGCCGTACGCCCTGGTCGCGACGGATCTGGACGGCACGCTGCTGTGCGCCGGGGACACCGTCTCACCCCGCTCGCGCGCCGCGCTCGCGCTGGCGCGCGCCGCGGGCGCCCGGCACATCGTGGTCACGGGGCGCCCCGTCCCCCAGGTACGCCATGTCCTGGACGGGCTCGGATATGCGGGGCTCGCGGTGTGCGGGCAGGGCGCGCAGGTGTACGACGCGGCGCGCGGCCGGATGCTTCACTCCGTCGAGATGGACCGGGAGCTGGCGGAGGTCGCCCTGGGGAAGATCGAGGCGGAGATCGGGGAGGTCTACGCGGCGGTCGACGGGGCGGGCCCCGACGCGGCGATGCTGACGGCGCCGGGCTACCGGATGCCGCACCCGCACCTGGCGACGGTCCGGGTGGGCCGCCGGGCCGAACTCTGGTCGGCGCCGATCAACAAGGTGCTGCTCCAGCACCCCGAACTGGACGACGACGAACTGACCCGCATCGCGCGGGGCGTGGTCGGCCACATGGTCAACGTGACGATGGCGGGCGAGCACACGGTCGAGCTCCAGCCGCCGGGGGTCTCCAAGGCGACGGGCCTGGCCCTGGCGGCGGCGGAACTGGGCGTCCCGGCCGCCGCCACGATCGCCTTCGGCGACATGCCGAACGACATCCCGATGTTCGCGTGGGCCGCGCACGGCGTCGCCATGGCCAACTCCCACACCGAACTCAAGGCGGTGGCGGACGAGGTCACCCTCTCCTGCGACGAGGACGGCATCGCGGTGGTCCTGGAACGCCTCTACGCCTGACGCCTCCGCGAAGGCGTGGGCACACCGGAACGCCGCCCCACAGGCTCGCTCCCGCCCCGCCGAAGCGGTGGCCCGCTCAGCCCGCGGCACGCGGGAGGCGGCGTTCCCACGTGCGGTGGAAGACGATCTCGTCGCCCTCGCGGCACACCAGCTCGTTGGAGACGACGAAGCCGCCCTCGTCGCACGTCGTCTCCGCATGCGTCTCCACCCGTACGTCCCAGCCGTCCTCCGGCCGGTGCAGCCGGATCCGCCAGTCCGAGCGCGCCCGCGCCGACAGCGGGTCCGCGTCCTGGATCTCGTACACCTCGCGCACCTCCTCGCCCGTCTCCAGCCCGTCCGGGTACACCCGGGTGCCGCCGTACCGCGGGTCCACCTCCAGCCGCCACACCCCGCGCGCCACGTCCCGTACGACCAGCCGCTCCGGCCCCGGCCCGTCCAGCGTCACCGGCACCGACACGCCCAGCGGCTCCGCCTGTTCCGGCTCCTCGAAGGACACCTCCGCGTCCGCCGGCGAGGCGCTCCGCACCGGCAGGGTCAGCGCGCTGCCCTCCGGGTCCACCGTCCAGCCCGCCTCCGAGCCGGCCCGCGGCCAGATCCACGGCCAGTACGCCGAGGACAGCGCCAGCCGGATCCGGTGGCCGGGCGGAAACGCGTGCCCGGCGGCGTTCAGCTCGAAGGCGACCGTCTCCCAGGAGCCCGCCGGCCACGGCGCCGCCCGGTCCCGGCCCGCCCGCGCGGACAGGTTGAGCACGCCCCGGGTGACCAGCGTCGACGCCCCGTCCGGCGCCACGTCGCACAGCCGCGCCACGATCTGCCCGTAGGGGACGTCCATCCGGAGCCGGACCGCCACCGAGGCCCGGCCCAGCACCTCCAGCGCGGCGCCGTCCGGCACGGGGAACTCGAAGCACGCCGACTTCGCGTCCTCCTCCCGCTGGTCCGGCGGCAGGTCCGCCTCGTTGCCGAACGGGCAGAAACGGCCCGCGTCCAGGCCCGTGTGCTGCGGCGACCTGACCGGTACGGGCGCGCCCTGGAGGGCGTACTCGACGGGCTCCACGTTCGGCGAGGGCCAGCCGGGGTCGGCGACCCAGCGCCCCGGCAGCTCCTCGTACACCGTGCGCGGCGGGTGCGACCCGCTGATCCAGGAGCGGAGCATCGGCTCCGCCATCACCCCGTTGTCGGCCCCCTTCAGCCAGTGGTCCCACCAGCGCAGGGTCTCCTGCAGGAAGCCGATCGCCGGCCCCGGCGGCAGCCCGCGGTCCGGGTACTGGTGGGGCCACGGGCCGATCACCCCCCGCACCCGGTCCGCGGGCAGCGCGGACACCAGCCGGAGCACCGCGTCCCGGTACGGGTCGCGCCAGCCGCCCACCGCCAGTACGGCCGCACCGATCGCCCCGTAGTCCTCGCAGACGCTGCCGTGCCGCCAGTAGCCGTCCCGGGTCTGGTGCGACAGCCAGGTGTGGACCAGCGGCTCCACCGCCTCCAGCCGCGACAGCCAGGCGTCCCGCCAGCCCGTGCCCGCGTACCGCGGGTCCGGCGGGTGCGCCGAGAGGGCCAGCATCGCCGCGCCCCACGCGTGCATCCCGGAACCGAGCACCGAGCCGCCCGCGTAGTGCGCGTCGTTGTCGTAGCGGTCGTCGCTCGCGCAGACCGTGACGACGGCCTTGAGCGGCTCGGGCGCCAGCGCGGCGACCTGCAGCGAGTTGAACCCGCCCCAGGAGACGCCGAACATGCCGACCGAGCCGGTGCACCAGGGCCGGGACGCCAGCCACTCCACCACCTCGGCCCCGTCGGCCAGCTCCCGCGCGTCGTACTCGTCGCCCGGCCGGCCGCCGCTGTTGCCGTGGCCGCGCACGTCGACCCGTACGGAGGCGTATCCGTGGCCGGCGTACCAGGGGTGGCGCTGCGCGTCGCGCGGTGCCGTCCGGTCGGTGAGCCGGTACGGGAGGTACTCCAGCAGGGCGGGAACGGGACGGTCGGTGACGGGCCGCCAGATCCGGGCGTACAGCTGCGCACCGTCCCGCATCGGGATCCGGACGTCCTCGTGGCGCGTCTCATGGGGGAAGGAGGTGCGGATGGCCGTACGGGTCATGACCAAAACGTACTCTCCGTGGCGATCCGCTCATCGCGGACATACCGGGGTCCTTGGGGTGGTGTCCGGAAGGCGGACGGGCCCGGACCGGCGGGCGCTCACGGTGATCGAAAATGGACGGGATACGCTGGCTTGAGTGAAGGCAGCGACACATCGACAATCCAGGTGATCGTCACCGTGATCGTCAGCAGACAGGAGTACCCCTCGTGACCGTCGTCGGGCCGTTCGGACTGAGCGTGCGGGACCAGGCTCTTGAGACCGATGTCCAGGCCGGACTGGCCGCCGTGGAGGCGGGTCTGCTGGAAGCCACCAAGAGCGAGGTCCCCTTCATCACCGAGGCCGCACAGCACCTGGTGAAGGCCGGGGGCAAGCGCTTCCGCCCGCTGCTGGTGATGCTGGCCGCCCGCTTCGGTGACCCGTACGCGCCCGGGATCGTGCCCTCCGCCGTGGTCGTGGAGCTCACCCACCTGGCGACGCTCTACCACGACGACGTGATGGACGAGGCGGACGTGCGCCGCGGGGTGTCCAGCGCCAACGCGCGCTGGGGCAACTCGGTGGCCGTCCTGACGGGTGACTTCCTGTTCGCCCGTGCCTCGCACATACTGGCCGACCTCGGCCCGGAGGCCGTCCGCATCCAGGCGGAGGCCTTCGAGCGGCTCGTGACCGGGCAGATCCTGGAGACCGCCGGTCCGCGGGACGGCCGGGACCCGGTCGCGCACTACCTGGAGGTCATGGCCGGCAAGACCGGTTCGCTGGTCGCCGTCTCCTGCCGTTTCGGCGCGCTGATGGCCGGCGCCGACGAGGCGGTCGTCGACATCCTCACCCAGTACGGCGAGCGCCTGGGCACCGCCTTCCAGCTGGCCGACGACGTCCTGGACATCGCCTCCGACAGCCACGAGTCGGGCAAGACCCCCGGCACCGACCTGCGCGAGGGCATCCCGACGCTCCCGGTGCTGCGGCTGCGCGAGATGGCCGAGCGGGACGGCCGCGAGGAGGACCTGGACCTGGTCCGGCTCCTCGACGGCGACCTCACCGACGACGCCCGGCACGCCGAGGTCCTGGCCCGGCTGCGGGTGCACCCCGCGCTGGAGCAGGCCCGCCGCGACACCGTGCGCTACGCGGAGGAGGCCCGCGCCACGCTGGCCCCGCTGCCCGAGTGCTTCGCGAAGTCGGCGCTGGAGGAGCTGTGCGACGCGGTGGTCCACCGCGCGGGGTAGTACCGGACCGCGTCCGGACCGCATCCGAGGCCCCGAAAGGGTCCTTCCGCCCCCTACGGGATGGGGGAGGGAGGACCCTTTCGTGTCATACCGCGGTCGTACGCGGAGTTGGCTCCGGGGGTTGACGCGGACCACGTGTCCGGTTTGGTCAGATGGATCCATCAACCGCACCGGATCAGGACAGAGGGGCTGGCACTGACATGGCAGCGAACGTGAAGACTTCCCGCAAGGCCGCTCGGTACGCGGTACCGGCCGTGGTGCTCGGAGTCGTCGGCGCGACGGTCGCGCTCGTCCCGGCCTTCGCCAACGCCGGCGGCCCCGACCTGCCGAAGATCACGGCGCAGGAGCTGATGGAGAAGATCGCCGCCTCGGACGTGGAGCAGCTGTCCGGCACCGCGAAGATCACCACGGACCTGGGCCTGCCGAAGCTGGCCGGCGGCCTGCTCGGCGGTGCCGGGGTCACCGGCGGCTCCGCGAACCCGGAGGACAAGCTGGCGCAGCTGGCCGCCGGCACGCACACCTTCAAGGTGGCGGCGGACGGCCCCGACCGACAGAAGCTCACCTTCCTGGACGGGAAGGACGAGTACACCCTCGTCCACAACGGCAAGGACGTGTGGGGGTACGACAGCAAGTCCAACGAGGTCTTCCACGAGAAGACGGAGGAGGCCGGGGCGGCCGGGCACGACGGCAAGGGCCGGAAGACCGCCGAGCGGCTGCCCGCCACGCCCAAGCAGCTGGCCGAGGAGGCCCTGAAGGCAGCCGGCCCCACCACCGAGGTGACCGTCGGCGACACCGCGCAGGTGGCCGGGCGGGACGCGTACCAGCTGGTGCTCAAGCCCAAGCAGTCCGGTTCCACGGTGGGTTCGGTGCAGATCGCGGTCGACGCGAAGAACGGCGTGCCGCTGCGCGTCCGGCTGCTGTCGAGCAAGGGCGGCAAGCCGGTCGTCGACGCGGGCTTCACCCAGGTGGAGTTCGCCAAGCCGGCCGCCTCCGCCTTCGAGTTCAAGACGCCCAAGGGTGCCAAGGTGACGGAGGGCGAGGGGGAGCACGGCAAGGACGCGGGCAAGGAGTTCAAGGCCCTGGAGTCCCTGCCGGGTTTCGGGGGACTGACCGGCGGCCCCGGCGGCCAGGGCGATGTGAAGGAACTGGGCGAGGGCTGGGCCACGGTGGCGCGCATCGACACCGGTGCCGGCCAGGGCCTCAAGGACCTGGAGAACGACAAGAACGCGCCGAAGGAGGCCAAGCAGTTCATGAACTCCCTCGGCGACAAGGTCTCCGGCAGGTTCGGTGAGGGCCGGGTCTTCTCGACCCGCCTGGTCAACGCCCTGATCACGGACAACGGCAAGGTCTACGTCGGCGCGGTCACCGCGGACCAGCTGGTGAAGACGGCCAACGCCGACAAGTAACCGCAACCGCGCACCACCTGCGCACCTGCGCACCACCTGCGCACCACCTGAGCACCTGCGCACCACCTGTGCACCGGGGTGGCCCGGGACCTGTGTCCCGGGCCACCCTTTCGCCGTTCCCGTTCTGCGTACAGCGCACCCGCTGTACGGTGAACGGCATGTCGAGACACGTCACCATCCGCCTGGACGAGGAGTTCCACGACCGCCTCAAGGCGCGGGCGGCGGCACTGGGTACGACGGTCACCGCGATGATCACCGAGGTAACCGAGCGCGAACTGGACGAGGACCGGAAGAAGTTCCTGTCCGGCATCGAGGAGTTCGCCGACCACTGGGGCTACTTCCAGGAGCGGTTCGGCAATTGAAGATCACCATGGAGTGGGCCTGGACCGCACTGGCCCACCATCTCCCCTCCGATCCCGCCGTATGGGACCCCTCCGGGGTCGCCGCCGCCGTGGCCCGGCACCAGAACGACCTGGTGCTCGTCCCCGAGCAGCCCGCCCCCGACACCGCCTGGCGGGCCGCGGCCTTCCTGCACACCCTCGCGGTGTGCCCCGCCCTCGAATCCCCGATGAACGAGTTCTACGCGGCCGCGGCCACCCGCTCGTACCTGCGGGTGGCCGGAGCCAGGCAACTGCCCTCGCCCGAGATGCTCGGGGATCTGGTGGAGGCCGCCAAGAAGGGCCGGGCGGACATCGCCGCGGTCGCCGAGGAGCTGCGCGCCCAGATCCAGGAGCCGCCGCCGGTCCTGCACGGCGACGGCTCCGAAGAGGGCGGCAGCGGGATCAGAAGGTGATCTTCCAGCTGTTGATGTAGCCGACGTCCTGTCCGGCCGCGTCCTTCACCCGGAGGTTCCAGGTCCCGTTGGCGACCTCGCTGGAGGCGTTGACGGTGTACGACTGGACGAGGTTGTCGGCGCTGCCTCCGGCCCGGTTGTGCAGGTTGTAGACGGTGCCGTCCGGGGCGACCAGGTCGACCACCAGGTCACCGCGGTAGGTGTGGACGATGTTCACGTCCACCTTGGTGGTGGCCGGGGCGTTGCCCGTGACCCCCGAGACGGTGATCGGCGAGTTCACCGCGGCACCCGGGTAGTCGGGGATGTTCACGTCCGCGGTGTTCTCGAAGGACGGGCCGGGCGGGACCGGGGTCGAGGCGCCCAGGTTCCAGATCGCGTAGGCGATGGCGTCGCTGTTGCGGTCCAGGGCGGTGTCGTTGATGTTCGCCGTGGTGTCGCAGGAGGAGTGGTAGCAGCGGTCGAAGGCCTGGCCGGCCGTGCCGCCCCACTTCTGCGCCTGGGCGCTGGTCTTGGTGTAGTCGGCACCGGTGAACAGGCCGCCGACCGGAATGCCCACGTTCTTGAACGGGGCGTGGTCGGAGCGGCCGTCGCCCTCCGTCTCGATCTCGGTCGGGATGCCGAGGCCCGAGAAGTACGTCTTGAAGGTCTGCTCGATCGTCGGGTCGTCGTCGTAGACGAAGTAGCCCGGGTTCGGCGAGCCGATCATGTCGAAGTTCAGGTAGCCGGAGATCTTTGATCGCTCCGCCGCCGGCAGGTTGTTGACGTAGTACTTCGACCCGATCAGGCCCAGTTCCTCCGCGCCCCACCAGCCGAACCGCAGGTGCTTGGTGGGCTGCAGCCCGGCGCGGGAGACGGCCAGGGCGGTCTCCAGGACGGCGGCGGACCCGGACCCGTTGTCGTTGATGCCGGGGCCGGAGGTGACGCTGTCCAGGTGCGAGCCGGCCATCAGGACCGAGTTGGGGTCACCGCCGGGCCAGTCCGCGATCAGGTTGTAGCCCGTCGCGCCGCTGCTGGTGAAGGTCTGCAGGGTGGTGGTGTAGCCGGCCGCGTCCAGCTTGGCCTTGACGTAGTCGATCGATGCCTTGTAGCCGGCCCGGCCGTGGGCGCGGTTGCCGCCGTTGTTGGTGGCGATGGTCTGGAGCTGCGTCAGATGTGCCTTGACGTTGGCCAGCGGGATGTCCGGCGGGGTCGGTGCGGCGGCCGTGGCCGCAGTCGGTGCGGCGAGGGCGGCGGGCGCGGTGGCCGAGACCAGCCCGCCGACCGCCAGGGCGGCGGCGATGGCGAGGACGGCAGGGCGCGGCGGAACGGACAGACTCATGTGGGGGCTCCGGAATTCCGAACGGGGATGGGAACGGAACGTGCGGGGATGGTGCGTCTGTGCGAGCCCGATGTTCAGCGAGGACATGACAATACGTCAAGAGCGGAATCCGGTCAGAAGGGTTCGCCAATCGGACGGCCGCCCGTACGCGTGTTGCGTACGGGCGGCAGGGTGGCGGACGGTGAGCGGTTACGCCCCTTCGCGGGCGGAGCGGTTACGGCGGTTCCGCCGTGGGGTCACGCCGGTTCCGCGGTGGGGTTGCGCCGGTCCGCGGGTGGTGGGGTCACGCCGGTTCGCGGGCCGGGGTCCGGGTGCTCCCGGCGGGCGTTCCGGAGGCCACGGCCGACCGGGCCCGGGTGCGCCGGGCGGTGCGCAGTGCGTCCCAGGTGAGCAGGGCCAGGGCGGCCCACACCAGGGCGAAGCCCGCCCACCGCTCGGGCGGCATGGCCTCGTGGAAGTAGAGCACCCCGAGCGCGAACTGGAACAGCGGCGCCAGGTACTGGAGCAGCCCCAGGGTGGACAGCGGGACCCGGATGGCGGCGGCGCCGAAGCAGACCAGCGGGAGCGCGGTGACCAGGCCGGTGGCGGCCAGCAGGGTGGCGTGCCCGGCGCCCTCGTGGCCGAAGGCCAGTTCGTCCCGGGTCGACAGCCACAGCAGGTAGCCCAGGGCGGGCAGGAACTGGACGGCGGTCTCGGCGGCCAGTGATTCCACCCCGCCGAGGTTGATCTTCTTCTTGATCAGTCCGTAGGTGCCGAAGGAGAAGGCCAGGACCAGCGAGATCCACGGCAGGCGTCCGTAGCCGATGGCGAGCACGACCACGGCGGTGATGGCGATGCCGACCGCCGCCCACTGCGCGGGCCGCAGCCGCTCGCCGAGCAGCAGCACTCCGATGCCTATGCTGACCAGCGGGTTGATGAAGTAGCCGAGACTGGCCTCCACCACGTGGCCGGCGTTGACCGCCCAGATGTAGACGCCCCAGTTCACCGTGATCACCGTGGCGGCGAGCGTGGTCAGGGCGAGCTTCCGCGGCTGCCGCAGCAGCTCCCGTATCCAGCCCCAGCGGCGCATCGCGCACAGCAGGACGACCACCACGACCAGTGACCACACCATCCGGTGGGCGAGGATCTCCAGGGCCTCGGCGGGCTTGAGCAGCGGCCAGAAGAGGGGGACCAGTCCCCACATGCCGTAGGCGGCGAAACCGTAGAGCAGACCCGTGCGCTGTTCGTTCTGTGCCTTCACGGGCCCTCCACCGTTACTTCAAGCCAACCTCTCGACGGTAACGCCGGGGGCGTTATATGTCATGTCCGTAGGCAGTGACAGTCATGACATCCCACATGTTGGACAAGCGCGGTGGATGAGCGTGGCGGACGGACGTGCCGGGCAAACGGGTGCCGGACAAAGGGACGGGCCCGGAGCTCAGCAGAGCTCCGGGCCCGTGGGGCGTGATCGGCCGGGTCAGCCGATGACGGTCCAGGTGTCGTTGCCGGCGAGGAGGCGGCCGAGGTCGCCCTTGCCGTTCTGCTCGATGGCGGTGTCGAGCTGGTCGGCCATCTGCGTGTCGTAGACGGGCCGCTCGGTGCTGCGGAAGACGCCGATGGGGGTCTGGTGCAGCGTGTCGGGGTCGGCCAGCCGGGAGAGCGCGAAGGCGGTGGTCGGGGACGCGGCGTGGGCGTCGTGGACCAGGATCCGGGCCTCGTTCTCGGGGGTCACCGCGACGACTTCGAGGTCGCCGGTGGCGGGGTTGCGGACGACGCCCTTGTGGCCGTCCGCGCCGAACCGGATGGGCTTGCCGTGCTCCAGGCGGATGACGGCTTCCTGGGCCTGCTCGGCGTCCTTGAGGGCTTCGAAGGCGCCGTCGTTGAAGATGTTGCAGTTCTGGTAGATCTCCACCAGGGCGGTGCCGGGGTGGTCGGCGGCCTGGCGGAGCACCTCGGTGAGGTGCTTGCGGTCGGAGTCGACCGTGCGGGCCACGAAGGAGGCCTCCGCGCCCAGGGCGAGGGAGACCGGGTTGAAGGGCGCGTCCAGGGAGCCCATCGGGGTCGACTTGGTGATCTTGCCGACCTCGGAGGTGGGGGAGTACTGGCCCTTGGTCAGTCCGTAGATCCGGTTGTTGAAGAGGAGGATCTTGAGGTTGACGTTGCGCCGGAGGGCGTGGATGAGGTGGTTTCCGCCGATGGACAGGGCGTCGCCGTCGCCGGTGACGACCCAGACGGACAGGTCGCGGCGCGAGGAGGCCAGGCCGGTGGCGATGGCCGGGGCGCGGCCGTGGATGGAGTGCATCCCGTAGGTGTTCATGTAGTACGGGAAGCGGGAAGAGCAGCCGATGCCGGAGACGAACACGATGTTCTCGCGGGCCAGGCCGAGTTCGGGCATGAAGCCCTGCACCGCGGCCAGGACGGCGTAGTCACCGCATCCGGGGCACCATCGGACCTCCTGGTCCGACTTGAAGTCCTTCATGGACTGCTTGCCCTCGGCCTTGGGGACCAGGGAGAGCAGGGAGTGACCGGCAGGTGCCGCCGCCGTCTCAGTCATTGATGGCCTCCTTGAGAACCGTCGCGAGCTGCTCCGCCTTGAAGGGCATTCCGTTGACCTGGTTGTACGACTGGGCGTCGACCAGGTACTTCGCCCGGATCAGCGTGGCGAGCTGCCCGAGATTCATCTCCGGCACCACTACCTTGTCGTAACGCTTCAGGACCTCCCCCAGATTCCGCGGGAAGGGGTTGAGGTGGCGCAGGTGGGCCTGTGCGATGGGGGCGCCGGCGATGCGCAGCCGGCGGACCGCCGCGGTGATCGGGCCGTACGTGGAACCCCAGCCCAGGACGAGCGTGCGGGCCCCGTCCGGGTCGTCCACGACGAGGTCGGGGACCTCGATGCCGTCGATCTTGGCCTGGCGGGTGCGGACCATGAAGTCGTGGTTGGCCGGGTCGTAGGAGATGTTGCCCGTGCCGTCCTGCTTCTCGATGCCGCCGATGCGGTGTTCCAGGCCCGGCGTGCCGGGCACGGCCCACGGGCGGGCCAGGGTCCGGGCGTCCCGCTTGTAGGGCCAGAACACCTCGGTGCCGTCGGCCAGGGTGTGGTTGGGGCCGGTGGCGAACTGCACCCGCAGGTCGGGGAGCTCGTCGGGGTCCGGGATCCGCCAGGGCTCGGAGCCGTTGGCCAGGTAGCCGTCGGAGAGCAGGAACACCGGGGTCCGGTAGGTCAGCGCGATCCGCGCCGCGTCCAGGGCCGCGTCGAAGCAGTCCGCCGGGGTCTTGGGGGCCACGACCGGGACGGGGGCCTCGCCGTTGCGGCCGTACATGGCCTGCAGCAGATCGGCCTGCTCGGTCTTGGTCGGCAGACCCGTCGAGGGGCCGCCGCGCTGGATGTCCACGATCAGCAGCGGCAGCTCCAGGGAGACGGCCAGGCCGATGGTCTCGGACTTCAGGGCCACACCGGGGCCGGAGGTGGTGGTCACCGCCAGCGACCCGCCGAACGCGGCGCCCAGCGCCGCTCCGATTCCGGCGATCTCGTCCTCGGCCTGGAAGGTCCGCACCCCGAAATTCTTGTGCTTGCTCAGCTCGTGGAGGATGTCCGAGGCCGGGGTGATCGGATAAGAGCCCAGGTAGAGCGGCAGATCGGACTGCTGCGAGGCCGCCACCAGACCATAGGACAGGGCCAGGTTCCCCGAGATGTTCCGGTAGGTGCCCGGATCGAACGCCCGCGTCGCCGGCGCCACCTCATAGGAGACCGCGAAATCCTCCGTGGTCTCGCCGAAGTTCCAGCCCGCACGGAAAGCCGCCACGTTCGCCGCCGCGATCTCCGGCTTCTTCGCGAACTTCTGCCGGAGGAACTTCTCCGTCCCCTCCGTCGGACGGTGGTACATCCACGACAGGAGCCCCAGCGCGAACATGTTCTTGCTGCGCTCGGCCTCCTTCCGGGAAAGGCCGAATTCCTTCAGCGCCTCCACCGTCAGCGTGGTCAGCGGCACCGGATGCACGTTGTAGGCATCCAGCGACCCGTCCTCCAGCGGCGAGGTCTCATACCCCACCTTCGCCATCGGCCGCTTGGTGAACTCATCGGTATTGACGATGATCTCCGCGCCCCGCGGGACATCTGCGATGTTCGCCTTGAGTGCCGCCGGATTCATCGCCACCAGCACGTTCGGGGCGTCACCCGGCGTGAGGATGTCGTGATCGGCGAAATGCAGCTGGAACGACGACACGCCCGGAAGCGTGCCGGCGGGTGCCCGGATCTCGGCGGGGAAGTTCGGCAGCGTCGACAGGTCGTTCCCGAAGGACGCCGTCTCCGAGGTGAAGCGGTCGCCCGTGAGCTGCATGCCGTCACCCGAGTCACCCGCGAAACGGATGATCACCCGGTCGAGGCGGCGGATTTCCTTGGCATCGGAGCCCTCGGGCGTGCGCTGCCCGCCGACAACAGCCTCATCGGCCTCATCGGCCCCGTCGGTCTGCTCGGCTGTGCTACTGACCTGGCTGGTCACTGAACTGGACCTCCTTCGAGGCATGGCATCCCCAAGGCCAACCCTACGTCGCTAAGGGTGTCCTTCCTCGGGGTGCTCATATTCTGGACGGCTTTTTGAGACGGCCGGTTCAATTACGCCTATATCTGACAGGGTGTCAGTCGATCAGGAATTCAGATAGGTGAGGACCGCCAGAACCCGGCGGTGATCCCCGTCACTCGGCGACAGGCCGAGTTTCATGAAGATGTTGCTGACGTGCTTCTCCACCGCTCCGTCGCTGACCACGAGCTGTTTCGCGACGGCCGAATTCGTGCGCCCCTCGGCCATCAGCCCCAGCACCTCGCGCTCCCGGGGCGTCAGCCCCGCCAGCACGTCCTGCTTGCGGCTGCGCCCCAGCAGCTGGGCCACCACCTCCGGGTCCAGGGCGGTGCCGCCCCGCGCGACCCGTACGACGGCCTCGGTGAACTCGCGGACCTCGGCCACGCGGTCCTTCAGCAGATACCCCACTCCGGTACTGGAACCGGCCAGCAGCTCCGTGGCGTACTGCTCCTCCACGTACTGCGACAGCACCAGCACGCCTATGCCGGGATGGTCCCGGCGCAGCCGCACGGCCGCCCGCACGCCCTCGTCGGTATGGGTCGGGGGCATCCGTACGTCCGCCACCACCACATCCGGCACAGCGTTCTCGGCCGCGAGCTCCGCGACCGTCTTCAGCAGGGCTTCCGCGTCCCCGACGCCGGCCACGACGTCATGCCCCCGGTCGGTCAGCAGCCGGGTCAGGCCCTCACGGAGCAGCACTGAATCCTCGGCGATGACCACCCGCACCCTGTCTTCCACGTTCTGTGCTCTCCCCGTGTCCACTCGTAGTCGCCGCGTTGCGGCTTCATGGTGAGCCAAGCATCCCAGCCTCGTGGCCCGAACCGGGTCAGCCTGACAACGAGACGAATGGAGATCGTGGCGAAGTGCTCTTACGGGGATGCGAGGGGTGGCGGTGGCGGTGGCGGTGCGACGGCCGGTGGCGCGGTGGCCGAGGGCGTGGTGCGGGCGGCGGCCGTGATGTGTCAGCGGCGGGCGGCGGTGGCGGTGCGGTCCCGCCAGGGCAGCTCGGCGGTCACGGTGGTCCCGCCGCCGGCCGGGGAACGGACGATCAGTACGCCGTCCACCGCGTCCAGCCGCTCCCCGAGCCCGGCCAGCCCCCCGCCGGCCGAGGCCGCCGCACCGCCGCGGCCGTCGTCCGTCACCTGGACCAGCAGCCGGTCGGCGGACCTCCACACCTCCACCGAGGCGGTACGCGCCCCGGAGTGCTTGCTGATGTTCTGGAGGAGTTCGGAGACGGTGAAGTAGGCGATGCCTTCGATGGCTTCTGCGGGTCGGGTGGGGAGGTCGACGGTGACGTGGACGGGGACGGTGCAGCGGGAGGCGATGGCGGAGAGGGCGGCGTCGAGTCCGCGGTCGGTGAGGACGGCGGGGTGGATGCCGCGGGCGAGGTCGCGGAGTTCCTGGAGGGCGATCTTCACTTCGCCGTGTGCTTCGTCGACCATGCGGGCGGCTGCCTGGGGGTCTTCGGTGAGTTTTTCCTTGGCGAGTCCGAGGTCCATGGCGAGGGCGACGAGGCGGGCCTGGGCTCCGTCGTGGAGGTCGCGTTCGATGCGGCGCAGGTCGGCGGCGGCGGTGTCGACCACCACCCCCCGGTCCGACTCCAGCTCGATGACCCGGCCGGTCAGACGGGACGGGCCCAGCAGGCCCTTGACCAGCAGGGCGTCGACCGCGGTCAGCGCCCGTACCAGCCAGGGCGTCACCAGGGTGAAGGCCAGGCCGAGAAGGAAGGTTCCGGCGATCCGGAACGGGCCGTCCACCTGGTAGGTGTAGTCGCCGTTCTGGAAGAGCTGGAGGCCCGGCTGGTCGGTGAAGACGGGGAACACCCAGAACCAGAGCGGGTACGTCACCAGCGCCCAGCCGACGGACCAGAAGACCAGCGCCACGTTGAAGGCGAACACCGACCACGGGAAGTGGAAGACCGCGTACACCACGTGCCGCCACGCGCTGCCGCTGCGGAGCATCGCCCCGATCCAGGGGAAGACCCCCGGCTTGGCGGCCCGCACCGGCTCGGGGTCGGCGACCTCCAGGTCCAGCAGTGCCCGGGCCCGGGTCCGCTCGAAGCGGCCGATGCCCCGGCACATGGCCAGCAGCCCGGCGAGCACCGGGACGCCGAGGAAGGTGACGAGCAGGCCGGCCCCGAGGCTGATTCCCGTGATCGCCAGCGAGAACCAGACGACGCTCAGCGGCAGCCCGAGCATCAGGTACCCGAAGCCGCGCCAGGTCTTCCCCTCCAGCGGCGCCCGCAGGATCCGCATCCCCACCGGAACGGGCACCCCGTCCGCCCCCGTCGTCGTCCCGCTGCTCATCTTCCGGCCCCGTTCTGTCCGTCGTCCGTACGTTTCCCAGCCTCGCCGCGGGGCCCTGTGACGGGCCATGCGGCGGGTCGGCGTCTCGGGAGGGGGGTTAACCCCACCCCTCCGCACAAGGCCGGCCGCCGGGGGTCAGCCCCGGCCCGGCGCGGCGGTGACCATGCGGTCCCGCCAGGGCAGCTCGGCCGTCACCGTGGTCCCCGAGCCCTCCGGGGAGTCGACGACGAACACGCCGTCCACGGCGTCCAGCCGTTCGGCCAGTCCCGCCAGTCCGGAACCCGCGCCGAGCTGCGCCCCGCCCCGCCCGTCGTCGGTGACGCGGAGCATCAGCCGGGCCCGGGCCCCGCTCCCGGACTGCCAGACCTCGACCTCGGCCCGCCGCGCGGACGCGTGCTTGCTGATGTTCTGGAGGAGTTCGGAGACGGTGAAGTAGGCGATGCCTTCGATGGCTTCTGCGGGTCGGGTGGTGAGGTCGACGGTGACGTGGACGGGGACGGTGCAGCGGGAGGCGATGGCGGAGAGGGCGGCGTCGAGTCCGCGGTCGGTGAGGACGGCGGGGTGGATGCCGCGGGCGAGGTCGCGGAGTTCCTGGAGGGCGATCTTCACTTCGCCGTGTGCTTCGTCGACCATGCGGGCGGCTGCCTGGGGGTCTTCGGTGAGTTTTTCCTTGGCGAGTCCGAGGTCCATGGCGAGGGCGACGAGGCGGGCCTGGGCTCCGTCGTGGAGGTCGCGTTCGATGCGGCGCAGGTCGGCGGCGGCGGTGTCGACCACCACCCCCCGGTCCGACTCCAGCTCCGCGATGCGCCGCTCCAGCTCGTCGGAGGGCGAGAGCAGGCCCTTGACCATCGCCCGGTCCGCGTTGGCCATGCCCCGCATCACCCAGGGCAGCACCGGCCACAGCACGAACAGGCCGGTCAGCGCCACCGTGAAGGTCAGCACGCCCCAGGGCAGCCGGATCAGGTGGAAGAGCACGGTCCGCCAGGCCACCGGATCCTTGATCGCCGCCCACAGCCAGACGAAGAACCCGCCCGAGCGCCCCGGTCCGGGCAGCGGCGAAGGCTCGTCCACCCGTACGCCGAGCAGCATGCGGGCCCGCGCGCGTTCGAATCGTCCTGTCAGGCGGGACAGGTAGAGACCGCCCGCGAGCAGTGGCAGTCCGACCACCGTCACGGACATCCCGCCCGCGGTGCTGATCATGAACACCGTGTAAACAAAACCGATGATCGTGACGGGCAGATTCGCCAGCGCGTATCCGATCTCTTTGCACGTATCTACGCTGAAAACAGCACGCACCGGCGAGGGCCGGTCGTTGTCCGGTCCCGGAGTGTTGACGCTCATGCGGCACAGCCTGTCAAGCGAGTGGTGCCCGTGCCATGGGGTGCCCTTGTCTCAGTGAACGGGGGATAACCCCACCCCCCTGGAGGCAGGCCCTAGACTCCCGTCGGTACAGATCGTCGACAGTGGCCAAGAGGAGCGAGGAACGGACGTGCCAGACCCAACGGTATCGACCGTGACCGTGCTCGCGGCGGACTACTTCCGGAGTTATTCGGTCGTCGGCCTGCTCGCGGCTTTCGGTGTGCTCTTCGTGGCCGTGGCCTTCGGCGCGGGACGGCTGTTGCGGCCCGTCGTGCCCACCGCCGAAAAACTGCTGACGTACGAATGCGGTGTCGATCCGGTCGGCGAGGGCTGGGCGCACACCCAGGTCCGCTACTACGTCTACGCGTTCCTCTACGTCATCTTCGCCGTCGACTCGATCTTCCTGTTCCCGTGGGCGACGGTGTTCGACGCCGCCGGTTACGGGGCCACCACCCTGGTCGAGATGTTCATCTTCCTGGGCTTCCTGGCCGTCGGCCTGCTCTACGCGTACAAGAAGGGCGTCCTCGAATGGACGTGACACCGGAGCCCCAGCTGCTCCCGGAGCCCAAGCGCCTGGGAGTGCTCTCCCGACTCGCCCCGGAGCCCATGAAGGTGGTCCTGAACTGGGGCCGCCGCTACAGCCTGTGGGTCTTCAACTTCGGTCTGGCCTGCTGCGCGATCGAGTTCATCGCCGCGTCCATGGCCCGGCACGACTTCATCCGGCTCGGGGTGATCCCCTTCGCGCCCGGCCCGCGCCAGGCCGACCTGATGATCGTCTCGGGCACGGTCACCGACAAGATGGCCCCGGCGGTCAAGCGGCTCTACGAGCAGATGCCGGAGCCGAAGTACGTGATCTCCTTCGGTGCCTGCTCGAACTGCGGCGGCCCCTACTGGGACTCGTACTCCGTCACCAAGGGCGTCGACCAGATCATTCCGGTCGACGTGTACGTGCCCGGCTGCCCGCCCCGCCCCGAGGCGCTGCTCCAGGGCATCCTCAAGCTGCAGGAGAAGATCGCCCGCGAGTCGCTGGCCTCGCGCTACACCGAGGACCGCCCGGCCCCGTCGGTGGCGCAGCTGACCAGCCCGCTCGTGAAGGGGCCGGACGCGTGAACCTGTACGACTCCCTGCCCGACGCCGCTCCCGAGATCTTCGGCGCGGAGGCCGTCGCCGAGCTCTCCTACGACGTCCTGACCGTCGACGTGCCCGTCGGCTCCTGGATCTCCGCACTGGAGACCGCCCGGGACAAGCTGGGCTGCACCTACTTCGACTGGCTGAGCGCCGTCGACGAGCCGGGCACCGGCTTCCGGATCTGCGCGCACGTGGTCGCCCTGGAGGGGCACCGCGTACGCCGCCTGCTGCTGCGCACCACCGTTCCGCACTCCGCACCGGCGCTGCCCTCGGCGGTGGCCGTCTACGCGGGCGCGTCCTGGCACGAGCGCGAGACGTACGAGATGTTCGGCGTGACCTTCACCGACCATCCGCACCTGGTCCCGCTGCTGCTGCCCGAGAACTTCGAGGGTCACCCGCTGCGGAAGGACTTCGTCCTCGCGGCCCGCGTCGCCAAGGCATGGCCCGGCGCCAAGGAGCCGGGCGAGGGCGCGGACAGCGGCGGCCCGAAGCGGCGCACCATGCTGCCGCCGGGCGTGCCGGACCCCAATGACTGGGGCCCGCTCAAGGGCCAGCTCCCGCCGGCCCCGGCCCGGCCCGCCCGCACCCCGCGGGCCGCGGGCGACCGCCCGGCCCGCGCCCCGCGCGAGGGCGCACCGGTACGCCGTACCCGTACGGCCGCCGAGGGCTCGGTCGGCCAGGCGCCCGGCGCGGTGCCGGCCGAGGGCGCGGTGCCGGTGTCCCCGGCGGCGGAAGCCCCGGCGACGGAAGCCCCGGCGGCGGAGACCCCGGCGACGGAGACCCCGGCCCGCCCGGCGCGCCGTACGCGCACGACGGCCCAGGGCTCCGCGAGCCAGTCGGCCGCGGCCGAGGGCTCACCGACGGAATCCGGAATCACTGCTTCCGCCGACTCCGACCCGACCGCACCCCCGGCCCGCCCGGCGCGCCGCAGCCGCTCGGCGGCCGACGGTTCGGCGAGCCAGACGCCCGCCGCCGCGGCTCCGGCCGAGGGCGAGGACGGCACCGCCGCCGAGCGCCCGGCGGCCCGCCGGACCGCGCCGCGCAGCAGCGACGCGCCCTGGCACAACCCGAAGCCCGCCTTCGACGAACCGTCCCGCCCGGCCAGGACCCCCGCCCCGGCGGAACCCCCGGCCGAACCGGCCGAACCGGCTGAGGCGGCGAAGCAGGGGACACCCGCCGAGCCGACCGAGGCACCCGCACCGGCCACACCGGCCGAGCAGCCCGCCGAATCCGCCGAAGCCGGAGGCGACGGCGAACGCGGGGACGCCGCACAGACCACCACCCGACCCGACCCCGACAACGGAGGCGACGCGTGAACGACGTACTCGACGTCGCGCTGCGACTCATCGTCGTCTTCGCGGTCTTCCTCGTGCTCCCGCTCGTCGTCGGACAGACGGAGCACAAGGTGATGGCCCACATGCAGGGCCGTCTCGGCCCGATGTACGCCGGCGGCTTCCACGGCTGGGCGCAGCTCGTCGCGGACGGCGTGAAGTTCGCGCAGAAGGAAGACGTCGTCCCGGCCAACGCCGACCGGCGGATCTTCCAGCTCGCGCCCGCCGTCGCCCTGCTCCCCTACCTCCTGGTCCTGATCGCCATCCCGATCGGCCCCGGCGAGGGCGCGGTCGGGCAGGTCATCGACGCCGGCGTGTTCTTCGTGCTCGCCGTCATGGGCGTCGGCATCCTCGGCAGCCTGATGGCCGGCTGGGCCTCCGCCAACAAGTTCTCCCTCCTCGGCGGTCTCCGCACCGCCGCACAGCTGCTCGCCTACGAGCTCCCCATGCTCCTCGCGGCCGCCTCGGTCGCCATGGCCGCCGGCACCGTCTCCCTCCCCGGCATCGTCGGGGCCTTCGAGTGGTGGTGGCTGCCCTGGCAGATCGTCGGCGCGGTCGTGTTCTTCACCGCCGGGCTCGCCGAACTGCAGCGGCCCCCCTTCGACATGCCCGTCGCCGACTCCGAGATCATCTTCGGCGCGTACACCGAGTACACCGGTCTGCGCTTCGCACTGTTCCTGCTCGCCGAGTACGCCGGCATCGTCGTGCTCTGCGCGCTCACCAGCGTGCTCTTCCTCGGCGGCTGGCACGGCCCGTTCGGCGGGGACGGCCTCGGCTGGTTCTGGACCCTGCTGAAGACCGCGGTGCTCGCCTTCCTCGTCATCTGGCTGCGGGTCACCTACCCGCGGCTGCGCGAGGACCAGCTCCAGCGGCTCGCCTGGACCACGCTCATTCCGCTCGCGCTCGCCCAGATCGCGCTCACCGGCATCGTGAAGGTGGCGATCCCGTAATGCCCATCCCCGGATCCGGTCTCGCCAAGGGCCTGGCCGTCACCCTGCGCACGATGACGAAACGCTCGCACACCGCGCAGTACCCCGAGGTGCAGCCCGAACTCCCGCCGCGCACCCGCGGGGTCATCGGCCTGTTCGAGGAGAACTGCACGGTCTGCATGCTCTGCGCCCGTGAGTGCCCGGACTGGTGCATCTACATCGACTCCCACAAGGAGACGGTCCCGGCCGCCGCCCCCGGCGGCCGCGAGCGCAGCCGCAACGTCCTCGACCGCTTCGCCATCGACTTCTCCCTCTGCATGTACTGCGGTATCTGCATCGAGGTGTGTCCCTTCGACGCCCTCTTCTGGTCGCCGGAGTTCGAGTACGCGGAGACGGACATCCGTGAACTCACCCACGAGCGCGACAAGCTGCGCGAGTGGATGTGGACCGTTCCCGCCCCGCCCGCCCTCGACCCGGCCGCCGAAGAGCCCAAGGAGCTCTCCGCCGCCCGCAAGGCGGTCGAGAAGGCGGAGGCCGAAGCAGCAGCCGCAGCCGCGGCCGCCGCCGATGCCGCCACCGACGCGGCCGCCGACCGGACCGACCCCGATGCGCCGGCCGGAGGTGCCGCGTGACCCACACCGCCCTCCTCGCCGCCGCCCAGGGCAACGGCTTCATGTCCCCGAACGGCGTCGAGATCAGCTTCCTGCTCGTCGGCCTCGCCACCCTCGGCGCGGCCGTCGTCACCGTCACCACCCGGCAGCTGGTGCACGCCGCGCTCTGGCTGGTCGTGGCGCTGGGCGGGATCGCCGTCGAGTACCTCCTGCTGACCGCCGAGTTCGTGGCCTGGGTGCAGGTGCTGATCTACCTCGGTTCCGTGGTGGTCCTCCTCCTCTTCGGTCTGATGCTCACCAAGGCGCCCATCGGCCGCTCCCCGGACGCGGACTCGGGCAACCGCCCGGTCGCCCTCGCGGTCGCCCTCGTCGCCGCCGTGGCCCTGGTCTGGGTCGTGGTCGACGCCTTCCGGACCACCTGGATCGACCTCGACACCGTCCAGGGCTCCACCGCGGTGACCGGCGAGATCCTCTTCCGGCACTGGGTGCTGCCCTTCGAGGCGCTCTCTGTGCTGCTGCTGGCCGCACTGATCGGAGCCATCGTGCTGTCCCGCAGGACCGGCACCACCGCAGGCGACGACACCGCCGCAGGCGGCGACACCGTGAAGGGCAAGCGCTGATGCACCTCGCCTACCCCGCCGTGCTGGCGGTGCTCCTCTTCTGCACGGGCCTGTACGGAGTCCTCGCACGCCGCAACGCCATCCTGGTGCTGATGTCGGTCGAGCTCATGCTCAACGCCGTCAACCTCAACCTGGTGGCCTTCGACGTCTGGCTGCGCGACACCCTGCACGCCGGCCAGGCCCTCACCCTCTTCACCATCGCCATCGCCGCCGCCGAGATCGGCATCGGCCTGGCCATCGTGCTGATGGTGTACCGGAACCGGGGCACGTCCGACGTCGACCGGCTCCGGGACACCGCCGAGGGCCACGAACCCGCTCCGACCGCCGAGACCGCCCCCACCGAGGTCGCCGCGTGACCACCACGACCCTCGCCGCCCTCGTCCCGCTCCTTCCCTTCCTGGGATCGGCGGGCGGCTTCCTGCTGGGCCGCACCGCACCCGGATTCGTCCGGCCGCTCGCCGTGCTGCCCACCCTGGCCGCGGCCGTGCTGGCCGTGCTCGTCGCCGTCCGCCAGGGCGGCGGCGCCCCGATCCTGGCCTCGACGGAACTGACCCCGACCGGCTCGGTCCCGATCGACCTCGCGCTGAACATCGACGGCTTCGCCGCCCTCGTGGCCGTCCTGGTCGGTGTAGTCGCCACCTGCGTACAGCTCTACTCGACGGCCTATCTGCGCGAGGACCCGCGCTACCCGTCGTACGCCGCTCTGGTCTCACTCTTCACCTCCGCGATGCTGCTCGTCGTCTACTCCGGCGACCTGATGGTGCTGCTGGTCGGCTGGGAGGTCATGGGCATCTGCTCGTACTTCCTGGTCGGCCACTACTGGGAGACCGAGGCGGCCCGCTCCGCCTCCCTGAAGGCCTTCCTCGTCACCAAGCTCGGCGACGTGCCGTTCCTGATCGGCCTGTTCGCGCTCGCCGCCGACGCCGGCTCCTTCGAGATCAACAAGATCCTCGGCACCGTCGCCGCCGGCGGCCTCGACCACCCGACGCTGATCGGCCTGCTGCTGCTGGCCGGCGTCGCGGGCAAGTCCGCGCAGTTCCCGCTGCACACCTGGCTCCCCGACGCCATGGCGGGCCCCACCCCGGTCTCCGCGCTGATCCACGCCGCGACGATGGTCGCCGCCGGCATCTACTTCATCGCCCGTCTCCTCCCGGTCTTCGCGGCCTCGCAGGCCACGCTGGTCGTCATGGCGGTCATGGCGGCCGTCACGATGATCGGCTCCGGTCTCGCCGCCCTGGCCCAGGACGACGTCAAGCGCGTCCTCGCCTACTCCACGGTCGGCCAGCTCGGCTACATGACCGGAGCGCTGGCCGTCGGCGACCGCTCCGCCGCCGTCTTCCACCTCCTGTCCCACGGCTTCTTCAAGGCACTGCTCTTCCTCGGCGCCGGCGTGATCATCCACGCCGCCGGAACGAACTCCCTGTCCGCCATGTCCCGGATGGACGGCCTGAGGAAGCGCATCCCGGACGCCTTCTGGACGATGTCGATCGCGCTGCTCGCGCTCGCCGCCATCCCCCCCTTCGCCGGCTTCTTCTCCAAGGAAGCCGTCCTCGTGGCCGCCGAGCACGCCGCCACCGGACACACCGGGGACGTCCCCGGCGCGGCCGGCTGGCTGGTCCTCGTCGCCGGCGTGCTGACCGCCCTGCTCACCGCCGCGTACGCCATGCGGCTGTGGCTGATGGCCTTCCGCGGCCGGGGCGCCGCCGCCCCCGACCACGGCAGGGAGCCGCTGGCCATGACCGGCGTGCTGTGGCTGCTCGCCGTGCCCACCCTCGCCTTCGGCCTCGCCGCCGGCCCGATCGCCGACTGGTTCGACGGCACCCCGCTCAGCCCGACCCTGACCACCTCGGTGCTCGGCACCGGCGCCGCGGTCATCGGCGGACTGCTCAGCTACGCCCTGTGGCAGCGCGCCTCCGCGGCCACCGTCCGCGGGGTGCCCGCGGCCGTCGCCGCCGCCGAGTCCGAGGCGGAGACCCCCGAGGTCGCCGAGGTCACCCACGACCACCCGGCCGCCCCGGCCGGACCGGTCCCCGACCCCGGCAAGGCACTCCTGGGCCCGCTCTACCCGCACGCGCACGCCGGCTTCCACCTCGACGCCGTCTACGACGCCCTGTTCGTCCGCCCCGTACGCGCCGCGGCGCGCCTGGTCCGCTTCCTGGACCGCGAGGTCGTCGACACCTACGTCCGCGGCGCGGGAACCGGAGCCGGCTGGCTCGGCGCCCTCGTACGCCGTGCCCAGACCGGCAACGTGCAGAGCTACCTGAGCGCCCTGTTCGCCGGTGCCGTGGTCCTGGCGATCGCCACCGCCGTCCTCGCCAACCTCAACGCCGGATCGTGAGCCGTGAGTCAGCCGTGATTGATATCAGCGCATCCGTGATGCAGTTCCTTCTGGCGTTCACCGTGGCCCTGCCGCTCCTCGGCGCGGCCGCGGCCCTGCTGCCGGCCCCTCCCGGCCTCAAGGGCCGCAGCCCCGAACAGGCGGTGCTCCGCCACGGCGTGACCGTGACCGGAGCCGTTCTCGCGGCGGCCGTCGCCCTCACCCTGGGCTTCGACCACGACAACCCGTCCCGCTTCCAGGCGACGACGGACATCAGCTGGATCCCGGCGCTGAACGTCCGGATCCACCTCGGCATCGACGGCATCTCGCTCCCCCTCCTCCTGATGACCGCGCTGCTGTTCTTCCTCTGCGCGGTGTACAGCTACTTCAAGCTCCCCGCGGGCCCCTCCCCGAAGGCGTTCGTCGCGCTGCTCCTGGTCCTGGAGTCCGGCACCCTGGCCACCTTCGCGGTCCTCGACCTGCTGCTGTTCTTCCTCGCCTTCGAGATGGTGCTCATCCCGATGTACTTCCTCATCGCCCGCTGGGGCGGTGACCAGCGGCAGGCCGCCGCCTGGAAGTTCATCCTCTACACGCTGCTCGGTTCCGTGGTCATGCTGCTCGGCCTGCTGCTGATCGGCGTCAACGCGGGCACGTTCGACATGGTGGCACTGGCCTCTGACAACGGCCGCGGACTCACCCACACCACCCAGCTCCTGGCCGTCCTCGCCATCGGCATCGGCCTCGCCGTGAAGACCCCGATGTGGCCGCTCCACAGCTGGCTCCCGGACGCCCACACGGCCGCCCCGACCGTCGGCTCCGTCCTGCTGGCCGGCGTCCTGCTCAAGATGGGCACGTACGGGTTCGTGCGGATCCTGCTGCCCGTCACCCCGAGCGGCATGCAGACCCTCGCCCCCTACCTGGGCGCGTTCGCCGCCGTCGGCATCGTCTACGGGTCCCTGGCCTGCATCGCGCTCGCCCGCAAGGGCGCCAAGGGCGACCTCAAGCGCCTGATCGCGTACTCCTCCGTCGGCCACATGGGCTTCGTGCTCCTGGGCATCGCGACCATGACCCCCACCGGGGTCAACGGCGCGCTGTTCGCGAACATCGCCCACGGCCTGATCACCGGCCTCCTCTTCTTCCTGGTCGGCGCGCTCAAGGACCGCTACGGCAGCACCGACCTCGACACCCTCGCCGGGGCCACCGGCGCCGCCCTCTACGGCCGCGCCCCCCGCTTCGGCGCGCTGCTCGCCTTCGGCGCCGTCGCCTCCCTGGGCCTGCCCGGCCTGGCCGGCTTCTGGGGCGAGATGCTCGCGCTGTTCGGCGCCTTCGACCCGGCCGAGGGCCTGTCCCGGCCCGCCTTCCTCACCTTCATGGCGATCGGCGCGTTCGGCACCCTGCTCACCGCCGCATACCTTCTGATCGTCGTACGGCGGGTGTGCATGGGTGATCCGGCGGCACTGCCCGAGGCGGCCCCCGCCGCGGTGGCCGACGTACGGCACTACGAGTTCGCCGCCTGGACCCCGCTAGTCGCCCTCACCGTCCTCGCCGGCCTCTGGCCCGCGGTCCTCCTCGGCCTCACCGACCCGGCCGTCCAGAAGCTCCTCGCAGGAGGCAACGCATGACGGCCCTCGCCGCCACCGGCGCCGCCAGTCTCGTCCAGAACGTCGACTGGCTCGCCATCGCACCCGTGGTCATCCCGGCCGCGGTGGCCCTGATCGTCCTGGTCGCCGACCTCTTCGCCGACGAGCGGCGCAAGCCGGTCCTCGGCTGGATCTCGGTGGCCGGCCTGGCCGCCGCGACCGCCGTCCTGCTGCCGCTGCGCGGCGAGGACCGGTCCACCTTCTGCCTGGTCGCCGACAAGGCCGCCTCGGCCACCTCGGCCGGCACCGCCGCCTGCAGCTACACCGCCGACTCCTTCACCCTGGTCATCCAGCTGCTGGTGCTCGGCGGCGCCCTGGTCACCGCCCTGCTCTCGGTCACCGCCGTCCGCGAGAGCGGGCTGCCCGCCGGCGAGTACTGGTTCCTGCTGCTGTCCTCGGCCGCCGGCGCGGCCCTGCTGCCGGCCTCCCGCGACCTCGCCACCCTGATCGTCGCCCTCGAAGTCGCCTCGCTGCCCGCGTTCGCCCTGGTCGGCCTGCGGCGCGGCAACCGGATGTCCTCCGAGGCCGCACTCAAGTTCTTCCTCTCCTCGGTCACCGCGACCGCCGTCTCGCTGCTCGGCGTCAGCTTCGTCTACGCCACCACCGGCACCCTGCACCTCGCGCTGCTCGCCGACCGCCTGGAGGACGTCCCCGGGCAGTTCGACACCCTCGCCATGGCGGGCGTGGCGCTCACCCTCGTCGGCTTCGCCTTCAAGACCGCCGCGGTCCCCTTCCACTTCTGGGTCCCCGACACCTACGTCGGCGCGCCGCTGCCCATCGCCGGCTACCTCTCGGTGATCGGCAAGGCCGTCGGCTTCACCGGCCTCATCCTGGTCACCGTGATCGCCTTCCCGGCGTACTCCGACATCTGGGGCCCGGCCCTGGCCGTCCTCGCCGCGCTGACCATGACCCTCGGCAACGCCGCCGCGCTGCGCCAGTCCCCGGACCGCCCGCACAGCGCCGTACGGCTGCTGGCCTGGTCCTCGGTCGGCCAGGCCGGGTACCTGCTGGTCCCGATCGCCGCCGCCGCGTACTCGGACCGCGACGCGATCGGCTCCACGGTCTCCTACGCCCTGATGTACGCCGCAGTGAACCTGGGCGCCTTCGCCGTCGTCGCGCTGGTGGCCCGGACCAGCCCGGCCAACCGGATCGCCGACTACCGCGGCCTGTACCACCGGCGTCCGGCCGCCGCCCTCTCGATGGCCTTCTTCCTGCTCTGCCTGGCCGGTCTGCCGCCGGGCATCATCGGCCTCTTCGCCAAGGTGACGGTCTTCCAGTCCGCGGTGGACGCGGGCCTGGGCTGGCTGGCCGTGGTCATGGCCGTCAACGTGGTCATCGCCCTGTACTACTACCTGCAGTGGACGGCGATCCTCTTCCGCGCCCCGGAGACGGCGGACGGAGAGGCCCCGCAGGCCGGACGCGCAGGAGACGCCGGGGAGGCCGGTCCGGCCCCGCAGCGACTCCGGACCCCGGCACCGGTCACCGTCGCGATCGCCCTCACCGGTGTCGTCGCCGTGGTCCTGTCGGGCGCCCCGCAGATCGTCCTCCGCTTCGCCGCGACCAGCCTCTTCCCGCAGTAGCGGACCAGCGGCGGAGCACCGGCGGACCACCGGCGGATCACCCGTACGGAGCAAGGCCCCTCAGGGGCGGCACGGCAGGGCCCGGGAACCAGGGTCCCTCGCCTGGCGTTGACCAGGCAGGGAGGGTCCACTGGACCGTAGCCCCACGGACCCATGACGGGGCCCCTGCCGCACCACCTGGAGGGCGTACCGTGCACCGCCGGCACAACGGGCTGAAGACCGCCGTACTCCTCGGCGGTCTGTCCGCACTCATCATCCTCATCGGAAGCTTCTTCGGACGCACCGGCCTGATCGTGGCCGTCGTCGTCGCCCTGGGCACCAACGCGTACGCGTACTGGAACAGCGACAAGCTGGCCCTGCGCGCGATGCGGGCCCGCCCGGTCAGTGAATTCGAGGCGCCCGCGCTCTACCGGATGGTCCGCGAGCTCTCCACGTCCGCGCGCCAGCCCATGCCCCGGCTCTACATCTCGCCGACCGAGGCGCCGAACGCCTTCGCGACCGGCCGGAACCCGCGCAACGCCGCCGTCTGCTGAACCGAGGGCATCCTCCGGATCCTCGACGAGCGCGAGCTGCGCGGCGTCATCGGGCACGAGCTCAGCCACGTCTACAACCGCGACATCCTGATCTCCTCGGTGGCCGGCGCCCTCGCCTCGGTGATCATGTTCCTGGTGAACTTCGCCTGGCTGATCCCGGTGGGCCGTTCCGACGACGACGAGGGCCCGGGCCTGATCGGCCTGCTGCTGGTCGCCATCCTGGGCCCGCTGGCGGCCTCCGTCATCCAGCTGGCCATCAGCCGCTCCCGGGAATACGAGGCCGATGCCTCCGGCGCCCAGCTCACCGGCGACCCGCTGGCGCTGGCCAGTGCACTGCGCAAGCTGGACGCGGGCACCAAGCAGCTCCCGCTGCCGCCCGAGCCCCGCCTGGAGACGGCCAGCCACATGATGATCGCCAACCCGTTCCGGCCGGGCCAGGGACTCTCCAAGATGTTCTCCACCCACCCGCCCATGGCCGAGCGCATCGCCCGGCTCGAACAGATGGCAGGTCATCAGCAGTGAAGACGCTCCTCAACCTCATATGGCTCGTGCTCAGCGGATTCTGGCTGTTCCTCGGCTACTGCCTCGCGGGCCTGATCCTCTGCATCACCATCATCGGCATCCCGTTCGGCATCGCCGCCTTCCGGATCGCCGTCTATGCGCTCTGGCCCTTCGGCTACACCACGGTCGAACGCCGTGACGCGGGTGCCCCCTCCTGCGTGGGCAACGTCCTGTGGCTGGTCCTCGCGGGCTGGTGGCTGGCCCTCGGCCACATCGTCACCGGAATCGCGCTGTGCATCACCATCATCGGGATCCCCTTCGGCATCGCGAACTTCAAGATGATCCCCATCTCCCTGCTCCCACTGGGCCGCGAGATCGTCCGCACGGACGCACCCTTCGCCTCCCGCTGACGGCGGTTATCCACAGGGCCGGCGAACATGGGGCGGTCTCGCCCACGATGAGGCCATGAACGAAACCGAGCAGATTCCGGCACCCCTCGCCGTACGGGCTTGGCGGCCGTACGCCGAGTTGTGTGGGCAGGCGTGCCGCAGGGCGATGGGGGTCCCCCTGTTCGAGCGAAGTCGAGAACGTGGGGGTGGGGGTCCCCCCGGACGGAGTCTGGGGGAGGTGGGCACACGGCACGACGGCCCGCGCCGAACGCGCAGCGTGCACCCCAGCGCCCGTCCCGCCCGAGGCGGGCGAAGCTCCCCGCCCGGTCCCGCAGCCCCAGCGTCCCCGCGCCCGACCCCGCGCATACCCGGCCTCACCCGGTCCGGGTCGCGGACCCGGATATGACGTGCGGGCCCCGACATGAGGGGTCAGACGGCCCGGCTCCGCATGCGCAGCAGATAGGCCGCAGCCCCCACCACCAGCACCCCCACCCCGGACACCACCGACACCACCGGCAGCGCACAAGCGACCACCACACAGCCGGCCAGCCCCACGGCTGCCACGGCCCGCCCCTTGACACCTGAATCGTGTGAACCTGCGTCGCGCACGCCCTCGTCGCGCATCCCCACGTCGCGCATCCCCACGTCGCGCATCCCCACGTCGCGCACGCCCGCATCGCGGGAACCCGCATCGCGCGAACCCAGCGTCCACGCGGAAGCGTTCGCGATCGCGTAGTAGACGAGCACACCGAAGGAGGAGAAGCCGATCGCGCCCCGGAGGTCGGCGGTGGCGGCCAGCACCGCCACCACCGCGCCCACAGCGAGCTCCGCGTGGTGCGGCACCTGGTACCGCGGGTGTACGGCGGCCAGGGCGCGCGGCAGGTGCCCGTCCCGCGCCATGGCGAGGGTGGTCCGGGACACCCCGAGCACCAGCGACAGCAGCGAGCCGAGGGCTGCCAGTGCCGCGCCCGCCCGGACCACGGGTACGAGCTCCGGCAGGCCGGCCTCCCGGACCGCGTCGGCGAGCGGTGCCGCCGAACCGGCCAGGCCCGTGGCGCCCAGGACGGACAGCACCGCCACGGCCACCGCCGCGTAGACCGCCAGCGCGATCCCCAGCGCGATGGGGACGGCGCGCGGGATCGTCCGCTCCGGATCGCGGACCTCCTCACCCAGGGTGGTGATCCGCGCATAGCCCGCGAAGGCGAAGAACAGCAGCCCGGCGGCCTGCAGCAGCCCCCAGGCCCCACCCGGCTCGCCGGGCCCGCCGTCCCACAGCCGTCCGGCGCCGGCCGCCCCGGATCCCAGGCACACCACCACGACCCCGGCCAGCACGGCCAGCACCACCGCGACGATCACCCGGGCGATCCGCGCCGACTTCTGCACACCGCCGTAGTTCGCGGCGGTCAGCGCCACCACGGCGGCCACCGCCACCGCCTGTGCCTGCTCCGGCCACAGGTACGCGCCCACCGTGAGGGCCATCGCCGCGCAGGAGGCGGTCTTGCCGACCACGAAGGCCCAGCCCGCCAGGTACCCCCAGAACGGGCCCAGCCGCTCGCGCCCGTACACGTAGGTCCCGCCGGAGGACGGGTAGCGGGCCGCCAGCCGTGCCGAGGAGTGCGCGTTGCAGTAGGCCACGACCGCGGCCACGGCGAGGGCCGCGAGCAGCGCGCCGCCCGGGCCGGCCGCCTGCGCCGCGGGCCCGAAGGAGGCGAAGATGCCCGCGCCGACCATGGCTCCCAGTCCGACGACGACCGCGTCGGACACCCCCAGAGTGCGTTTCAGCTGCTGTTCCACGGGCGGAGGGTAGCCCGGCTAGGTTGCGCCCTCGTGGCCGGGCGCCATCGGGCCGGGAGCCATCGGCCCGGGCGCCTTCGAGGTCCGCTGCCGTTCCCAGCCCTCCAGGGCCGTCAGCCAGGCGTGGTCCATGTGGCGCAGCCCGCTCAGGTCGAGCCGGACCGGCCGGTCTCCGGGCAGTCCGTCCAGGACGTCGAGCAGCTTCGGCAGCCGCAGGAAGCTGGCGTTCCCCGCCACCCTCAGGCACAGCCCCTCCCCCTCCCGCACCTGCTCGACGTGCACGTGCGAGGTCTCCCAGGCGGCCTTCGCCACGGCCAGGCCGAGACCCACCAACACCCCCTCGAACAGATTGGTGGCCACGATCGCCCCCGCCGTCACCACCAGGACCACCGCCTCGCCCCGGTGCGTCCGCCACAGCGCGGCCACCGCCCGGCCCGGGACCAGCTTCCATCCCGCGTGCAGCAGCACCCCCGCCAGGGACGCCAGTGGAACCGCCCGCAGCAGCCCGGGCAGGAACACCGCGAACAGCACCAGCCAGCCGCCGTGCAGCACCCGTGAGGCCCGGGTCCGCGCGCCCGCCTCCACATTGGCCGAGCTGCGCACGATCACGGCGGTCATCGGCAGGGCGCCCAGCAGCCCGCACACCGAGTTGCCCACGCCCTGCGCGACGAGCTCCCGGTCGTAGTCGGTCCGCGGGCCGTCGTGCATCCGGTCCACCGCCGCCGCGCTGAAGAGGGTCTCGGCGGACGCGATCAGGGCCAGGGCCAGCACGGTCCCCGCCGCTCCGGTGCCGGCCAGGACCGCGAGGTCCGCCGGGCCCGGCGGGGCAACGGCGCCCCACACGCCCTCCACGGCCACCCGGTGCACCGGGAGGTGCAGCAGTACGGCGCCGGCCGAGGCCGCCGCCACACCGGCCAGGGCGCCGGGCACCACCCGGACCCGGGCGGGCATCCGGCGCCAGCCCACCGTGACGAGCACGGTGCCCGCACCCAGCCCCACCGCGGCCCAGTCCAGCCGTCCGAGGAGACCGGGCAGCGCGCCGATCTTCTCCAGGGTTCCGCCCGGCGCGGCGACGTCCCCGACCGCGTAGAGCTGCCCGGTGATGAGCACCAGACCGATCCCGGCCAGCATCCCGTGGACCACCGCCACCGAGATCGCCCGGAACCACCGGCCCAGCCGCAGCAGCCCCATACCCAGCTGCACCAGCCCGGCCGCGAGCACCAGCACGCCCAGGGCCCGCGGCCCGTGCTCCTGCAGCGCCTCGTACACGAGCACCGTCAGCCCCGCCGCCGGCCCGCTGACCTGGAGCGAACTCCCGCGGAACCAGCCCGTCACCAGGCCGCCCACGACCCCGGTGACGATCCCCAGCTCGGCGGGCACACCGGAGGCGACGGCCACCCCCACGCAGAGCGGCAGTGCGACCAGCGCGACGACCACGGACGCCCCGAGATCGTCGCGAAACGTGTCGGCCCCGGTCATGAGAACCCCCCTCCACCTGGTGACGGTTGCCAACCAGCGTGGCGGGAGCGCCCACGCACACGTAAGTGACCACTGGGGGTTCACTCGGAGCGCGCGCTGCACGCGCGCCGTTCACGCCCTGCGTTCGTAGGCTCACTCTCTGCTGTCGGGTGTGGGTGGTTCGGTCAGTCGTGGAGGGCCGGCATCTCCGTGAGGGAGCCCAGGCCCGTGCCCCACAGTTGCTCGGACAGGGCGAAGCCGCCGGCGGCCCGCCCGGCCAGACGGCGGTCGGCGTCCAGCAGGGCCGGACCGGGAATCATGATCACGATGCTGCCGGAGTCCAGCGGGTCCTGCACCAGACAGGCGTCGCTGTGCTCGTCCTTGCGGCTCAGCCGCAGCCCGTCCCCGTCGGCGGTCAGCCACCGCGCCCGTCCCGGCGTGGTGCACGGGGTCGCGGAGTGCAGCGCCACCGCCGCACCCCGGTGGCCCTCGACGGCGTCGAGCAGCACCCGCTCGACCTCGTGGGCCGGCAGCCCCAGGTCGTGGCCGCCTGCCACGGCGCCCTGGAGGAGCCCCCACGGCAGGCCGGGGGTGGCGGTGGACATCACGCGGTGCGCGGTGTTGCCGCGCGGCAGCAGGTCCAGCGGGACGAACCGGTTCCCGGTCTGCACCCCGCCGATGCTGAAGGCACCGCGGAAGCCGGTCTCACGGTGCATCAGGGCGCCCACCCGGCGGGCCAGGTCGCGCATGGCGTCCCGGACGACCGGTACCGGGTCGAAGTGGGTGGAACAGCCCGCGTACACCAGCCCGGAAGGTTCGGGTCCCTGGAGGACCAGTTCCTCGAACGGCCGGAGCACGACCACCCCGTCGGCCAGGACGAACCCGTTGATCCCACAGGGCGTCCCGGGCAGGAACGGGGTGACCTTGACCTGCCGGCACTCCCGGCCGACCGCCGCCGCAGCCTCGGCGAAGCCCGCCCCGTCCCGCACCCAGCGGGCCTGTTCGAAGGTGACCTGGACGCCGCCGTTCATGTCCCGGTACCAGACGGTGCCCTGGCCGAGGTCGAGCCGTTCGTGTGCCGCGCGCAGCGCGGCGACACCGGTCGGCACGACCTCGGAAGGCAGCCGCTCCACACCCAGACCGTCCCAGATCCGATCCAGGGTGATCTTGTCCTCCAGGGCGGCCCAGGCGGCCGGCCGGCCGTCGGCGACCCGGCGGCCGTCCATCACGTCCCGCGTGACGTTGGACTCGGCGAGCACGATCGCGGTGCGGTCCGGGTCGTACGCCGCGAGCGCCTCCCGTACGTGCGCGGGCGGATCGGCGAGCAGCCGGTCAGTGGCGCGGGCGGTGTCGGTGAAGCTGACCGTGCCCAGTTCGGCCGAGATCCAGCCGGCCACGCCGGCCGGGATGTCGCCGTGGCCGATGCCGTTGCCGACGACGAACGGCGGCCGGGCCCCCATCGCCGCCAGGGCCTGCACCCGCAGCCGGTACTGGGGCACCTCGCGGCCGAGCAGCACCACCTTCCGGCCCCGGTAGAAGCGGGCCACCGCTTCGGTGAGCCCCGCCCAGGCCGGGGCGGTGCCCGCCGGTCCGTTGCCCTCTTCCTGGCTGTTCACGCCGTTCCCCTTCTCTCCTGACGGTGACGGGCGGTCAGGACGCCGTCGTGCCGACCGTGTCGTTCTCGCCGGTCGCGTCGCTCTCGCCGTCGTCCTCGCCGTCCTGTTCGCCCTCCGGCAGGGTGCGCAGCTTCCTGGCCGGCCCGAGGAGCGGCCACAGGCCGGAGGCAAGCAGGCCCAGGGCCGAGACGATGAGCGTGGTCCGAAGCCCGAGCAGACCCGCGCCCAGCGCGCCGGCCAGCAGCGCGCCGAAGGGCTCGACGCCCCAGCTGACGAAGCGCACCGAGCCGGTGATCCGGCCGAGCATGTGGTCGGGCACCAGGGCCTGCTTGATGGATTCGCTGAGGATCAGGTTCACCACCACGGCCAGCACCCAGCCGAACTGGGAGAGCCCGACCAGCACCAGCGCGGTCGCCGTCCCCCGGCCCTCGGCGAGCGGCACCATCAGACCGGCGACCCCGGGCGCCGCGTAGGCGAAGGCCAGCGGGATGCCGTAGCCGAACCGGCGGCTGATCCGGGCCGCCGTCGCCGAGCCGAGCAGCGCGCCGACGCCGCCCGCCGCGCTGAGCACACCCAGCAGGGCCGGGCTCAGGTCCAGCGTCTTCACCACGTACAGCGTGTACAGCGCGTAGAACATCGAGGTGAAGAAGTTGAAGTGGGCGGCGGCCAGCGCCAGGGAGCGCTGCACCGGATCGCGCATCAGCAGCTTCAGGCCGGCCAGGGCGGCCTGGAAGTGCTTCTCGCGGGGGCCCTCCGGAGGGGCCGGCTCCGCCCGCGGCAGCCCGCGCAGCGCCACGGCGCTGCCCGCGTAGCTCACCGCGTCGACGAGGATCGCCAGCGGTGCGCCCAGGACCTGCACCAGCACGCCGGCCAGGCCGGGACCGGCGACGTCGCCGACGGCCGAGCTGCCCTCCATCCAGGAGTTGGCCTGGTCGAGCTGCTTCTTTCCGACGAGCTTCGGCAGGTAGGCCGACATGGCGCTGTCGAAGAGCAGGCTGAGCGCACCCACCACGAAGGTCACCGCGAGCAGCGCCCAGATGGTCAGCGCGTCCATCACCCACAGCAGCGGGATCACGGCCAGTGCCAGGGCGCGGGCCGCGTTGGCGAACTGCAGGACCCCGCGGCGCTCGAAGGAGTCCGCCCACACGCCGGCGGAGAGGCCGAAGACGAGCGTCGCGGCCGAGCCGGCGGCACCGAGCAGGCCCATCTCCCAGCTGCCCGCGTCCAGGGCGAGCACGGCGATGAGGGGCGTCGCGAAGTACGTGATCTGCGAGCCCGCGAGAGAGAGGGTCTCTCCGGTCCAGAGCCGGAAGAAGCCGGTCTTCCGGAGCTCGGTGGAGGTGGGCATGGGGGTCCTCAGCAATCGGTGGAGCGGGAGATGGGGTGTTCGGCGTGCCGGCACCAGGATCGGACGGGGTCCGTACGCGTCGTAAGGCCGGTGTCGAAGGCCAGTTGCCCGCGGACGCCCACCGTGGGGGCCTCCCCGGAGGCCAGCCAGCGCAGGCAGTCGTGGGCGAGGAGCGCGGCGACGGCCGAGTTCGACGGACCGAAGGAGTGCGGGGTGGGGGTCGCACCCGTGTCCTCCAGCCGGAGTTCGTCGGCGCTGCATCGGGCGCGCCGGGCCGCCTCGAAGCAGTTCAGGCAGTGCCCGCGGGCCGGGTCGAGCAGCGGACCCCAGTAGCCGCTGTCCAGACCCACGGCGGCCGAGGTCATCGCGGTGCCGTGCGCGGCGGCCCAACTCCAGCACAGCGCGGCGATGTCGGCGGGCGTGTCCGCGCAGAGGACCAGCAGGTCGAGCCCGTCCGGCAGTACGTCGAGGTCGGCGGGCGTGCCGACGCGCCGGGCCAGCCCGGTGATCCGGACGTCCGGCGCGAGGCCGCGCAGCCGGGCCGCCGCGGCCATGACCTTGGGCACCCCGACGTCGTCGAGGCCGAAGAGGTGCTGGCGGTTGAGGTTGTGGGTCTCCACCCGGTCCGGGTCGAGCAGCCAGAGCCCGCGCACCCCGGCGGCGACGAACTCGCGGGCCGCGAGCGCGCCGATACCGCCGACCCCGATCACGGCCACCCGCGCCGCGTCCAGACGCCGCTGCATCCGCAGCGGATCCGGGCCGAACAGCTCCAGGTAGCCGAGCTGTCGCTGGTGCGGGAGCCCGTCGTGGAGGGCGGGGTCGGGCGCGGGTCCGGTGCCGATCCAGCCCAGCCCGGCGAGTTCGCCCACCAGCCGTCCCAGCGCGGTGTCCGCGGGCGGGCGGGCCACGCCCTCCCGGAGCCGCCCCAGGGCGCCGGACAGCCACGCCTCGGGGCCGCGGACCCGCAGCGCCTGCCGGCCCCGGCTGAACAGCACGCCACCGGACACGGGCAGTGCGTCGACGGTCATGGCGAGCCGTACGAGGCCGGTGCCGGTGCCGGTGCCGGTGGCCGGGGTGGCCGGTCGCGTCACCTCACCCACGGCCGGCCTCCGAGAGCAGTCCCGACCGCCCCAGATTGGACAGGAGCAGGTCGGCGACCCGCTCGCCGTGTACGGAGGCCAGCTCGCGGCGGGTGAACGGCCGGCCGTCGAGGAGGTGCGTGAGCCGGGCGCGGGCGGCCGGCGGGAGCGTGATCCGCTCCTTGGTGCGCAGGTTGACCGCGCGCAGCGGCCCGGCGGTGCCGTGCCCGCCCTCCGCGTCGGCCACGCTGCCGTCCGCGCCGGCCACGTAGAGGTCGAACTCCTCGACGGGGATCCGCAGCACGGCGTCCCGGGCGGCCGGGACCGCGTGCACCGGGCCGTGGGCGGCGACGGTGGCGTCGGCGGCGCCGTTGATCCGGTCGGCGAAGGCGAAGTACCTGCGGTGGACTTCGGCGCGCTGCTCCGGGGTCATGGCCGGATCGGTGTTGGGCAGGTGGTTGAGGGCGTACTGGGACTGCCAGTTGCCCTCCTGGGGCTCGGTGACCACCAGGCCGAACGCCTCCGGGTCCCGGCCGACCCGGGAGGACCGGGTGGCCTCGAACGGGAAGACCGACACGGACTGGATGCAGTGGGCCAGCTCCTCGACGTCCGCGAGGGCCTGGAGCGCCTCCTCGTAGGTGGTGGACGGCAGGTCCGGGATCAGGTTGATGACCAGCCTGACCCCCGCCGCGTGGGCCTCCTTCAGGAACCGCAGGTTCTCCTCGCGGTCCGCGGACTTGTGCACCAGCTTGAGCACGCGCGTGATGGTGGTCTCCATTCCGACCACCAGGAACTCGCATCCGGACTCGGCCATCTGCGCCAGCAGTTCGCGGTCGAAGCGGCGGTCGACCATCACGAAGGAGGACCAGGTGATGTCCAGCCCGCGTTCGATCAGGAGCGCGCTCATCCGGCGGGCGAAGGCGGGAGGGATCGACTCGGTGACGAAGCTGAAGCGGCGGGTGCCGTGCTCCTTCGACAGGTGTTCCAGCTCGTCCACGAACCGGTCGGGGTGCCGGCCGCGGAACGGCGCCGAACCGTCGTACAGCTCCACGAAGTCGCAGTAGTCGCACTTGCCCCAGTAGCAGCCGCGGGCCTGGGTGACGCCGAGCACCGGGTCGGACAGCCGGGCCATCGCCTCGGCCGGGAACACCGGCACCGGCAGCGTGTTGAGGTTGGGGCCCGGCGCGGGGTCCTTGGTGTGCGGAGTGCCGTCCGGGAGCAGGCAGGACGCGCCGGCCACCAGCTCCGGCTCCCACCGGCCCGACTCCGCCTGCCGGGACAGGGCGAGCAGCGGGAACTCCCCGTCGAACCGGACGACGGCATCCACCTCCGGGAAGGCCCGCAGCAGAGCCTCCAGTTCGGGCAGCAGCATCAGGCTCAGCGCGGGGCCGCCCAGCACCACCCGCAGGTCAGGCCGCACGGCCTTCAGGCGCAGCGACAGCAGCAGCGCGGGCACCAGCTGGGGACCCATCGGCACCGATATGCCGACCAGCGTGGTCCGCTCCGGCACCACCGGACCGGCCCCGGTTCCGGCCCGGGCCCCGGCGTCGGAACCAGCCCCGGCTCCGGCCCCCGTCCCGCTCAGGCAGCGGTCGTAGAACCGGCCGAAGATCCCGGACCCGGCGCGCTCCACGGCCGCCCGGCCCAGGGTCGCCCCGTCCGGGTCGATCCGGAAGGGCACCGCCAGGGTCTCCACGATCCGCCCCGTGTACTGCCCGGCCCCGAACAGGTGCCGGCCGTCACCGGCGAGCAGCCGTCCCGGCCGGCGCAGCGCCCAGCGGGCCGCCGAGGCGGTGTAGGAGTCCCCGGGTACGCCGGGCACCCGGCCGGCCGCGAGCGGTTCCAGCTCCGTGGGGGAGAGCAGGAACTCGGCGAAGTCCTCGTTCATGTCGCGCTGCCACACCTCCATGCCGCGGTCGCGCAGGAAGCCGGCGAGGACCGCGGTGGAGGGGTAGAAGCTGCCGAAGTTGGACTCGACCAGCGGCGGGAAGACCAGTCCGATCACCGGTGGCCTTCCCACCGGGCCTCGTGCGGACGGCCCAGCAGGTGCTGACCGATGCTGACCGTGTACCGGCCGGTGCCCTCTCCCGAGAACGGCTCGACCCAGTGCCAGCACTCCTCGCGCACCGGGATCATGGAGAAGGTGTTGAACAGCGGGTCCACCAGCTCGTCGGTGCCCGCCTCGTTGCGGAAGCCCAGGCGCGCGCCGTTACCCGGCCGGTAGGCCGCGTCCAGGTAGAAGTTGACCGCCATCAGCCGGCCCGGGAAGAGGTCCTGGTGGCGGCGGATGCGGTCACCCGCCCGGTACGCCGCCAGCTCCACCGAGGTCCGCGGCTCCAGCGGGATCCCGGTGCCCGCCGAGACGAAGTCCCGCAGGGTGTCGGTGAGGACGCAGAAGGCGAGGAACTGCTCGATGGTCTTGCGGTGTTCCGCCGCGACGCTGCCGTTCTGCAGGGCCTCGCCGAGCGGCCGGGCGACGAAGTGGCACGCCGCCCGGTGCGGGTGCTCCGCCCACTCCGCCTCCGGGATCTCCGCGCTGTCCCGGGAGCCGGTGTACACCGTGGCGCACCGGGACCACACCGGCAGCGAGCGCATCGCGGAGTCCATGGCCGCGGCCCACTCCGGCCGCAGGAAGTCGCGCAGGACGAACGGGCGGCCGGGCTCCGCGGTGTACCACTCGCGCATCTCCTGCCACACGGCCGGGGTCAGATGGCGCTCGTCGATGAACCGGCGGGCCTGTGCGAGAGAGCCTTCGGGCATGGCCGGAGCGGCGGAAACAGTCATGTCGGCTTCGCAATCTGGTCGATGCGTCCGCGAACGGACGCCGGTGCGTGGAGGAGTGCGCCGTGCGCGGCGCGGTCAGCGGTGCACGGCCACCGCGCCGAGGCCGAGCGGCGGGATGATCCCGCTCGCCGTCATCCCGGCCGCCCGCACCCTCGGATCCGCCAGGTAGTGGGCGCGGACCCGGAGCAGCGGCACCCGGGGGAGGAGGGAGAGCCACCGGTCCTCCGCCGCCAGCCAGGCGGCGGCCTCCGCACCCTCGGTGGTCCGGCACGCCTCGCCGAACAGCCGGTCGAAGACGGGATCGGAGAACCCGGTGGTCCGGCTGTAGGTCCCGCCCGCGGCCCACGGCCCCAGGAGTGCCGCCGGGTGCGGGAAGTCGGCTGTGGTCAGCGTGTACAGGAGGGCGTGGTCGCCGGTCAGCGCGGCCCGTACGTAGGCGGCGTAGGACAGCGCGAGCGGGCGGACGTCCAGCCCGAAGACCTCCCGGAGCCGCGCGCAGACGTCCGCCACCACGCTGCCGTTGGGCACGAAGTCGGCGTGGGCCACCTCGATGGGCCCGGCCCCCGCGTACGCGGCCCGCACGGCCCGGACCGCCGCGGGACCGGGACCGGATATGGACCCGGACCCGACCCCGGACCCGACCCCGGATCCGGGCGGTCGGCGGGGACCCTCCGGTGCGGCCGGAAGGTCCCCGCCGAGCAGGGCGGCGACCGGAGCGGGGGCCGCTTCGAGGAGCCCCCGGGTACCGGCCGCCAGGGCCTCCCGGTCCAGTGCCGCCGCCACGGCCGCCCGCAGCTCCGGGTCCCGGCGCACCGCCGGCACCCGCCGTCCGAACTCCAGGCTGGCGAAGACCGACACGGGCGCGCTGACCAGAGCCGGATCGCCGGCGTACCGCTCGGTGTCCGCGAGGTCGAAGCCGGTCGTGGGGGTGGCCTGCACCCGTCCGGCGCGGAAGGCCGCCACGGCGTCGGCCAGACCGGCCACCACGGGGAACTCCAGCCGTTCGGGCAGCGCCCCGGCCCCGGCGGCGTGGGGGTGCCGTCGGAACCGCGGGCCCCCGTCGGGGCCGGTCCCGTCCGGGGCGTACGGACCCAGCACGGCCCCGGACCCCGGCCGCAGCGGCGCGAACTGGGGGAGGGTCAGCAAGGCCGGCAGGAAGCCGGCCGCCTCGCGCAGGTGCACCTCGACCCGGCCGTCGGGCAGCTCCCTGGCAGCCGTGTCGCCCTCGGCCAGGAACCGGCCCGTCTGCCGGTCCCGTACGGCGGCGTCGCGGATGCCCGCGACCAGGTCCGCGGCCCGCAGCGGAGTGCCGTCCGACCAGCGCAGCCGCTCGTCGGGACACAGCCGCCAGCGCCGGCCGCCGTCGACGGGTTCGAGTCCGTGCGCGGCGTGGGGCACCGGCCGCACGGCGCCGGGCGCCTCGCGGTAGGGGGTGGCCAGCACGGCTTCCGCGACGAGGCGGGCGTTGTAGTCGACCGGGCGGCGGGGGTCGTCGCCGAGCGGTACGGCGTCCAGCGCGAGGGCGAGGGCGTCAGGGGCCATGGATCCGTCCTCCAGCGGCGCCCGCCGCCGTTCGCGCCGCCCCGGTGGAGCAGCCCGAACGGCGGACGGACGGCGTCTGCTTCGGTGCTGCTACGAGCGGTGCTTGACGGCGAGCAGGTCGTTCAGGGTCTCGCGGTCGAACTCCAGCTCCTCCGCCAGCACCTCCTCGGCAACCTCGACGGTCTGCGCGGCCTGGGCCTCGACGGTCTCGGCGAGCTGCTGCGACATGGGTCCACTCCTTCCGGATCCGGGGACGGGAACATCGGCCGGGGAGCGGAATCTTCCTTCCGCTCCGCGGCCGGCGCTGCTCACTCTGCCCCTGACCTGTGGCCCGAACCAGACGTCCGCGCTGGCCCGAACCGGCCCTGACCCGAAACGTCCGACCCGGCCGTCAAGATCCGAAAGGTGCTGCCCAGGCCGTGTCTAGGCCACCTCGGTCGAACCCGCGTCCCGCTCCGGCAGCCACCCCTGGGTGGCCGCCAGCGCACCCGCCTGGAAGCGGCTGCGCGCCCCCAGACGCTCCATCAGGGCACTGGCCAGCCGACGGGCGGTACGCGAGGACACGCCCAGCCGCTTGGCGATGGCCTCGTCGGTGAGTCCCTCCGCCAGCAGCCACAGCACCATGCGCTCCTGCCCGGTCAGCGCCTGCGCGTGCCCCCGGGGCTTCGGCGCCTCCCCGAGCGGGACGGCCTCCTGCCACACCTGGTCGAAGAGCGCGCACAGCGCGGCGAGCACCCCGGCGCCGGACAGGATCGTGGCCCCCGCCGAGGAGTCCTCCGGGTCCACCGGCACCACGGCCAGCTTCCGGTCCACGATGATCATGCGGGTGGGGAGCGAGGGCACGGTCCGCACCTGGGCGCCGCGCTCGGTCAGCCAGGCCGCGTGCGCCACGGTCGGCGGGCTGTTGCGGATGCTGTCCAGGTACACCGTGCGCATTCGCACACCGCGGTCCAGGACCTGCTGGTTCAGCGGCTGCGCGGCCGTCCGGTTCGCCTCGGTCTGTGCCCCGTCCGGCGCGAACGACAGCACTTCCTCCCGCACGTCCCTGGTGATTTCCGCCAGCCGCAGCCGTACGGTCTCCACGCCGATCAGCACCTCGGCCGCGCGGTGCTCCTCGTACGGGCGCATCCGGTGGTACTCGGCGGCCAGCCGCGAGGCGAGCGCCTGGGTCTCCGCCAGCCGCTGCTGCTGGGCGGCGAGCTCGGCCCGCTGCCGGGCGAGCAGCGCGTCCATGCCCGCCTCCGGGTTCACCACGTGCACCCCGCCCGGGTTGTGGGTCGAGGTGCGGAGCAGGGCCAGGGCGCTCAGCCGGTCGCGGGCACGGCGTATTCGCTCCGGATCCCGCTCCAGCCGCAGGGCCAGGTCGGCCACACCGTCGTGCGGGTGCAGCAGCATCGCCCGGTACACGTCCTGCGCGTCCTGGTCGAGTTCGAGCGCGGACCGGCCGCCGCCGGGCTCCACGGGTAGTCCGGGGGGCTCCTCCGGGCACGGCGGCGTCGTCCCGGTCTCCTCGGGTGCCCGCTCGGAGTGGTCGCTCCTGCGGGTCTCGGCCACGTCTCCTGGCACGCGTCTCAGCCCCCTTGCCGTCCGGACAGGTCACGGCCGGGTCGGCCTGGCGCACGCGTGCCCGTTGGTCGAGGCGGCGTTCGCTGATGTGATTCGCCCGGGGTCCCCCAGTAAGGAGTCAGCATCATGTCACGTCCGGCCTGTTCCGGTCCCGGCCGGAAAAGGCCACCGTCACGGCCTGTCCGCCGGCCGCCGCCGCCCGGCACAGTCTTCCGGGTGCTCCCGGTGCCCCCCACCGCCGGGGGCCCCGTCCGGTGCACCGGCCGTCCGGGACGACTTGGGACATGACCCTTTGTGGCCAGCCCTTTCCTCTTCTCCTGGGGCCCCCACCGGCCGAGACTCCTGTCCAGTGCCGATGCTCGGCCCTCCCGGAAAGGCTCTGCCAGTGACACGCGTGATCAACCGCCACTCCGCCCGCCGTGCGCTCGCCACCGCGACCCTCCTGCTGGCAGCCACCGGGGCCGCCCTGGTTTCCCCCGCGGCGGCCTCCGAGGCCCCGGACACCGCCCGGCAGACGCAGCAGACCCGGCAGGCCGACCAGGGGCAGCGGGGCCACGTCCAGCACGAGTCCAAGCAGGACCTCGGCTGGCAGTAGCCCGAGGGGCGGCCGGGCCCGAGGGCCGGCCGCCCGTCACAGGCGCGAAGCGGGAGCAGGTCAGCGGTAGTTCACGAACTGGATCGCGAAGTCCAGGTCCTTGCCCTTGAGCAGCTGCTGGACGGCCTGCAGGTCGTCCCGGCTCTTGGAGCTGACGCGCAGCTCTTCACCCTGCACCTGGGCCTTGACGCCCTTGGGGCCCTCGTCGCGGATCATCTTCGCGACCTTCTTGGCGTTCTCCTGGGAGATGCCTTCCTCGATCGTCGCGAAGATCTTGTACTCCTTGCCGGACAGCTGCGGCTCGCCGGCGTCCAGCGCCTTCAGCGAGATGCCGCGCTTGACCAGCTTGGTCTCGAAGACGTCGAGGACGGCCTTGACCCGGTCCTCGGAGTTCGCCTCCATGAGGATCTTGTCGCCGGACCAGGCGATGGAGGCGCCGGTGCCCTTGAAGTCGTAGCGCTGCGAGAGCTCCTTGGCGGCCTGGTTGAGGGCGTTGTCGACCTCCTGCCGCTCGACCTTCGAGACGATGTCGAAACTGGAGTCGGCCATGTGCTGTGGCTCCTTGAAGTCGGCTGCAATGTGCTCACGGGGGCGCGGACGGCAGTGCCGGACCCGCTCCGCAAAGCCTAGGGGGTCCCCTCCCCGCGGCGTCCGTCCCCGGCACTGATCAATCCGGTGGCGAAGCACCCCCGAGCATCGGGTATCGTTTACGTCGTTGCCGGAGAACACCGCAGAAAAGCGGGAAACGAAGGCGACATCCCATGGCGGTGTGCCCGAGTGGCCAATGGGAGCGGACTGTAAATCCGTCGGCTTAGCCTACCCAGGTTCGAATCCTGGCGCCGCCACGCGATGTGAGACCCCCGTACACCTGCGGAAACGCAGTGGACGGGGGTCTTCTCGCATGCCGGTACTTCCCGCACGCCCGGACGGACGCACTTCCGCGGCACTTCCGCATCATCGCCGGAACCGGGTCGTTGACCACGCGTGAAATGGACTTCTGAGGCGCGAGGCGCCGTCGGTACCGGGGTGCTCGCCGCCCTGATCGCAGCCGGAGTGCCGGCCCTGGTCGGCGCACTGGACCCGGCCGAGACCCGGCCGTACACCGAGACCCGGCTCTACTTCGGGACGCAGCGGACCGGCGGCGGAGAGATCGGGAAGGCGGAGTTCATGCGCTTCCTCGACCGCGAGGTCACCCCGGCCTTCCCCGAGGGGCTCACCCTCCAGGAGGGGTACGGGCAGTGGCGGGGCGAGGACGGCAAGATCGTGCGCGAGTCCTCCTACGAGCTGATCCTCCTGTACCCGGAGAAGAGCGCCGAGGAGCGCGACCGGAGCATCGAACGGATCCGCACCGCCTACGAGGACCAGTTCCAGCAGGACTCCGTCGGCCGCTCCGACGACCACGTGTCCGTCGACTTCTGACCCTCGCAGGCCCCCCCCGGAGGGCGTACGGGCCGGACCTGACGGATTCCCGGAGCCACCGGGGTCAGTTGCCGGCCACGTCCTTCACCGCGACGTCCACCGGCGTGCCCCCCGAGACCAGTTCCAGCGTCAGGCCGGCCGTCGCCGGGGTCTCGATCAGCTCGGCCAGCACCGCCGCCACATCGTCGCGCGGCACCGGGCCGCGGCCGGTGGACGCCTCCAGGCGGACCCGGCCGGTGCCCGGATCATCCGTCAGCATCCCCGGGCGCAGGACCGTCCACTCCAGCCCCAGCCGGGTCCGGACGTGGTCGTCCGCCGCACCCTTGGCGCGCAGGTACGCGTCGAACACCTCGGCACCCGGATGGTCCGTGTGCGCACCCATCGCGGAGACCATCAGGAAGCGGCGCACCCGCGCCCGTTCGGCCGCGTCCGCGAACAGCACCGCCGCACCCCGGTCCACCGTGTCCTTGCGCGCGGCCCCGCTGCCCGGACCGGCTCCCGCCGCGAACACCACGGCGTCCGCACCCTGCAGGACCGCGGCCACCCGTTCCAGGGAGGCCGACTCCAGGTCGCAGAGCACCGGTTCGGCACCCGCCTCCCTCAGATCGCCGCCTTGGGCCGGGTCGCGGATGATGCCCGCGACCTCGTACCCGCGCGCCGACAGCAACCGCTCCAGCCGCAGCGCGATCCGACCGTGTCCACCCGCGATGACGATGCGCATGCCCCGACCGTACGACGAGCGGCCCGCCACCGCCCGGGAACACTCAGGGGCCCGGCTCCATACGGCCCTGCCGGGGGAGGTCCAGGGCCGCCGCCACCGCCGAGTCGCAGTACTCCCGCACCGCACTGGTACGCGCCACCACCCGGCCCCGGTGGATCACGATCCGGCTGTACGCCAGCGACAGGACCCCCGCGATCCCGTCCCCG
The DNA here is from genome assembly GCF_040684755.1 of Streptomyces sp. NPDC089799. Classification (NCBI taxonomy): domain Bacteria; kingdom Bacillati; phylum Actinomycetota; class Actinomycetes; order Kitasatosporales; family Streptomycetaceae; genus Streptomyces; species Streptomyces sp. NPDC089799. The sequence goes on along the minus strand of NZ_JBFBGR010000006.1, from coordinate 30,828 downwards.
CGCACGGCGAGCAGCTCCGCCGGGAACCCCGCCTCCACCCGGATCTCCGGCAGCCCCATCGCCGACCGGGCCGCCGCGCTGACCGTCTCGTAGGCGTCCGCGGGCCGCAGCCCGCCCTGCGAGGAGAGCAGGAACGCCGCTTCGAGCGGGTCCCCGCGGCCCACCGGATTGGCGGCGTCCCGCAGCGCCCCGCTGCCGGCCGCCACCCGCACCCCGGCCGCCCGCAGCAGCCGTACCGGCGCGCCGCGCGGGCCGCGCCGCTCCAGGGCCGCACAGTCGCCCTGCGGAAGACAGGTGACCCGCACCCCGGCCGCCGCCAGCTGGTCCGCCGCGCGCGTCGCCACGTCCAGCGGAAGCCGGGACATCCCGCCGCAGGGGCCGATGGTGACCCCCGGGCGCAGCCCGCCCGCCATGGCCGCCAGCCGGGCCAGCCGGGCCGGATCGTCCCCGTCGGTGTGCAGGTCCACCGGGCAGCCGTGCTCGGCCGCCAGCTCCAGCACCGCCTCGATGAATCCGGTCGGGTCCGGATCCAGGTCCGGGCAGCCGCCCACCACCGCCGCGCCCATCTTCACCGCGTCCCGGAGCATCGCGAGGCCGTCCGCGCCGGCCACGCCGGTCAGCAGCCGGGGCATGGCCACGGCCGTGAGGTCGGTCAGGCCGCGCAGCGAGCGGCGCGCCTGGAGCACCGCCTCCATCGGCGCCAGCCCGTGCACGTCGCCGATCCGCACGTGCGAGCGGACCGCGGTCGCGCCGTGGCCGAGCTGCAGCAGAGCCGCCTCGGTGGCGCGGCGCTGCACCTCGTCGGCACCGCAGCCGGCCGGACCCTGCCCGTCGGCGGTCAGCGCGGTGTCCCCGTGGGCGTGCGGTTCCGCGGGCGCGGGCAGCAGCAGGAAGCCGCTGAGGTCGACCCGGGACGGAGTGGGGGCGGGCAGGCTCCCCGCGGTGCCCACCGCCTGGATCCGCCCGCCGCTGAGCCGGACGTCGACGGTGCGGCCGTCGGTGAGCCTGGCCCCCGAGAGCAGCAGGGAGGTCGGCTCGGCGGCCGATCCGTGCGCGGAGCCGTGTCCGTGTGGGTGGCTGTCGGGCATCGCGCTCCTGCGGTGGCTCGGGCGGTTCCTGGGCCACGGCCCAAGATCACGCAGCGTGGTCAGAGCCTAGGGCGCCGTGCTGCGCCCATCACGGAAGAGGCGAATAGTCGTACCGGTGTTGCGCCCCCGCCGGAGCGGCGACGACGGGCCCGGGACCCCCGCTTGAGCGCCGACGACGGGCCCGGGAGCCCCGCCGGAGCGCCCGCGCGCAAAGGATTTGGGCGATCGGCAGGAGGCCGTGTAATGTCTTCCCTGCTCGCCCCAATAGCTCAGTCGGTAGAGCGTCTCCATGGTAAGGAGAAGGTCTGCGGTTCGATTCCGCATTGGGGCTCTGGTGGGAGAAGTTCCTCGTCTTCGGTCGAGGAACCGATCACATCAAAGCGGCGTAGCTCAGTCGGTAGAGCAAGCGGCTCATAATCGCTGTGTCACCGGTTCAAGTCCGGTCGCCGCTACACCCAGTAGCCGATTGTGGGGTCGGTCTCCCGATCGGCTACTCTTTTATGCGTTCATCCGTCCATCCGTCCGTCAAGGAGCACTCACGTGGCTGCCACCGACGTCCGCCCGAAGATCACGCTGGCCTGCGTGGAGTGCAAGGAGCGGAACTACATCACCAAGAAGAACCGGCGCAACAACCCGGACCGTCTTGAGATGAAGAAGCACTGCCCGCGCTGCAACTCGCACACCGCGCACCGCGAGACCCGCTGACACTAGCGAGTCTCCGCACACAGGCACAGGCACGAGGTCGTCCCCTTTCCAGGGGGGCGGCCTCGTGTCGTTTCCGCAGTTTCTACCAGGAGGTAGCGATCCATGGCGCTCGACCAGTCCTTCGTGGGGCGGACCTATCCGCCCACCGATCCGTACGAGGTCGGCAGGGAGAAGATCCGCGAATTCGCGGAGGCCGTGGGTGACGCCAACCCCGCCTACACCGATCTCGAAGCCGCCAAGGAACTCGGCCATTCCGATGTGATCGCCCCGCCGACCTTTGTGTTCACGATCACATTCAAGGCCGCCGGTCTGGTCATCCAGGACCCGCAGCTGGGCCTGAACTACGACCGGGTGGTGCACGGCGACCAGAAGTTCGCCTACACCCGTCCGGTCCGGGCCGGTGACCGGCTGACCGTGACCTCGACCATCGAGGCGATCAAGTCCCTCGCGGGCAACGACATCCTGGACATCCGCGGCGAGGTCCACGACGCGACCGGCGAGCACGTGGTGACGGCCTGGACCAAGCTCGTGTCCCGCGCCGCAGACGCAGAGGAGGCGTGAGATGACCGCGAAGATCGGTTACGCGGACGTCGAGGTCGGCACGGAGCTGCCGGCCCGGACCTTCCCGGTGACCCGCGCCGCCCTCGTCCGGTACGCGGGCGCCTCCGGCGACTTCAACCCGATCCACTGGAACGAGAAGTTCGCCAAGGAGGTGGGACTGCCGGACGTGATCGCGCACGGCATGTTCACCATGGCCGAGGCGATCCGGGTGGTCACCGACTGGGCCGGCGACCCGGGCGCGGTCGTCGAGTACGGCGTCCGCTTCACCAAGCCGGTGGTGGTCCCGAACGACGACGCCGGCGCGGTCGTCGAGGTCAGCGGCAAGGTCGCGGCCCTGCTGGACGGCAACCGGGTCCGAGTCGACCTGACGGCCACCAGCGCCGGGCAGAAGGTGCTGGGCATGTCCCGGGCCGTCGTGCAGCTCGCCTGAGAGCCGCCGCATCCGGGTCCGAGGCGCCCCCGTTCCCGGGGGCGCCTCTTTGCCCCTTGACTAAGTTAGTGATTGCGCACTAACTTAGTCGCATGGTCAGGATGAGTGCAGAAGAGCGGCGCGAGAGCGTCATCCGTGCCGCCGTGCAGGAGTTCGCGCAGGGCGGCTATCACGGCACGTCCACCGAGGCGATCGCCAAGCGGGTGGGGGTCTCGCAGCCGTACCTCTTCCGTCTCTTCCCCGGCAAGCAGGCCATCTTCCTGGCCGCGGCGACCCGCTGCCTGGAGAGCACCCGCCAGGTCTTCGCCGAGGCGTCCGACGGACTGCACGGCGAGGAGGCGCTCGACGCCATGGGCGAGGCGTACATGAGGCTGATCGCCGAGGATCCGGCGATGCTGCAGATGCAGCTCCAGATGTACGTCACCGTGGCCGCGGCCGAGGCTGCCGGTGACCACGAGCTCGGGGAGCTCGTGCGGGCCGGCTGGCTGGAGCTGTGGGACACCGTACGGATCCCGCTCGGCGGGGACGCCCGGCGGGTCACGGAGTTCATGGCGAAGGGCATGCTCATCAACACCCTGTCGGCCATGGGCTTCCCCGCCGACCACCGGATCTGGGACGGGTTCGCGGACGGGGTCGGCGATGCGGCCGGTTCGGCCGGCCCGGCCGGCTGCCGGCCGCAGTGAGCGCGGGTCCGCGTGGGGCCGTGTTCCCTGTCCGCGAAAGTTAGTCAGCAATAACTAACTAGAAATCTGGCGCAACCACACACATCAGGGGGAATCGTGAACGTTCAGCAGGACGACCGGCGGGCCACCCGGCTCGGCGCCCGAGCGGTCTGGGCCCTGGTCCTGACCGGCGCCGCCGGCTTCATGGCCGCCCTCGACAACCTCGTCGTCACCACCGCCCTCCCCGCCATCAGGGCGGACCTGGGCGGAAAGCTCGAAGACCTCGAATGGACGGTGAACGCCTACACGCTCACCTTCGCGGTCCTGCTCATGTTCGGCGCCGCCCTCGGCGACCGCTTCGGCCGCCGCCGCCTCTTCATCGCCGGCCTCGCGGTCTTCACCGGAGCCTCCGCCGCGGCCGCCCTCGCCTCCGGCATCGACGGGCTCATCGCCGCCCGCGCCGTCCAGGGGGTCGGCGCCGCGATCATGATGCCGCTCACCCTCACCCTGCTCACGGCCGCCGTCCCGGCCGCCCGCCGCGGCATGGCCCTGGGCATCTACGGAGCCGTCAGCGGCGTGGCCGTCGCCGCCGGCCCGCTCATCGGCGGCAGCCTCACCGAGCACATCTCCTGGCAGTGGATCTTCTGGATCAACGTCCCGCTCGGCCTCCTGCTGATCCCCCTGGCCCGGCTCCGGCTGACCGAGTCCACCGCCCCCGGCGCCCGCCTGGACCTCCCCGGCACCCTCCTCATCAGCGGCGGCCTCTTCGGCATCGTCTACGGCCTGGTCAACGCCAACGCCCACGGCTGGACCAGCGCCCGGGTGCTCACCGCCCTGATCGCCGGCACCGCCCTCGTCGGCGGGTTCGTCCACCACGGCTTCCACAACAAGCGCCCCATGCTCCCCATGCGGCTCTTCCGCGACCGCGGGTTCTTCGGCATCAACATCGCGAGCCTGCTGATGTACCTCGGCATGTTCGGCTCGATCTTCCTGCTCAGCCAGTTCCTCCAGGGCGTCTCCGGCTACTCGCCCACCGAGGCCGGCCTGCGCATGCTGCCCTGGACCGCGATGCCCATGGTCGTCGCCCCGCTCGCCGGCATCCTCGCCGACCGGATCGGCGGCCGCCCGGTCGTCGCCGCCGGACTGGCCTTCCAGGCGGCCGGCCTCGCCTGGTTCGCGGTGATCCTCGACCCCGGGGTGTCCTACGCCGCCCAGCTCCCGGCGCTCATCCTCAGCGGCATCGGCATGGCCCTGTACTTCGCCCCCGCCGCCCACGTGCTGATGTCCACCGTCGGCCCCGCCGACCAGGGCATGGCCTCCGGCGCCAACAACGCCCTCCGCGAGGTCGGCGGAGCCCTCGGCGTGGCGGTCCTGGCCTCGGTCTTCTCCGCTCAGGGCGGTTACGAGTCGCCCGCGGCCTTCACCGACGGCACCGTGCCCGCCCTGTGGATCGGCGCCGCCGCCGTCACGGTGGCCGCCCTGCTCGCCCTGCTCGTGCCGGGCCGGCGGCGGACCGCACCGGTGCCGGCCGGCGAGGGAGTCGGCGAGCAGCCCGCTGCCCCGGTGAAGGTTCCCGCCGCACGCTGACCCGAAGCCGCGCCACCCGTCCGTCCGAGCGCCACACGCCGAGCACCAAGCGCCGAGCACCACACGCCGAGTACGAAGGAGACCGGCCATGCCCGACATCCCGTGGATGACCCCCACCGCACCCGACTCGCCCGACACCGAGGTCTACGTCATGGCCTCCCGCTTCGAGACCCGGACCCTGCCCGGCGCCCTCCGCTTCTTCCTCAAGGCCCCCGGCATCATCGGCCAGATCCGCAAGGCCCCCGGTGCCCACGGCGCCGCCCTCCGCGCCCGCGTCCCGCGCCGTACCTTCCTCACCCTGTCCGCCTGGCAGGACCGCGACGCCCTCCACCGCTTCGCCGCCGCCGAGCCGCACCGTTCCAGCGCCCGCGCCGCCGCCGCGCACATGAAGGAGTCGGCCTTCACCTTCTGGACCGCGAAGGCGTCCGACCTGCCCATCACCTGGGCGGAGGCCGAACGCCGCCTCGCCGCCGAGCAGCAGCGCCAGGGCGGCCGGCCCTGACCGCCGCGACGTACGGTCCGTGGCCCCGCCGGGAAGCCGGAGCCGCGGACCGTACTCTTGTGCTCGTGCAGGAAATCCACCACGCCCCCCTCGCCCCCCTGACCACCTTCCGCCTGGGCGGCCCGGCCGCCCGCCTGGTGACCGCGACCACCGACGCCGAGGTCGTCGCCGCCGTCCGTGCCGCGGACGAGAGCGGCACGCCGCTGCTGGTCATCGGCGGCGGCAGCAACCTGGTCATCGGCGACGAGGGCTTCGACGGAACCGCCCTGCGCATCGCCACCACCGGCTTCCACCTCGACGGCGCCGCCCTGGAACTCGCCGCCGGCGAGAACTGGAGCGAAGCCGTCGCCCGTACCGTCGAGGCCGGCCTCGCGGGTATCGAGTGCCTCGCCGGAATCCCCGGCTCCGCAGGCGCCACCCCGATCCAGAACGTCGGCGCGTACGGCCAGGAGGTCGCCGACACCATCACCGAGGTCGTCGCCTACGACCGCACCACCGGCGAGACCGTCACCCTCGACCACGCCGCGTGCGGCTTCTCGTACCGGCACAGCACCTTCAAGGACCAGCCGCACCGGTACGTCGTCCTGCGCGTCCGCTTCCGGCTGGAGGACGCCGACGGCCTGTCCGCACCGGTCAAGTACCCCGAGACCGCCCGCGCCCTCGGCGTCGAGGCCGGCGACCGGGTCCCGGCCGCCACCGCCCGCGAGACCGTCCTGCGGCTGCGCGCCGGCAAGGGCATGGTCCTCGACCCCACCGACCACGACACCTGGTCCGCCGGGTCCTTCTTCACCAACCCGATCCTCTCCCCAGAGGCGTACGAGGCGTTCCTCGTCCGCGTCCGGGAGCGGCTCGGCGACGGCACGGTCCCGCCGGCCTTCCCCGCCGGCGAAGGCCGGACGAAGACCAGCGCGGCCTGGCTGATCGACAAGGCCGGCTTCACCAAGGGCTACGGCACCGGCCCGGCCCGGATCTCCACCAAGCACACCCTCGCCCTCACCAACCGCGGCGGCGCCACCACCGAGGACCTGCTCGCACTCGCCCGCGAGGTCGTCGCCGGCGTGCACGCCGCGTTCGGCGTCACCCTGGTCAACGAGCCGGTGACGGTCGGCGTCAGCATCTGAGCGATGCACTGTCCCCTGCACGGGGCCGGCACGGACCCCACCCGGCTGGTGGGCCGCGCGATCCGCAGAATCGTCGCGTCCTGGCACATCACCGATGACGGCGAGCGGTCCGAGGCCCCCCTCGACATCTGGCTCATCGACAGCGAGGGAGAGTCCACCCTCATCACCACCGGCTCCGACTGGTGCCTGATCGTGGAGTCGGCCGAGCCCGACGAGCCGTACGACATGGGGGAGTGGGGCAGCGTCGTGGTGGGCGAGGACCTCGGCGACCACCCCTTCCTCCGGCACCTCGGCGACACCGTCGCCACGGTCGCCGAATTCGCCGACCCCGTCGGGGGCAGGACCCTGCTGGAGATCGGCTTCGCCGACGGCGACCGGGTGCGCGCCGACTGCTGGCAGGGCGACCTGCGCCTCACCCGCTGAGCCGCGCCACGGCCGGTGTACCGGACCCGTCGGCCCTCAGGACGTGAGCCAGTGGTCGATGCCGGCCAGCAGCTTGGCCTGCACCTCCTCCGGAGCGGCCGAGCCCCGTACCGACTGCCGTGCCAGTTCCGCCAGTTCGGTGTCCGTGAACCCGTGGTGCCGGCGGGCGATCTCGTACTGAGCGGCCAGCCGCGAGCCGAACAGCAGCGGGTCGTCGGCGCCCAGCGCCATCGGCACCCCGGCATCGAAGAGGGTGCGCAGCGGGACGTCCTCGGGCCGCTCGTAGACGCCCAGGGCGACATTGGACGCGGGACAGACCTCGCAGGTGATCTGCCGGTCCGCCAGCCGCTTGAGCAGCCGCGGGTCCTCCGCCGCCCGTACGCCGTGGCCGACGCGCGCCGCGTGCAGGTCGTCCAGGCAGTCCCGGACCGAGGCCGGGCCGGTCAGCTCCCCGCCGTGCGGGGCCGCCAGCAGGCCGCCCTCCCGGGCGATGGCGAAGGCCCGGTCGAAATCGCGGGCCATGCCCCGCCGCTCGTCGTTGGAGAGGCCGAAGCCGACCACGCCGCGGTCGGCGTACCGCACCGCGAGCCGGGCCAGGGTGCGGGCGTCCAGCGGATGCTTCATCCGGTTGGCGGCGATCAGCACCCGCATCCCGAGACCGGTCTCCCGGGACGCGGAGTCCACCGCGTCCAGGATGATCTCGACGGCCGGGATCAGCCCGCCGAGGTGCGGCGCGTACGAGGTGGGGTCGACCTGGATCTCCAGCCAGCCGCTGCCGTCCCGGACGTCCTCCTCGGCGGCCTCGCGGACCAGGCGACGGATGTCCTCCGGCGCCCGCAGGCAGGACCGGGCGGCGTCGTAGAGCCGCTGGAAGCGGAACCAGCCGCGTTCGTCCGTGGCCCGCAGCTTGGGCGGCTCACCGGCGGTCAGCGCGTCCGGGAGCCGTACGCCGTACTTGTCGGCGAGCTCCAGCAGCGTCGAGGGCCGCATGGATCCGGTGAAGTGCAGGTGGAGATGGGCTTTCGGCAGAAGCGTGAGATCGCGTACGTGCTCCATCCGGTGATCCTGCCGCATCCTCACCCGTTCGGCAGCCCGATTCCCTGAACGGGAGCTTGCCCGAACGCGAATACGAGGGGCGCGCGGGGCGCACGGGACCGCTCGGAGGCGTCCGGAGCGCTCGGGGGCGCGTGGAACGCCGGAGCGGCGCCACCCCGGCCAGGGGTGACGCCGCTCCGGTTTCGCCGTGCGCCGTCGCTCAGGCCTTGGCCTCGGCGAGCAGCTTCTGGATCCGGGACACGCCCTCGACCAGGTCCTGGTCGCCCAGGGCGTAGGACAGGCGCAGGTAGCCGGGGGTGCCGAAGGCCTCGCCCGGGACGACCGCGACCTCGGCCTCGTCGAGGATCAGGGAGGCCAGCTCGGCGGAGGTCTGCGGGCGCTTGCCGCGGATCTCCTTGCCCAGCAGCTCCTTGACCGACGGGTACGCGTAGAACGCGCCCTCGGGGGTCGGGCAGAACACGCCGTCGATCTCGTTGAGCATCTTCACCATGGTCTGGCGGCGGCGGTCGAAGGCCTTCCGCATCTCCGCGACCGCGTCCAGGTCACCCGAGACCGCCGCGATGGCGGCCACCTGGGCCACGTTGGAGACGTTGGAGGTGGCGTGCGACTGCAGGTTGGTCGCGGCCTTGATGACGTCCTGCGGGCCGATGACCCACCCGACGCGCCAGCCGGTCATCGCGTACGTCTTCGCGACGCCGTTGACGATGATGCACTTGTCGGCGAGGGCGGGCACCAGCACCGGCAGCGAGGTGAACTTCGCGTCGCCGTAGACCAGGTGCTCGTAGATCTCGTCGGTGAGGACCCACAGGCCGTGCTCGGCGGCCCACTCGCCGATCGCCTTCGCGTCCTCCTCGCTGTAGACCGCACCGGTCGGGTTCGAGGGGGAGACGAACAGGACGACCTTGGTGCGCTCGGTGCGCGCGGCCTCCAGCTGCTCGACGGAGACCCGGTAGCCGGTGGTCTCGTCGGCCACGACCTCGACCGGGACGCCGCCCGCGAGGCGGATGGACTCCGGGTAGGTGGTCCAGTACGGGGCCGGGACGATGACCTCGTCACCCGGGTCCAGGATCGCCGCGAAGGCGTTGTAGATCGCCTGCTTGCCGCCGTTGGTGACCAGCACCTGGGAGGGGTCGACCCGGTAGCCCGAGTCGCGCAGCGTCTTCTCCGCGATGGCCTTCTTGAGCTCCGGCAGACCGCCGGCCGGCGTGTAGCGGTGGAACTTCGGGTCGCGGCAGGCCTCGACCGCGGCCTCGACGATGTAGTCCGGGGTCGGGAAGTCGGGCTCGCCCGCGCCGAAGCCGATCACCGGGCGCCCGGCGGCCTTGAGGGCCTTGGCCTTGGCGTCGACGGCGAGGGTGGCGGACTCGGAGATGGCGCCGATGCGGGCCGAAACCCGGCGCTCGGAGGAAGGCGTTGCAGAGGTCATGGTCCCAATCGTCCCAGACGGCAAACGGCCGCGGCACCCTGTTCCAGAGAGCGGACTGATTGCTTCAGGGGCGGCCTTGCGGCGGCGATACGGCGGCCGTGCGACGGCGTTCCGGCGCCGTCGCGGCGGCCTTGTGACGGCCCGCCGGGGGAGTTCCGGCCTCCTTCCGGCCCTGCTCCGGGAGCGCTCCGGACACGCTCCGCAGCCGTAAGGGATCAATGTCGTTCGACGTCGGGCGCCGGAACACGTACACTCACCTGTCGTTGGCCCTCAGCAAGCGCCGAGATCGCGTGCACACCGTGCATCCGCTCGGATGCTGTAGGTTGGGGGACGCAAAGGGTCGTAGCTCAATTGGTAGAGCACTGGTCTCCAAAACCAGCGGTTGGGGGTTCGAGTCCCTCCGGCCCTGCTCCACACTCCCTCGCCGGACGTGTGCGCAGGTACGTACTTCGATGCACCGCCGTGCGGCTCAACCGGGCGCGGCACGGCCATGACCCGGATTCAGGTGAGAGACGTGACGGACGCCCTGGGCTCCATCGACATGCCTGACGCCGAGGACGAGACCCGCGAGAAGAAGGCCCGCAAGGGCGGCAAGCGCGGAAAGAAGGGCCCCCTGGGCCGTCTCGCGCTTTTCTACCGCCAGGTCGTGGCGGAGCTCCGCAAGGTCGTGTGGCCGACCCGCAACCAGCTGACGACGTACACCACCGTGGTGATTGTCTTCGTGCTCATCATGATCGGTCTGGTGACCGTGATTGACTATGGGTTCCAGGAAGCCATCAAGTTCGTCTTCGGCTGATCCCCGCGGAGGGCGGCGCCTTGATGGGTGCCGCCCGTTTTCGCATGTTCCACCCAATTTTGTATCCAGGAAGAAGCCGCCACCGTGTCTGACCCGAACCTGAACGTGAGCCACGACTCCGTCGAGTCCGTCGAGGACGAGCTCGACATCGTCGAGGCGGCGGACGCTGTGGACCCCGACGAGGCCGAGGCCGCCGACATCGAGGCCGGCGAGCCCGCCGAGGAAGCCGCGCTGCACACCGAGGACGAGGCTGCCGACGAGGACGCCGAGACCGAGGACGCCGACGAGGACGAGACCGACGAGGTCGAGACCGACGAGGTCGAGGCCGTCGAGGCGGAGGCGGAGGAGGCCCCCGAGGAGCCGGCCGAGCCGGTCGACCCGGAGCAGGCCCTGCGCGAGGAGCTCCGCACCCTCCCCGGCGAGTGGTACGTGATCCACACCTACGCGGGCTACGAGAAGCGCGTGAAGGCCAACCTGGAGCAGCGCGCCGTCTCGCTGAACGTCGAGGAGTTCATCTACCAGGCCGAGGTGCCCGAGGAAGAGATCGTCCAGATCAAGAACGGCGAGCGCAAGAACGTCCGGCAGAACAAGCTGCCCGGCTACGTGCTCGTCCGCATGGACCTGACGAACGAGTCCTGGGGCGTCGTCCGGAACACCCCGGGCGTCACCGGCTTCGTGGGCAACGCCTACGACCCGTACCCGCTGACCCTGGACGAGATCGTCAAGATGCTCGCCCCGGAGGCCAAGGAGAAGGCCGCCAAGGCCGCCGCGGAGGAGGCCGGTCTGCCGGCGCCCGCCGTCAAGCGCGAGATCCAGGTCCTGGACTTCGAGGTCGGCGACTCCGTCACCGTCACCGACGGCCCCTTCGCCACCCTGCAGGCGACCATCAACGAGATCAACCCGGACTCCAAGAAGGTCAAGGGCCTCGTCGAGATCTTCGGCCGGGAGACCCCGGTCGAGCTCAGCTTCGACCAGATCCAGAAGAACTGACCTTCTGGCCCACAGTCGTCCGAACAGGTCGGACCGCCCCGCAAAGGGCGGTCTGACCTGCTCGGTTTTAAGCCTCGCACCGATACCCGTTATCGTGGTGCGGTATGCCTCCATCCGGATGACCGGCTGGCGGCTGGAAAACTCTCACTAGGACCCGGAGAGAGCAATGCCTCCCAAGAAGAAGAAGATCACGGGGCTTATCAAGCTCCAGATCAACGCCGGTGCGGCCAACCCGGCCCCGCCGGTCGGCCCCGCGCTGGGTCAGCACGGCGTCAACATCATGGAGTTCTGCAAGGCCTACAACGCCGCGACCGAGTCGCAGCGTGGCATGGTCGTGCCGGTGGAGATCACGGTCTACGAGGACCGTACCTTCACCTTCGTCACCAAGACTCCGCCGGCCGCCCGCCTGATCCTCAAGGCCGCGGGTGTGGAGAAGGGCTCCGGCGAGCCCCACAAGACCAAGGTCGCCAAGCTGACGCGCGACCAGGTCCGGGAGATCGCCACCACCAAGATGCCCGACCTGAACGCCAACGACCTCGACGCCGCCGAGAAGATCATCGCCGGCACCGCCCGCTCCATGGGCATCACCGTCGAGGGCTGAGTTCAGCCCCCTGCAGTACCCAGTGGTAGGACCAAGCGCTGGTCCGCACCACGACTCCACACCTGAAGCAACAAATACAGGAGCAGAAGTGAAGCGCAGCAAGACTCTCCGCGCTGCGGACGCCAAGATCGACCGGGAGAAGCAGTACGCCCCGCTCGAGGCCGTCCGTCTGGCCAAGGAGCTCTCGTCCGTCAAGTTCGACGCGACCGTCGAGGTGGCCTTCCGCCTGGGTGTTGACCCGCGCAAGGCCGACCAGATGGTCCGTGGCACCGTGAACCTCCCGCACGGCACCGGCAAGACCGCCCGGGTCCTGGTCTTCGCGACCGGTGACCGTGCTGCGGCCGCGGAGGCCGCCGGCGCCGACATCGTCGGCTCCGACGAGCTGATCGACGAGATCGCCAAGGGCAACCGCCTGAACGAGTTCGACGCGGTTGTCGCCACCCCGGACCTCATGGGCAAGGTCGGCCGCCTCGGCCGCGTGCTCGGTCCGCGTGGCCTGATGCCGAACCCGAAGACCGGCACCGTCACCATGGACGTCGCCAAGGCCGTCACCGAGATCAAGGGTGGCAAGATCGAGTTCCGCGTCGACAAGCACTCGAACCTGCACTTCATCATCGGCAAGGTCTCCTTCTCCGATGACCAGCTGGTCGAGAACTACGGCGCGGCCCTGGACGAGATCCTGCGTCTGAAGCCGTCCGCCGCGAAGGGCCGGTACCTCAAGAAGGCCGCCCTGACCACCACGATGGGCCCCGGCATCCAGCTGGACCCGAACCGCACCCGGAACCTCCTCGTCGAGGAAGACCCGGCTGCTGTCTGAGCGGGCTGAGCCCCCACGGCTCGCCTGAGTGGCTGAACACGGGCCCTTCGTCCCCCCAGGGGGCGGAGGGCCCGTTTTCGTACCCGGGTGCGAAAATCGGGGGAAAGGCTTGCTACCGGCGCGTAGGGTGCCGGAGCGGGGAAACGCGTACCAAGGGGTGGGGAATCACATGCGCATGCGTCCGAAGACCACGAGGACCGCGGTGGCCGTGCTCACGGCCGTCCTGCTCGCCGGCGGGGCCACGGCCTGCGGCGACAAGAAGGCCGACGGCAAGGCGGCGGACAAGGCCGGCGGGGACCGGCCCGTGGTCACCAAGGTCGAGCCGGCGGCGTACCTGCAGAAGGTGCAGAAGAACTCCGTCGACCTCACCTCGATGCGGTACCGCATGTCCGGCTCCTCCGCCGGACAGAAGATCGAGGGCGAGGCGTCCGTACGCCTCAAGCCGACCGTGGCGATGACCATGAAGATGTCCAACCCGGCGAAGGCCGGCGAGAACATCGACATCCGCCTGATCGACGGGATCATGTACCTCGGCAGCGAGGGCAAGTTCCTGAAGGTCGACCTCAAGACGGCCGACCCCAACGCGGCCAAGCAGCTCGACGCCCTCGGCAACGGCGGCGGCCAGCAGGCGGAGAACCCCGGTGAGCGGGCGAACCAGCTCCAGTCGGCCAAGGACGTCAAGGTGGTCGGCGAGGAGACCGTGGAGGGGAAGAAGACCACCCACCTCAGCGGCACGGTCACCACCGAGGAGATGCGCGCCTCCCTCGCGACGGCCACTCCCGAGCAGAAGGAGAGCCGCGAGAAGTCCCTGAAGCAGCTGGAGTCCCAGGGCATCAAGAGCCTGGCCATGGACATGTGGATCGGCGAGGACAGCCGCCCGGTCCAGGTCCGCACCCGCGGTGAGGGCGCCCAGGGCCCGGTGGACCTCACGATCAAGTTCCTGGACTTCAACCAGCCGGTCGACGTCACCACCCCGCCCGCCGACCAGGTGGTGGACCTCTCCGAGCTCGCCAAGGCCCAGGGCGCCTGATCTTCCGGGTGCCGGCTTCCGGACGCCACCGTCCCGGTGACGCCCGTCCGGTGATGCCCGTCCGGTGCCGCGGTCCGCGGATTTGCATCTGCGGACCGCGGTCCCGTACAGTCTCCATCGAAGCCAAAGACCGCTGGTCGTTGCCGTGCCCGCAAGGGGACGGTGGCCGAAGGATCCGCTGAAAGCGGGCGACCCGCGCAGGTGAATGTGGAAAGGCTCCCGGATTTTCGTCCGGTCGAGCGTTGCCCCGTGCGCCTGCGCCCGGGGCGCTTTGTTTTGTCCAGCCCCTTCTGCGCGGTCCTCATCACCCGGAAGGAGGCCGACGCTCTATGGCAAGGCCCGACAAGGCTGCCGCGGTAGCCGAGCTGGAGGACATGTTCCGCAGCTCGGGCGCCGTTGTGCTGACCGAGTACACGGGTCTCACCGTTGCGCAGCTCAAGACGCTGCGTCGTTCGCTCGGTGAGAACGCCCAGTACGCCGTGGTGAAGAACACGCTGACCAAGATTGCGGCCAACTCGGTCGGGATCTCCGCGCTGGACGAGCACCTTGCTGGTTCGACCGCGGTCGCCTTCGTCACCGGTGACCCGGTGGAGTCGGCGAAGGCTCTGCGTGACTTCGCCAAGGAGAACCCCAAGCTCGTCATCAAGGGCGGTGTCCTTGACGGCAAGGCGCTGTCCGCCGACGACATCAAGAAGCTTGCGGACCTCGAGTCCCGCGAGGTTCTGCTCAGCAAGCTGGCCGGCGCGTTCAAGGGCAAGCAGTCTCAGGCTGCCTCGCTCTTCCAGGCGCTGCCGTCGAAGTTCGTCCGCACTGCGGACGCGCTGCGCGCCAAGCTCGCCGAGCAGGGCGGTGCCGAGTAATTCGGCTCGCGCATTGATCCGCGCCGCCTAGTGCGCGGGTCGTAGCGGGCCGTTACGCCCGCCTTTCGATACATCTCGGCACCAGCCGAATTAGTGGAAGGATCGCCCATCATGGCGAAGCTCTCTCAGGACGACCTGCTCGCTCAGTTCGAGGAGATGACCCTCATCGAGCTCTCCGAGTTCGTGAAGGCCTTCGAGGAGAAGTTCGACGTCACCGCCGCTGCGGCCACCGTCGCCGTTGCCGCCGGCGTCCCGGGTGCCCCGGCCGAGGCCGAGGAGGAGAAGGACGAGTTCGACGTCATCCTCACCGGTGCGGGCGACAAGAAGATCCAGGTCATCAAGGTCGTGCGTGAGCTGACCTCCCTGGGTCTGAAGGAGGCCAAGGACCTCGTCGACGGCACCCCGAAGCCGGTCCTCGAGAAGGTCAACAAGGAGGCCGCTGAGAAGGCCGCCGAGTCCCTCAAGGGCGCCGGTGCCTCCGTCGAGGTCAAGTAACACCTCTGAGGCCGTCTGACGGCCTCTGCGAAGGGCGACCACCCGAAAGGGTGGTCGCCCTTTGACGTATCCGAAGTGCCTGACTTGCCCTGCTCTCGTTGAGGAGTATGGTGATCTTCGTTGCTCCGTCGGCGGGCCCGGTGATGATCCGCACGGAGCAGGGGGCCTTGACGAACGGCACGCGGCGCGCAATTCTCAGGACCGCGCCCAGATCGATCCGGTTCCGAGGCATGGATCGACTACGAAGAGGGCAGTATCGATACGCGCTCTGTGTTCGGGGCGCGCGAGGGTTGCGGCGTTCAACAACACAGGGAAGGTCTTTTGCCGGGCTTCAGAAACCTGGTCTGGACATCAGTGAGCCAAGTGGCTACACTGACCCTTTGCGCTGCCTGTTAGCTGCCCCCTGCCCGTCGCCAGGGGCATGCCCACGCTCAAGCAGACCTGACTGTATGCCTCTGACCTGGCCTTTCGGCCGGAATGGGAAGCATCCCGTCTCCTGTGTCGGCTGGGACCGGTACGCGCGTAGTGAGTCCGAGCCCTCGGAAGGACCCCCTCTTGGCCGCCTCGCGCAACGCCTCGACCAATACGAACAACGGCGCCAGCACCGCCCCGCTGCGCATCTCCTTTGCAAAGATCAAGGAGCCCCTCGAGGTTCCGAACCTCCTGGCGCTGCAGACCGAGAGCTTTGACTGGCTGCTCGGCAACGCCGCCTGGAAGGCTCGGGTCGAGTCTGCCCTTGAGAGTGGACAGGACGTCCCCACCAAGTCCGGTCTGGAAGAGATCTTCGAGGAGATCTCGCCGATCGAGGACTTCTCCGGGTCGATGTCGCTGACCTTCCGCGACCACCGTTTCGAGCCGGCGAAGAACTCCGTCGACGAGTGCAAGGACCGCGACTTCACGTACGCGGCCCCGCTCTTCGTCACGGCCGAGTTCACGAACAACGAGACCGGAGAGATCAAGTCTCAGACGGTCTTCATGGGCGACTTCCCGCTCATGACCAACAAGGGCACCTTCGTCATCAACGGCACCGAGCGTGTCGTGGTGTCGCAGCTCGTCCGTTCCCCCGGTGTCTACTTCGACTCCTCCATCGACAAGACGTCCGACAAGGACATCTTCTCCGCCAAGATCATCCCGTCCCGGGGTGCCTGGCTGGAGATGGAGGTCGACAAGCGCGACATGGTCGGCGTCCGCATCGACCGCAAGCGCAAGCAGTCCGTCACCGTCCTCCTGAAGGCTCTCGGCTGGACCACCGAGCAGATCCTCGAGGAGTTCGGCGAGTACGAGTCCATGCGCGCCACCCTGGAGAAGGACCACACCCAGGGCCAGGACGACGCGCTGCTCGACATCTACCGCAAGCTGCGTCCGGGCGAGCCGCCGACCCGTGAGGCCGCGCAGACGCTGCTCGAGAACCTGTACTTCAACCCGAAGCGCTACGACCTCGCGAAGGTCGGCCGCTACAAGGTCAACAAGAAGCTCGGGGCCGACGAGCCGCTCGACGCCGGTGTCCTCACCACCGACGACGTCATCGCGACGATCCGCTACCTCGTGAAGCTCCACGCGGGCGAGGTCGAGACCGTCGGTGAGAACGGCACCAACATCGTGGTCGAGGTCGACGACATCGACCACTTCGGCAACCGTCGTCTGCGCAACGTCGGCGAGCTCATCCAGAACCAGGTCCGCACCGGCCTGGCTCGCATGGAGCGCGTCGTCCGCGAGCGCATGACCACCCAGGACGTCGAGGCGATCACGCCGCAGACCCTGATCAACATCCGGCCGGTCGTCGCCTCCATCAAGGAGTTCTTCGGCACCAGCCAGCTGTCGCAGTTCATGGACCAGAACAACCCGCTGTCGGGTCTGACGCACAAGCGTCGTCTCTCGGCGCTGGGTCCCGGCGGTCTCTCCCGTGAGCGGGCCGGCTTCGAGGTCCGTGACGTGCACCCGTCGCACTACGGCCGCATGTGTCCGATCGAGACCCCCGAAGGCCCGAACATCGGTCTGATCGGCTCGCTCGCCTCCTACGGCCGCGTCAACGCGTTCGGTTTCGTCGAGACCCCGTACCGCAAGGTCGTCGAGGGCCAGGTCACCGACGAGGTCGACTACCTGACCGCCGACGAGGAAGACCGCTTCGTCATCGCCCAGGCCAACGCCGGCCTGTCCGACGACATGCGCTTCACCGAGAACCGCGTGCTGGTCCGCCGTCGTGGCGGCGAGATCGACTACATCGCCGGCGACGACGTCGACTACATGGACGTCTCCCCGCGCCAGATGGTGTCCGTCGCGACCGCGATGATCCCCTTCCTCGAGCACGACGACGCCAACCGCGCGCTCATGGGCGCGAACATGATGCGCCAGGCCGTTCCGCTCATCAAGGCGGAGGCCCCGCTCGTCGGCACCGGCATGGAGTACCGCTGTGCCGTCGACGCCGGCGACTCCATCAAGGCGGAGAAGGACGGTGTCGTCCAGGAGGTCTCGGCCGACTACATCACCGTCGCCAACGACGACGGCACGTACACCACGTACCGCGTCGCCAAGTTCAACCGCTCCAACCAGGGCACCTCGGTCAACCAGAAGGTCATCGTCAACGAGGGCGACCGGATCGTCGAGTCCCAGGTCCTCGCCGACGGCCCGGCGACCGAAGAGGGCGAGATGGCCCTCGGCAAGAACCTGCTCGTGGCGTTCATGCCGTGGGAGGGTCACAACTACGAGGACGCGATCATCCTGTCGCAGCGCCTCGTGCAGGACGACGTCCTCTCCTCGATCCACATCGAGGAGCACGAGGTCGACGCCCGTGACACCAAGCTCGGCCCCGAGGAGATCACCCGGGACATCCCGAACGTCTCCGAGGAGGTCCTCGCCGACCTCGACGAGCGCGGCATCATCCGCATCGGTGCGGACGTCGTCGCCGGCGACATCCTGGTCGGCAAGGTCACCCCGAAGGGCGAGACCGAGCTGACCCCGGAGGAGCGCCTGCTCCGCGCGATCTTCGGTGAGAAGGCCCGCGAGGTCCGTGACACCTCCCTGAAGGTGCCCCACGGTGAGATCGGCAAGGTCATCGGCGTCCGCGTCTTCGACCGCGAGGAGGGGGACGAGCTTCCCCCGGGCGTGAACCAGCTGGTCCGCGTCTACGTCGCCCAGAAGCGCAAGATCACCGACGGTGACAAGCTCGCCGGCCGCCACGGCAACAAGGGTGTCATCTCCAAGATCCTCCCGATCGAGGACATGCCCTTCCTCGAGGACGGCACCCCGGTCGACATCATCCTGAACCCGCTCGGTGTCCCGTCCCGAATGAACCCGGGACAGGTCCTGGAGATCCACCTCGGCTGGCTCGCCAGCCGCGGCTGGGACGTCTCCGGCCTCGCGGACGAGTGGGCCCAGCGCCTGCAGGCCATCGGCGCCGACCAGGTCGCCCCCGGCACCAACGTCGCCACCCCGGTGTTCGACGGTGCCCGTGAGGACGAGCTCGCCGGCCTCCTGCAGCACACGATCCCGAACCGCGACGGCGAGCGCATGGTGCTCCCGACCGGTAAGGCGCGCCTGTTCGACGGCCGCTCCGGCGAGCCGTTCCCGGACCCGATCTCGGTCGGGTACATGTACATCCTCAAGCTCCACCACCTGGTCGACGACAAGCTCCACGCCCGTTCGACCGGTCCGTACTCGATGATCACGCAGCAGCCGCTGGGTGGTAAGGCGCAGTTCGGTGGCCAGCGCTTCGGTGAGATGGAGGTGTGGGCGCTCGAGGCTTATGGCGCCGCTTACGCCCTCCAGGAGCTGCTGACCATCAAGTCCGACGACGTCACCGGCCGAGTGAAGGTCTACGAGGCCATCGTCAAGGGCGAGAACATCCCCGAGCCGGGCATTCCCGAGTCCTTCAAGGTGCTCATCAAGGAAATGCAGTCGCTCTGCCTCAACGTGGAGGTGCTGTCCTCGGACGGCATGTCCATCGAGATGCGCGACACCGACGAGGACGTCTTCCGCGCGGCGGAGGAGCTCGGTATCGACCTGTCCCGGCGCGAGCCGAGCAGCGTCGAAGAGGTCTGACGGGCCTGGCGGGGGCTCCCACGAGGAGCCCCCGCCATCCCCGGGACCGTTCAGACCATGATTGAGACACGACCCCGAAAGAGGGATTGACGCACAGTGCTCGACGTCAACTTCTTCGACGAGCTGCGGATCGGCCTTGCCACCGCGGACGACATCCGTACCTGGTCCCACGGCGAGGTCAAGAAGCCGGAGACCATCAACTACCGCACCCTGAAGCCCGAAAAGGACGGACTCTTCTGCGAGAAGATCTTCGGTCCGACCCGGGACTGGGAGTGCTACTGCGGCAAGTACAAGCGTGTCCGCTTCAAGGGCATCATCTGTGAGCGCTGTGGCGTCGAGGTCACCCGCGCCAAGGTGCGCCGTGAGCGGATGGGCCACATCGAGCTGGCCGCTCCCGTCACCCACATCTGGTACTTCAAGGGCGTCCCGTCGCGCCTGGGCTACCTGCTGGACCTCGCGCCGAAGGACCTCGAGAAGGTCATCTACTTCGCCGCGTACATGATCACGTTCGTCGACGACGAGCGCCGTCAGCGCGACCTGCCGTCGCTGGAGGCCCACGTCTCCGTCGAGCGCCAGCAGATCGAGAACCGCCGCGACTCCGACCTGGAGGCCCGCGCCAAGAAGCTCGAGACCGACCTGGCCGAGCTCGAGGCCGAGGGCGCCAAGGCCGATGTGCGCCGCAAGGTGCGCGAGGGCGCCGAGCGCGAGATGAAGCAGCTCCGCGACCGCTCCCAGCGCGAGATCGACCGCCTGGACGAGGTCTGGAACCGCTTCAAGAACCTCAAGGTCCAGGACCTGGAGGGCGACGAGCTCCTCTACCGCGAGCTGCGTGACCGCTTCGGCACGTACTTCGACGGCTCGATGGGTGCCGCGGCGCTGCAGAAGCGCCTGGAGTCCTTCGACCTGGAGGAGGAGGCCGAGCGCCTCCGCGAGATCATCCGCACCGGCAAGGGCCAGAAGAAGACCCGCGCGCTCAAGCGCCTCAAGGTCGTCTCCGCGTTCCTGCAGACCAGCAACAGCCCCAAGGGCATGGTCCTGGACTGCGTCCCGGTCATCCCGCCGGACCTGCGTCCGATGGTGCAGCTGGACGGTGGCCGCTTCGCGACCTCCGACCTGAACGACCTGTACCGCCGCGTCATCAACCGCAACAACCGCCTGAAGCGCCTTCTCGACCTCGGTGCCCCCGAGATCATCGTGAACAACGAGAAGCGCATGCTCCAGGAGGCCGTGGACGCGCTCTTCGACAACGGTCGTCGCGGCCGCCCGGTGACGGGCCCCGGCAACCGCCCGCTGAAGTCCCTCAGCGACATGCTGAAGGGCAAGCAGGGTCGATTCCGTCAGAACCTTCTCGGCAAGCGCGTGGACTACTCCGCGCGTTCCGTGATCGTCGTCGGTCCGCAGCTGAAGCTGCACCAGTGCGGTCTGCCCAAGGCCATGGCGCTGGAGCTCTTCAAGCCGTTCGTGATGAAGCGCCTGGTCGACCTGAACCACGCGCAGAACATCAAGTCGGCCAAGCGCATGGTCGAGCGCGGCCGCACCGTCGTGTACGACGTCCTCGAAGAGGTCATCGCCGAGCACCCGGTGCTGCTGAACCGTGCGCCCACGCTGCACCGCCTCGGCATCCAGGCCTTCGAGCCGCAGCTGGTCGAGGGCAAGGCCATCCAGATCCACCCGCTCGTCTGCACCGCGTTCAACGCAGACTTCGACGGTGACCAGATGGCCGTGCACCTGCCGCTGTCCGCGGAGGCGCAGGCCGAGGCCCGCATCCTGATGCTGTCCTCGAACAACATCCTCAAGCCGGCCGACGGCCGTCCGGTGACGATGCCGACCCAGGACATGGTCCTCGGTCTGTTCTTCCTCACCACCGACAGCGAGCTCCGGAACGTCAAGGGCGAGGGCCGTTCCTTCGGCTCCACCGCCGAGGCGATCATGGCGTTCGACGCCGGCGAGCTCTCGCTGCAGTCGGCCGTCGACATCCGCTTCCCGGTGGGCACCATCCCGCCGCGCGGCTGGGTCCCCCCGGTCGCCGAGGAGGGTGAGCAGGAGTTCCAGCCGGGCGACAGCTTCCGTCTGAAGACCACGCTGGGCCGTGCGCTCTTCAACGAGCTGCTGCCCGAGGACTACCCGTTCGTCGACTACTCGGTGGGCAAGAAGCAGCTCTCCGAGATCGTCAACGACCTGGCCGAGCGCTACCCCAAGGTCATCGTGGCGGCGACGCTCGACAACCTGAAGGCGTCCGGCTTCCACTGGGCGACCCGTTCCGGCGTCACCGTGGCCATCTCCGACGTCGTCGTGCCTGAGGCGAAGAAGGAGATCGTCGCGGGCTACGAGGCCCAGGACGAGAAGGTCCAGAAGCAGTACGAGCGCGGTCTGATCACCAAGGACGAGCGCACGCAGGAGCTCATCGCGATCTGGACCAAGGCGACCAACGAGGTTGCCGAGGCGATGAACGCGAACTTCCCCAAGACCAACCCCATCTTCATGATGGTTGACTCGGGTGCCCGAGGAAACATGATGCAGATGCGGCAGATCGCCGGTATGCGTGGTCTGGTGTCGAACGCGAAGAACGAGACCATCCCGCGTCCGATCAAGGCGTCCTTCCGCGAGGGCCTGTCCGTGCTGGAGTACTTCATCTCCACCCACGGTGCCCGTAAGGGTCTGGCGGACACCGCCCTGCGTACCGCCGACTCGGGTTACCTGACCCGTCGTCTGGTGGACGTCTCGCAGGACGTGATCATCCGCGAGGAGGACTGCGGTACCGAGCGCGGCCTGAAGCTGAAGATCGCCGTCCGCGGCGAGGACGGCGTGCTGCGCAAGGCCGACGACGTCGAGACCTCGGTCTACGCCCGCATGCTGGCCGAGGACGTCGTCATCGACGGCAAGGTCATCGCGCCGGCCAACGTCGACCTCGGTGACGTCCTGATCGACGCCCTGGTCGCCAACGGCGTCGAGGAGGTCAAGACCCGCTCGGTCCTGACCTGTGAGTCCGCGGTCGGCACCTGTGCCTTCTGCTACGGCCGCTCGCTGGCCACCGGCAAGCTGGTCGACATCGGTGAGGCGGTCGGCATCATCGCCGCCCAGTCCATCGGTGAGCCCGGTACCCAGCTGACGATGCGTACCTTCCACACCGGTGGTGTGGCCGGTGACGACATCACCCAGGGTCTGCCCCGTGTCGTCGAGCTCTTCGAGGCCCGTACGCCGAAGGGTGTCGCCCCGATCTCCGAGGCCGCCGGCCGCGTGCGGATCGAGGAGACCGAGAAGACCAAGAAGATCGTCATCACGCCGGACGACGGCTCCGAGGAGACCGCCTTCCCGATCTCGAAGCGTGCGCGCGTCGAGGTCGCCGAGGGCGACCACGTCGAGGTCGGCCAGAAGCTGACCGCCGGTGCGACCAACCCGCACGACGTGCTGCGCATCCTCGGCCAGCGTGCGGTCCAGGTCCACCTGGTCGGCGAAGTCCAGAAGGTCTACAACTCGCAGGGCGTGTCGATCCACGACAAGCACATCGAGATCATCATCCGGCAGATGCTGCGCCGCGTGACGATCATCGAGTCCGGTGACGCGGAGCTCCTGCCGGGCGAGCTCGTCGAGCGCTCGAAGTTCGAGACCGAGAACCGTCGTGTGGTCACCGAGGGCGGTCACCCCGCCTCCGGCCGTCCGCAGCTGATGGGTATCACCAAGGCCTCGCTGGCGACGGAATCCTGGCTGTCGGCCGCCTCCTTCCAGGAGACGACCCGAGTTCTGACGGACGCGGCGATCAACGCCAAGTCCGACAGCCTCATCGGCCTCAAGGAGAACGTCATCATCGGTAAGCTCATCCCGGCCGGTACGGGTCTGTCCCGCTACCGCAACATCCGGGTGGAGCCCACCGAGGAGGCGAAGGCCGCGATGTACTCGGCCGTCGGCTACGACGACATCGACTACTCGCCCTTCGGCACCGGCTCCGGCCAGGCGGTCCCGCTGGAGGACTACGACTACGGCCCCTACAACGGCTGACGTAGTCAGCCGATAGGACACAGCACGGCTGAGGTCTGAGGCACTGAGGCGAAGCCCCCGTCAGCTCCGAGAGGAGCCGGCGGGGGCTTCGTCGTACACGGTGCCCCTCTCCCTCTCGCCCTCCTCCCGTCCCGGTGTACGGAAGAGCCCCCGGTCGTGGTCGACCGGGGGCTCTCTCCGTGGCGGGCGGCCGGGCTACGCGGCCGCGGTGACCGCGGGCCGCTCCTCGGCTGCGCCCTCCGGCGCACCCGGCCGGCCGCGGCGGCGGGCGACCACGGTCACCGTGATCAGGGCCGCCAGCGCCAGCCCGGCCGCGGCGAGGCCGGGGAGGAAGCCCTTCGGGGTGAAGGTGCAGGAGACCTTCTCGGCGCCGGCCGGGACGTCCAGGGCGACCAGGCCGTGGAAGGGCTTCATCGGGGCGGAGCACTGCCAGCCGGGGGCCGCCGTCATGGCGAAGACCGCGGTGCCGCGGGTCCCCTTCGGGAGGGTGGCCTCGATGCCGTGGCCGCCGACGCGGACCGAGGTGGCGCCGGTGCGGGTGAGCTGCCGGACCCTGGTGGCCACCTCATCCCCGGACGTGCAGGCGATCGGGTGCTCGGGGGCCGTCGCCCCGCTCCTGGTGCGGACGGCGACGCCGACCCGGCCGTCGGCGGGGACGGTGCCCAGCTTCAGGACGCCGGTCTCCCGGTCCTTCAGGACCCGGTCGGTGCCGCCGGAGCGGAGCGTGCCCGCCACCGCGGGGGAGTACCAGAAGGCCACCGATCCGGGGGTGCAGGTCGCCGTGTAGACCTGGTCCGACATGCTGCCGCTGCGGAGGGTGCGCGGCACCTGGTACACGGTGGCCCCCAGCGCGTTCTCCTGGTTCGCCCAAACGGTGCCGGCCGGGTTCGGGGACGTGAACGGTGCGTCCCGGACGGTCACCAGCGGGGGAGCGGGGAACTTCGTGCCCCGCCAGGCGCTCTTTTCCCCCGGCACGGGGGAGACCCGGGCGCCGACGGAGAAGATCGCGTCGAGGACGGGGTTGTCGGAGCCGAAGAAGGTCCGGCCGTCGTTCTTGTAGCCGTAGCCCAGGGGTTCGAGCGCCCGGTACGTGACCTCGGGCAGGTAGCTGCTGTAGTACTGCGGGCCTTCCGCGCGGAGGGCCAGGGCGTCGTTGTACGCGGTCTGCGGCTCACCGGAATCGGTCCGGTATGCGGGCCAGCCGTCCACCTGCCGGACCGCCTCGAAGTGGTTCGTGATCGACCGGTTCGAGGTCACGGCCGGCTTCGCCCAGCGTTCCCGGGCCCGCTTCTCGTCGGCGTTGAAGGCCGACAGGGCGGACTCGCCGAAGACCACCGCGACCATCAGGACGGCGGCGAGGGGCACCAGGGCGCGGCGCCGCTCGCCCAGCCGCAGCAGGACCAGCGCGAGCAGCGAGAGCGATCCGCCGCCGAGGACGGCGTACCAGGTCTCCACGGAGAAGTCGTTCGTGCCGCGGAGCAGGAACGTGGCGAGCACCAGCATCCCGGCGGTGAGCGCCAGGTGCAGCGGTCGCGGCCGTGCCGCCAGCGACATCCAGGCCAGGACCACCAGCAGCGCGCTGAAGACGAAGGCCTCGCGGTAGGGGTTGCCGTTCGGCACCGCCAGGCCGTGCCAGACGTACTGGGTGGGCGGGAACTGGAAGGAGGCCGCGACCAGGACGGTGGACAGGCCCCAGACGAGCCGGGCCTTCCTCGCGACACGCGTGTTGAGCAGGAAGGAGCCGGCCAGGATCAGGCCCAGCGAGGCGATGTAGAGCCGGGGCCGGCCGCCCCACAGGTGGGTGGCCGGCAGCATCCCGGTGAGGAACACGTCCAGCCGCTGCGGGTCGAACTCGGCCGCTTTCGTGGGCTGGGCCGCACCGCTGGAGAGGAAGGACGGGAGCAGCAGCGGGAGGGTCAGGGCGATGCCCGCTCCGGCCGCGGTCGCGGCCCGCCACAGCGCCCGGACGCGGTCCCGCCCGGTCATGTCCCGAGTGATGAGACGGATGACCAGAATGACGCTGACGGCCATCGTCGCCATCATCGCCGTGTAGAAGTTGCCCAGCCAGGCGAGCGCCACCAGTGCGCCCGCGGCCGGCCAGCGCCGCTGCTCCAGGCACCACTCCACCGCGATGCCCAGCAGCGGGAGGGCCGCCAGGCCCCACAGCCACATCGGGATGTACGAGGCGTCGCTGAGCGCCCACCCGCACAGGCCGTACGTGGCGCCCAGCACCCCGCGCTGCCACCACGGGCCCGGCACCAGCCGGCCCAGGTACACCGCCATCACCGCGGCCGCGAAACCCATGGTGACCGGGGTGACCAGGAAGACCGCGAGGTCGACGTGGGCCCGCGGCACCAGCACCGTCAGCCAGGAGAACGGGTTGCCGAGGTAGGTGTGGTAGTCGGACAGGAACTGCTGTCCGAAGCCGCCGCGCCAGGTGAAGAGGAGGTCTCCGGCCGCCTGCCCGTGCGCCAGGTCCCACAGCGCCCGGTGGAAGGGGACGTACTGGTTCGCCTGGTCGTTGAGGGCCCGCCCGGTGTTCCCGAAGGGGAAGCTGCCGCGCCACACCCAGGCCGAGCAGAACGCTGCCGAGGTGATCGCGAAGGCGAGCAGGGGGGCGTACAGCCGCTTGATCCGGCTCGCCAATGCAGTACTCCCTGATGATCGCTATAATGGCCTGTTCGGTAGTTTATGCAGCCGATCAGGCGGCGGGCCGGGGCGGTTACCGGGCCCGGGGCATTTGTTTTGACCGGAGTCAGTGCGGTAGGTACGCTCAGACCTTGTGCCTGGGGTGTGCCTGGGCTCCCGCGCGTGTCCATCAACCGCACGAGAGCCGCAGCAGCCGCCGCGATCCGAGTGCGTTTCCGTCTTCACGGAAGCCTGCCGGATCCGACACACCCGACCGCGTGGGTCGGAGAAGTTCCAGGTTAGTTTCACCAACGGCACACAGAAACCGGAGAAGTAGTGCCTACGATCCAGCAGCTGGTCCGTAAGGGCCGGCAGGACAAGGTCGAGAAGACGAAGACGCCCGCGCTTGAGGCTTCGCCTCAGCGCCGTGGCGTCTGCACGCGTGTGTTCACGACCACCCCGAAGAAGCCGAACTCGGCGCTCCGTAAGGTCGCGCGTGTGCGTCTGACCTCCGGCATCGAGGTCACGGCCTACATTCCGGGTGAGGGACACAACCTGCAGGAGCACTCGATCGTGCTCGTGCGTGGTGGCCGTGTGAAGGACCTGCCGGGTGTTCGTTACAAGATCATCCGCGGTGCGCTTGACACCCAGGCTGTCAAGAACCGCAAGCAGGCCCGCAGCCGCTACGGCGCCAAGAAGGAGAAGTAAGAATGCCTCGTAAGGGCCCCGCCCCGAAGCGCCCGGTCATCATCGACCCGGTCTACGCATCTCCTCTGGTGACCTCGCTCATCAACAAGATCCTCCTGGACGGCAAGCGCTCCACCGCCGAGCGCATCGTCTACGGCGCCATGGAAGGCCTCCGCGAGAAGACCGGCAACGACCCGGTCATCACGCTGAAGCGCGCCCTGGAGAACGTCAAGCCGTCCCTCGAGGTCAAGTCCCGCCGTGTCGGTGGCGCGACCTACCAGGTTCCGGTTGAGGTCAAGCCGGGTCGCCAGTCGACCCTCGCGCTGCGCTGGCTCGTGGGTTACTCCCGCGCCCGCCGCGAGAAGACCATGACCGAGCGCCTCATGAACGAGCTCCTCGACGCCTCGAACGGCCTCGGTGCGGCCGTCAAGAAGCGTGAGGACACGCACAAGATGGCCGAGTCCAACAAGGCCTTCGCGCACTACCGCTGGTAGTCGCAGTCCACATCGAGACCGAGAGAAGACTGAAGCCTTATGGCTACCACTTCGCTTGACCTGGCCAAGGTGCGCAACATCGGCATCATGGCCCACATCGACGCGGGCAAGACGACCACCACCGAGCGCATCCTGTTCTACACCGGTGTGTCTTACAAGATCGGTGAGGTCCACGACGGCGCTGCCACGATGGACTGGATGGAGCAGGAGCAGGAGCGCGGCATCACCATCACGTCCGCCGCGACGACCTGCCACTGGCCGCTCGAGGACGTCGACCACACCATCAACATCATCGACACCCCGGGTCACGTGGACTTCACGGTCGAGGTGGAGCGTTCGCTCCGCGTCCTCGACGGTGCCGTCACCGTGTTCGACGGTGTCGCCGGTGTGGAGCCGCAGTCCGAGACGGTGTGGCGTCAGGCCGACCGTTACGGCGTGCCGCGCATCTGCTTCGTCAACAAGCTCGACCGTACCGGTGCCGAGTTCCACCGCTGCGTCGACATGATCAAGGACCGCCTCGGTGCGGTTCCGATCGTCATGCAGCTCCCGATCGGTGCCGAGGCGGACTTCCAGGGCGTTGTCGACCTGGTCCGCATGAAGGCGCTGGTCTGGTCCGCCGAGGCGACCAAGGGCGAGATGTACGACGTCGTCGACATCCCGGCCACCCACGCCGAGGCCGCCGCCGAGTGGCGCGGCCAGCTGCTGGAGACCGTCGCCGAGAACGACGACGAGATGATGGAGCTGTACCTGGGCGGCGAGGAGCCGACCGAGGAGCAGCTGCACCAGGCCGTGCGCCGCATCATCCTCGGCTCCGGCAAGGGCAAGGGCGAGCCCACGATCACCGCGGTGTTCTGTGGCACGGCGTTCAAGAACAAGGGTGTCCAGCCCCTGCTCGACGCGGTCGTCCGCTACCTCCCGTCGCCGCTCGACATCGAGGCCATCGAGGGCCACGACGTCCGCGACGCCGAGACCGTCGTGAAGCGCAAGCCGTCGGACGAGGAGCCCCTCGCCGCGCTCGCGTTCAAGATCATGAGCGACCCGCACCTCGGCAAGCTCACCTTCGTCCGGGTTTACTCGGGCCGCCTGGAGGCCGGCACTGCGGTGCTGAACTCCGTCAAGGGCAAGAAGGAGCGCATCGGCAAGATCTACCGCATGCACGCGAACAAGCGTGAGGAGATCGACTCGGTGGGCGCCGGCGACATCGTCGCCGTGATGGGCCTGAAGCAGACCACCACCGGTGAGACGCTGTGTGACGACAAGCAGCCCGTGATCCTGGAGTCCATGGACTTCCCGGCTCCGGTCATCCAGGTCGCCATCGAGCCCAAGTCCAAGGGTGACCAGGAGAAGCTGGGTGTCGCCATCCAGCGTCTCGCGGAGGAGGACCCCTCCTTCCACGTTCACTCGGACGAGGAGACGGGCCAGACCATCCTCGGCGGTATGGGCGAGCTGCACCTCGAGGTGCTGGTCGACCGTATGAAGCGCGAGTTCAAGGTCGAGGCCAACGTCGGCAAGCCGCAGGTCGCGTACCGCGAGACGATCCGCAAGGCCGTCGAGCGCGTGGACTACACCCACAAGAAGCAGACCGGTGGTACCGGTCAGTTCGCCAAGGTGCAGATCGCGATCGAGCCCATCGAGGCCGGCGAGACCTCGTACGAGTTCGTGAACAAGGTCACCGGTGGCCGCATCCCGAAGGAGTACATCCCTTCGGTGGACGCCGGTGCGCAGGAGGCCATGCAGTTCGGCATCCTGGCCGGCTACGAGATGACCGGCGTGCGCGTCATCCTCCTCGACGGTGCCTACCACGAGGTCGACTCCTCCGAGCTCGCCTTCAAGATCGCCGGTTCGCAGGCGTTCAAGGAGGCCGCGCGCAAGGCTTCTCCCGTGCTCCTCGAGCCGATGATGGCCGTCGAGGTCACCACGCCGGAGGAGTCCATGGGCGACGTCATCGGTGACATCAACTCCCGCCGTGGCCAGATCCAGGCCATGGAGGACCGTCACGGAGCCAAGATCGTCAAGGGCCTCGTGCCGCTTTCGGAGATGTTCGGCTACGTCGGAGACCTCCGTAGCAAGACCTCGGGTCGCGCCAGCTACTCGATGCAGTTCGACTCCTACGCCGAGGTTCCCCGGAACGTCGCCGAGGAGATCATCGCGAAGGCCAAGGGCGAGTAACTCTCCCGAGTTCACGCTTTAGGCTTGTCACCGGAACCTCTGGGGCAACAAGGGCAACCGCTCTTGTTGCCCCGGGGAGCCGGCTTTCCAGCAAAGATCACCTGGCGCCGATGAGTAAGGCGTACAGAACCACTCTCCAGGAGGACCCCCGTGGCGAAGGCGAAGTTCGAGCGGACTAAGCCGCACGTCAACATCGGCACCATCGGTCACATTGACCACGGTAAGACGACCCTCACGGCCGCCATTACCAAGGTGCTGCACGACGCGTACCCGGACCTGAACGAGGCCTCGGCCTTCGACCAGATCGACAAGGCTCCCGAGGAGCGCCAGCGCGGTATCACCATCTCCATCGCGCACGTCGAGTACCAGACCGAGGCGCGTCACTACGCCCACGTCGACTGCCCGGGTCACGCGGACTACATCAAGAACATGATCACCGGTGCCGCGCAGATGGACGGCGCCATCCTCGTGGTCGCCGCCACCGACGGCCCGATGCCGCAGACCAAGGAGCACGTGCTCCTGGCCCGCCAGGTCGGCGTTCCGTACATCGTCGTCGCCCTGAACAAGGCCGACATGGTGGACGACGAGGAGATCCTGGAGCTCGTCGAGCTCGAGGTGCGTGAGCTCCTCTCCGAGTACGAGTTCCCGGGCGACGACGTTCCGGTCGTCCAGGTCTCCGCGCTCAAGGCCCTCGAGGGCGACAAGGAGTGGGGCGAGAAGCTGCTCGGCCTCATGGCCGCGGTGGACGAGGCCATCCCCACCCCCGAGCGTGACGTCGACAAGCCGTTCCTGATGCCCGTCGAGGACGTCTTCACGATCACCGGTCGTGGCACCGTCGTCACCGGTCGTATCGAGCGTGGTCTGCTGAAGGTCAACGAGACCGTTGACATCATCGGCATCAAGGAAGCCAAGACCACCACCACGGTCACCGGCATCGAGATGTTCCGCAAGCTGCTCGACGAGGGCCAGGCCGGTGAGAACGTCGGTCTGCTGCTCCGCGGCATCAAGCGCGAGGACGTCGAGCGCGGCCAGGTCATCATCAAGCCCGGTTCGGTCACGCCGCACACCGAGTTCGAGGCCCAGGCCTACATCCTGTCGAAGGACGAGGGTGGCCGTCACACCCCGTTCTTCAACAACTACCGCCCGCAGTTCTACTTCCGTACCACGGACGTGACCGGCGTCGTGACCCTCCCCGAGGGCACCGAGATGGTCATGCCGGGCGACAACACCGAGATGACGGTCGCGCTGATCCAGCCGGTCGCCATGGAGGAGGGCCTGAAGTTCGCCATCCGTGAGGGTGGCCGGACCGTCGGCGCCGGCCAGGTCATCAAGATCACGAAGTAATTCGTGTTCTGACCTGGTAGCTCAGCAGCAGCAGAGCTCCTGAAGGGCCCCGTCCCACCGCTTCAGCGGCGGGACGGGGCCCTTCGTCGTTGCCGCCGGGCCCGTTGTGTCGGGCTCTGGAGGAGGGGGCGGTCGGCGGGCGGGGGCGGGGGTGTGGTGGGGCTTCGGGTGGGTGGGGTCGGGGGTGTGGTGGGGCTTTGCCTGGAGGGGGTCGGGGGCGTGCCGGTGCTTTGCCGGGACGGAATCGGGGAGGTGCCCGGGGGCTGCCCGTCAGTCCTCACTGTCCTTCCGTGCCGGCCGTCGGCGTCAAGGGCGCTCCTTC